>MTMJ01000093.1 GCA_002010045.1 Archaeoglobus sp. JdFR-22 | reverse complement strand
GGCTATGTATCTTTTTGTAGGGAGTTATATGGGTTTGTTATTTAGAGTATTGAGATGTTAGAATTGGTATTTTGTTGGTAATTTTGTAAGCACCCTATCTAATATATGCATTGTGATTTAATAACTTTTAGTGGAGAATCGGTTTTATTATTGTATAGTTCAGCAGGACATTATCAGTAATCTAATTTGTTTTGTTAATTCAGTAACGAATTTGGGCTGATTGAGAGAAGTTCATACGAAAACTATATATATTTTAAATAACCAGTCTCAATACTGTAGGAGGTGAGTTGAAATGGCTGAATTGCCTATTGCCCCAATTGACAGATTGATAAGAAATGCTGGAGCTGAAAGGGTCAGTGAGGATGCAAGAGAAGCAATGGCAGAAGTCCTTGAAGAGTGGGCATCGAACATTGCAAGAAAGGCTATTGAAGTGGCAAAACACGCTGGAAGAAAGACTGTTAAGGCTGAGGACATCAAATTGGCTCTCAGGACTTAATTTTTAATTTTTATTTTATTTATTATTGATTTTCTCATGTAAAATCACTTTGATTTGTAAATAGTCCGGGGATTTGAATAATTTTAAATATTGCCATACAATCCAGTCATCATGAGAAGTGATGAAGTAAAGGTTGGTGTTGACAGAACTGCACACAGAGCCCTTCTTAAAGCTGTTGGGCTCGTTGAGGATGATTTTGATAAACCGTTTATAGGCATAGCAAATGCATACAACAATATTGTGCCCGGACACCTCTCTCTGGACAGGTTAACGAGAGCAGTTCGGGAAGGAATATGTGCAGCAGGTGGAGTGCCTTTTGAATTTGGGGTTATAGGTATCTGTGATGGTATTGCAATGGGACATGACGGAATGAGATTTGCGCTGCCTTCAAGAGAGATTATTGCCGACTCAATAGAAAGCATGGTTGAGGCACATTGCTTTGATGGTCTTGTTGTAGTTGGTTCATGTGATAAGATAATCCCGGGAATGTTGATGGCTATTCTGAGGCTCAACATACCTGCAATAGCAGTCACAGGAGGGCCTATGCCTGCAGAAAAAATTGGAGGGAAAAACGTTACTATCAAAACCGCTTTTGAGGCTGCAGGAATGTTCAAAGCTGGAAAAATCGATGAAAACAGGTTGAGATTGTATGAGGATTATTGCGCTGCTTATTGTGGAAGCTGTCAAGGCCTCTATACAGCAAACACAATGCAAATTCTGACTGAGACAATGGGATTGAGTGCACCTTACTGTTCCACTTCTCCATGCGGCTCATCACGAAAGCTGAGAATTGCCAAAGATAGTGGAAAGAGAGTTGTTGAGCTTGTGAAGTACGACATCAAACCTGAGGACATTGTGACTGAAAATTCATTCGAGAACGCAATAACAATGGATATGATTATTGGCGGCTCAACAAACACAGTTCTGCATCTTCCTGCAATTGCAGAAGAAGCGGGAATTAAACTGAATCTGGATAAATTTGATGAAATCAGCAGGAAGACACCTCATCTCGTCTCAATTGACCCGGCAAGTAACTACACTATTTCAGAACTCGATGAGAGCGGTGGAGTACCCATGATTGTTAAGAAAGCACTCGATTACTTCCATAATGAAACCACGGTTATCGGTCTCAGACTTTATGAGATAGCAAAAAAGGCATTTGAGAGAGGAGAGAGTATAATACGTGATGTTACAAATCCTCTTGGTAAGGAAGGTGGAATAGCGATTCTTTATGGGAATCTGGCAGAAAAAGGATGTGTCATCAAGGCTGCCGCAGTAAGCGAGGACATGCAGAGATTTGAAGGTAATGCCAAGGTTTTCAATTCTGAAAAAGAATCCATAGATGCAATTCTTGGCGGGAAGATTGAAGAAGGGGATGTGGTTGTCATCAGGTACATGGGGCCCAGGGGGGCTCCGGGGATGCCAGAAATGTTGTTACCAACTGCTTCTATAGCCGGTCTGGGTTATAAGAGAGTTGCCCTTATAACTGACGGGAGATTCAGCGGTGCAACCAGAGGCCCATGCATCGGGCATATTTCTCCTGAGGCTGCAGAAGGTGGAATAATAGCTCTTGTCATAAATGGTGATAAAATTGCAATTGACATTCCTGCAAGAAAAATCAATGTTTTGGTGGATGAAGATGAAATTGCAGCCAGAAGGGAGAAACTGGTCATTCAGAGAAAGGAACTTAAAGGTTATCTTGCAAGATATTCAAAAATGGTGAGTTCAGCTGATGAAGGGGCAGTTTTGAGGTAGTGGCATGTAGAACAGCAACCAATGAAAAATTTTAAATGATGTGGTCACTCAAACAAAACATTCAACCTGATTGAGTTCAGATGAATTTCCTTTGATTGTTGAAGGGGGCCCGTGGCTCAGCCTGGTTAGAGCGTTCGCCTGATAATGTGCTCTCAAACACCTCAGAAAGCGAAAGGTCCGGGGTTCAAACCCCCGCGGGCCCATCTCTTCACTTAAACCAGTACTCAATTCAAACTTGCTAGGGAGGTATCACAGATACCTCATTTTGATGATCGACCTGTCTGCAGGTCGGTTCAAACCCCCGCGGGCCCATCTCTTCACTTAAACCAGTACTCAATTCAAACTTGCTAGGGAGGTATCACAGATATCAAAAAAGGTTTTTATTGATTCTCAACAGAACAGTAATTATGAAGGCAGTGTGGAGAGGCACAATCTCATTTGGACTTGTTTCAATCCCGGTTAAAATGTACACTGCCACAACTACAAAGGAAATAAAGTTCAATATGCTCCATTCCAGAGATGGAGGGAAAATCCATTACCGTAAAATCTGTGAGCAGTGCGGTAATGAGGTTACAAAGGATGAAATTGTGAAGGGCTACGAAGTCTCAAAAAATGAATATGTTATTCTCTCGGATGAAGATTTCTCAAAAATTCCTTTAAAGACTGTCAAGAACATTGAAATCAACCAGTTTTTCGACCCAGTAGAGCTTAACATAATCTACTACAATAACTTTTACTATCTTTCTCCGGAAAAAGGAGGGGAAAAGGCTTACTGCATTTTAAAGGAGGTTATGAATTCCACGAACAGTATGGGGATAGGTAAGGTGGCTCTGAGGAACAGAGAGCGTCTTATCGCTCTTAAAAGCTTTGATAACTCACCCAGCTCTGCTGTGGAAACTCCTAAATCGAAGATTTCGGGAGGATTGCTACTTGCCCAGCTCCATTATATTGACGAGATACGAAGTCCTGCAGAAATCCCCGGATGGGATGTAAGCGTCGATGTAAGTGAAGAGGAACTTGAGCTTGCTAAACAGCTCCTGTATGCAATGAAAAAACCACTGAGACAGGAAGAATACAGGGACGAGTACAAGGAGGGCCTGATAAAACTTATTGAGGCAAAGATGGCTGGAAAGGAAGTATCTGTTGTCAAAGAGGTTAAAGCGGCAAAATCTCTTGTCGATGCTCTTAAATCTTCGCTTGCAGAGGTGCAGGGAAGTCCCTCGCGCTCTCAGCGTGAGTGAAAGGGCATTGAAGCTGTCAAGGAAAGGTACGTAAAATGAACTGGTTTGATAAAAAGATAATACCGATGCTCGCAATAAGAGGAAGACCTTTCAGCAGCCCGGATTATATTTTTGAACCGAAATGGGATGGAACAAGGTGTTTAGCGTTTGTAGATATTGATGAGAAGAGAGTCAGGCTCCAGAACAGAAGGCTGGCTGATATCACAAAACGTTATCCTGAACTTGAATTTTTTGAATTTCTTGAAGAGAATGCCATAATTGACGGGGAGATAGTCGTCCTGGAAGGTGGAAAACCATCGTTTAAATTACTTCAAAGAAGGGAACAGGTTGACAGTAAACTGAAAATTGATATTCTTTCAAGGACAGCTCCTGCAGTTTATTTCGCTTTTGACATCCTCTATACAGACACAATGGGGTGGATTACAGATGAGCCCCTGTCTGAAAGAAAAGAGATTTTAAGAAAAATAAGCCGTGAAACATCCCATATAATGTTTTCCGAGTTTATAAAGGAGAAGGGAGAGCAATTCTACAGATTGTCTGTCGATGCGGGACTTGAGGGTATAATCGCAAAAAAGATTGACAGCAAGTATCAGTCAGGAAAGAGAAGTTCTGAATGGATTAAAATAAAGAAAAGAAATACAGTTGACTGCATTATAGCCGGGTGGCTCGAAGGAGAAGGTAGGAGGGCAGATTTTTTTGGCTCACTTGTTCTTGTTTTACTCAAAAAAGATGAGTATGTTCATGTCGGAAATGTCGGTACAGGATTCAGTAACGAGTTTATAAAGAGTTTTTCCAAGACTTTAAGGGAGAATGAAACCTGTAAGTCTGAGACTTTAATGCAGAACAATTTCAAAAGAAAAGTTCACTGGGTAAAACCGAAGTATGTCTGTGAAGTAGAGTTTCTTGAAGTAACGCAGGATAAGAAGCTCAGATCCCCTGTTTTCCTCAGACTCAGGAGTGACAAAGTAGCTGAAGAATGCACAATAGACCAGCTAAAAATAGAAGAAAAACAAAAATAGACAGAATATTATCGCTTTAACCCTACGAATTCTTCCAGTTCCATAAGGTCTTCTTCAGTTCTCTTGAGCTCCTCTCTTTTCTTTTTGATTAATTCAGCTACCCTCTCCTTAAAATCGAGCGTAAGCTTATAACTCTTTAAAGGCCTTCCTTTTCCTTTTTTCTTTATTTCCCTCTCTTTTATCCAGCCCCATGACTTTAATTCCTTCATGGCAAGGCTTACTTCAGGCTGTCTCAGATTTGCAACCCTTTCAATATCTCTTGCAATTGCCTCGCCAGTTTTTGAGAGGAACACAACTACCTTTGCAATATTTTTATTCAAACCAGCCTCCGCCAGCAACTTTATTACTTTTTCCTCTTGCTTGGAGAACTCTTCTACCATCACCATCACATCCTCATTTTTAGGTAAAATATACTTATACAAAAAACTATATAAATTTTTTTTCATTTTATTCTGATGAGTTTTTTCTCTTTATTCAATTAAATGGAAAAAAATTCCAAAAGTTTTTTTGCTCCAAAATTTTAGCTAAAATGTGTTTGCAAAGCTGAGTTTTGACAGAGGTACAATTAAAATTGAGGGGGATGCGCACATTCCACATGCTGAATTTGATGAGAGAGGGGGTTGCTATCGAGCTTTAGCCCGAAAATACAGAGAAATAATTTCGTATCTTAATCTGTCTGACATCGAATATGAAGATGATGTCTTGGAACCCATACCATGCCCATTTTTTGATGCAGAGTTTGAGCTGAGAGAATATCAGGAAGAGGCGGTAGAGAGGTGGATGGAAGACAGAAAGGGAACTGTTGTGCTTCCTACCGGGTCTGGAAAAACTCATGTAGCTCTGGAAATTATTAAAGAATTGAACGTGGCAACCCTTGTTGTTGTACCAACACTTGAGTTGCTCGATCAGTGGAAGGAGAAAATTCCTTTTGATTGTGGAGAGTTATCAGGAAGAGAAAAGGACTTAAGAGCTATTACGGTTTCTACATACGATTCTGCTTATATCAACATTGAACAAATAGGGAATAGGTTTCTCCTGATAGTATTTGATGAAGTACATCACCTGCCATCTGAGTCGTATAGAAATATTGCTGAAATGTCGGCTGCTCCCTATCGTCTTGGATTAACTGCAACCTATGAGAGGGAAGATGGCTTACACAGGTTTCTACCTGATCTTGTCGGTGGAAAAATTTTTGAGCTGAGAGCAGATGATCTTGCTGGAGTTCATCTCGCAAACTATGTTCTGAAAAGAATTTCAGTGCCTTTAACTCCGGAAGAAACGAAAATTTATGATGAGAATATTTACGTATTCAAAAATTATATCTCGTCAAGAAATATTATTCTGAAAAGTCCTGAAGACTTCAGAAAAGTTGTAATGCGGACTGGATTCGATGAACGAGCTTATGAGGCACTGCGAGCGTGGGATACCGCAAGAAAAATTGCATTCAACTCAAGAAACAAATTGAAGAAGCTCAGAGACCTGCTTGAGAAGCATAAAGGTGACAGAATCATCATTTTTACCCGCCACAACGACCTCGTTTATAGGATTTCCAGGCTTTTCCTCATCCCGGCAATAACATACAAAACAAAAAAGGAAGAAAGGAAAGAAATCTTAGCGGGTTTTAAAAAAGGACGTTACAAAGCTGTTGTGAGCAGTCAGGTTCTTGACGAGGGTGTTGATGTGCCGGACGCAAATGTCGGGATAATAATGAGCGGGAGCGGAAGTGCAAGAGAATTTATTCAACGTCTCGGTAGGGTTTTAAGACCTAAAAAGGAGAATGCAATGTTATACGAGCTTGTATCTGTCGACACATCTGAAATATATACATCCAGACGCAGGTCGAGTAAGTTGAAGGGCAAGTCTTCAAAGAAGGTGGATCATGCTTCCAAGGGAGCTTCTTGAAGTGACAAGGCGAAAGGGTAAAATATTCCCGAGATTTGCTGACAGGGGTGAGCTGAAGCTGGCTGACAGAGTAATCGGAATATTTAAAGAAAGTAAAGGATTGAAATACACTGTAATTAAGAAGAAATTAAAGGATTTGGAAGATGCAAGAAATTACAAAAAGGTCAGAAGTTTTGCCCGCATTATTGAAAGAAAATGCACTTTTGAGGTATCTGCAGAGTTAAATCCTGCTGAAGTGAGGAAATATCTCTTTCTTCGAGGTTATGTTACTACAAAGTCTGAGAGAGAAGAGTTAATCAAAAAAGCTGCACTGCATTTTGATGTCGCTCCTGACAGGATTGAGAACGTTATTTTTGCTGACAGGGAGGAGGAGCAAATTTTAAAAGAAATACCCGATTTTGAGCCGGAAGAACTGATAAAAGAATACAATCTATCTCTTCTTCAGACCGCTGTATTCGATTCTCTTAGACTATCTTTCTGGACATCATCAAATCACAAGGAAATATTCAGGAGAATAAAGTATCTTGGTCTTATGTACGAAATCGAAGATGACAGTGTGCAGATTACAGGCGCAGCTTCCATCATCAAAATGACCAGAAGATACGGAATAGCAATGGCAAAACTTATACCGGCGATTGTGAGGGCTGAAAAGTGGAATCTGAGTGCAGAGGTTCTTGATTCCTTTGCAAACAAAATTTTCACTCTCGAACTGGATGATTCAAGAAAGGAGTCATTTCCGGAAGTTGAAGAAAGTATATCATACGACTCCTCTCTCGAGGAAGAGTTCTCAAGAAAGGTTAAGGCTATTAAACCCGGAATAGAGATTTTCAGAGAGCCGGGCGTATTCAGGGCGGGTAAGTATGCTTATATTCCTGATTTTATGATAAAAAAAGAAAATAAAGAGGTATATATTGAGATTGCTGGATTCTGGACTTCAGAATATATACGCAGGAAAGTTGAAAAGATAAGAGAACTTAAAATCCCGTTGATACTGATTGCAAGAGAAGATTACGGGATTGATAAAACTTTTGGAGATGTAATTCTCTTCAGCAGTAAAATACCATACAACGCTGTCATCAAAAAGATAAATGAAGAGTTCAGGACAGAGATAGATGAGATTGAATTGGAGGGAGACGTTGTTAATCTGAATGAGTTTATTGAGGAAGGGATCGCTATGCCGGAACTTATCAGACTTGCAGAAGCAAATGGATATGCTGTAGCAGGCACACATGCGATTAAAGTCGATTTGCTTGAGAAAATAAGAGATGAAGTAAACGTCATGGAACCAGAACTCCTTTCTGATGTAAAAGAAGTTCTCGACAGATACAGTGTTTCGGAAGATGTTCTTGAGAAAATTGGATATAAGGTTGTCTGGACGGGGCTTTTTGATGATAATGCAAGGCTTGAAAAATTGAAGTAAAAACATTAAAATTTCCGGGTCGCAATGCTATCTGATAAACCTTATAATAATTTCTTCTCCCCTCAGTTCAATTAGAGCAGCATCGCCTTTAGATGCCATTCCAACCTTTATAAGAAGTGTATCTCCTATCTTCGCTACACCCTGATGTTCATGTATGTGTGCACAGATTGCTACTGCAGGCTGATTTCTCTTAATCCAGTCTTTTATAGCCTTGCTGCCAACTGAGTAACCACCAACATCATCAAAGTAGCCATAAGGAGGTGCATGGAATAAAGCAATATCAGCAGGTTCAAGTTCTGAGAGGTGTTCTGCTATCACTTCATCCTCAATCTCAAAGGGTGTGTTGAAGGGTGTTGGGTTGCTTCCCCCATAACCCGTTACGTTGATACCGGCAAACTTTTTGGTTCTTCTGTGTATGTTAGCTCCGTAACTATCAAGAATCTCGATAACACCCCTTCTATCCATATTTCCCGGGACTGCAAAGATGTCACATGAGAACATATCGAGGACATTCTTTGCGAATTCATCATCTCTTGCATTCGTGAAATCTCCGGCAATGAAGACAGCATCTACCTCTTCTCCCGGATGACAGATTTTTCCATGTATATCTCCAAGAGCAAGTAATTTCATAATCTCACCCCCAAAACATCTTCCAGCTCGAGTCCATTTTTAAAAATTTTTTCATCAATCTTATAACTACTCTCAGTCTCTTTCAGACCGTCAATGCTGAAAAATCTCCAGTTTTCTTTGGGAATCTTTACAGCTATAAAAGGTTCTGCACCAAAAAGATTCGAGAACATTGCAAGCTCCTTGACCTCCCTCCCTGTTAGATACACAGGCATTTTTTCCCTTTTTTTCACTTCAAATGCGATGAATTTTTCTCCATTGCCCGCAACAATATCTGGCATGGGATATCTGGCTGCTCCACTCCCGGCAGACCTCACTGCAGCAAATCCGTTCTCCCATAACCTGTGGATGAGTTCCCTCTCGAACTTGATGCCTTTTTTACTCCCCATCAGCTACACCTTCAAATACAGAATCTTCAATTATCTTTCAGGGCATTTAAGACAACTTCGCTGTTGTATCTTTTTATTATCGTCCTCGTCCTTCCTCTTTTTTTCTGGTCAAATCTTGTGTCTATAAGTTTAATGGTCTCAAGTTTATTGAGCATTTCATAGAATTTCGTGTAACCCATCTTCATTTTCTCTTTGAATTCTTCATACAGTTCTCCGCTAGTCAGATTATCTCTTGAATATATTTCCCTGAGAAGCAACCTCTCATCTTCACTGAGTGCTCCGAGCAGTTTTCTGAGGAATACCTTTTTCCCACCCTCAGATACTCTATCAACATCCTCTATCTCAATCTTTGTTGATGCACGTTTCTCTGCTTCAAGTCCAGACATTTTAAGCAAATACAGACCCATCCTCAAATCGGTACTCTCAAATGTTAAGTCTGTGATCATCTCCAGAGCATCAGAAGTGAGAACATCGGGATAAAATCCCAGTTTAGCCCTTGAATTGAGAATGTCCCTTATCTCGTCCCTTCCATATGGTGAGAAGAAGATCTCATCAGGGTGGAAGATTGAGCCAGTTCTCTCATCGAGCCTCGCTGTGAGCTTGATGTCTGTTGCGATTCCAATAACACCGATTTTAACACCTTCAACCTCCTCATGTGCTTTCAGCAGGGCATAAATGATTTCATTAACCACCAAATCATCTAAAAGAAAGTTCAGGTCGTCAAGTGCAACCACAAGAACTTTCTCCTCCCCCACCACTTTTTTCATGATATTTGAATAAACTTTGAGAAACGGTGTTCCATATGAGGGGAGTGAATAACCATAAACTTTCTCAAAAATCTTTGCAAACGCCTGTTGTTTTGAGTTGATAATCTGACAGTTCACATAAACACAGATTACATCTTCAAACTCCTTGAGTTCGTTAAAAAGAAGTTTTATAGCTGTCGTTTTACCAGTTGCTGGGGGACCAAGACAGAGTGTGCTGACCGGACGGGATTTCCTGATAGCGGGTTTTAAATTTGCTTTCAATCGAGAAAGCTGACTCTCTCTGTAAAGGTATTCTTCTGGTAGATAATCCGGGTCGAAAACATCAGGGTCTCTGAACAATGTTTCATCCCACCTGAGGTACTTCATGTTATCTCCACTCATCTCTAACCCCTTAAAAAATATCCGGAAATGACGAGCAAATTTTACTTTGACGCTATAATCAATTTTCAATCTTTATTATAGCACAGTTTTACGATGTCCGGGTTAGTTACATTCAAAATTCTGAAGTTACCGTCTTTTATATATGCCATATAAACCTCATCGTTCTCAGAATAATAAAGAATGACGTATTCATCCTCCCTGTTGAAGATATTTACAAGAATCTTTCTACCATCAATCTCGGATTTATAAGTACACCCAAAGGTCTCACTGAGCATATATCCCCTTTTGATTACACTGCGTTTTGCAATCCTCATAAGCTCGTTTGAGGATGCCTTTAGTCTCAAGATTGCTTTATCAGATTCTTTCAGTTCTTCGATTTTGAACCTCAGTTCTCCTCCAAAAATATTGGAGTTGTGCTCTCCATTTTTAATATCATACAGGTGAAGCAGTATCAATGAGTGATTTTTCATTTAACAAGACCCCCGGGGTTACCCACCATTCTACTTCAATGTAGATTTTGCGAGAAAATTTTCCGGTATATAAATTTTTTCTTTCTTTGTCAAATAAATTATGAGAAAATATTTTTGGTTTAAAGTTTTTTTAATAATGATTATAATTTCAACGACCAATAGAATTTATAAAGTTTGTAATTAAGTATTATCAAATGAAAATCATTGTGATGGTGCCGGCATACAACGAAGAAAATTCAATTGGTGAGGTAATCAGAAAAGTTCCCAGAATTATTAACAATTCTGAGGTCGAGGTGCTTGTAATAGATGACGGGTCTACCGACAATACTGTGGAGGTGGCAGAGAAGGCGGGAGCAGATTATATTATTTCAAATAGAAAAAATATCGGTCTGGCGCAGACATTTAAAAAAGGTCTTGATGCTGCTATAGAACTTGGAGCAGACGTCATCGTAAATATAGATGCTGACAACCAGTATAATCCAGAAGAGATTCCAAAACTTGTAAAACCTGTCATAGGTGGAAAGGTAGACCTTGTACTTGGCGATAGACAGATAAACAACCTTGATCACATGCCTTTGGGCAAAAAGATCGGGAATAAAATTGCAACGTGGGTTACAAGATTTGCTTCCGGCTTTCCTGTAAGAGATGCACAGACAGGTTTCAGAGCTTTCTCAAGAGAAGCAGCTTTAAAAATGAATTTGCTGGGCGAATACACTTACGTTCAGGAGACGATTATTCAGGCGGTAAACAATGGATTGAAAGTGGAGCAGATTCCTGTTGAATTCAGGAGAAGAGAGGGAAGTTCGAGATTGATTTCAAATTTATGGAATTATGCTGGGCGAGCGGGGTTGACTATTATCAGGACGTACAGAGATACATATCCATTGAGAGTTTTTCTGATAATTGGTTCAGTTCTGTCATTTATTGGTTTAGTATTTGGTACAAGAGTTTTACTTCACTTCTTTAAGACAGGAGCAGTTACACCATATCTGCCAAGTGCCGTGCTCTCAGTTGTTCTGATAACTGTCGGTGTAATAACGATAATTTTTGGCATGCTCGCAGATATGATGAGATCGAACAGATTGCTTATGGAGGAGATTCTTTACAGGATGAAGAAAGGTGGGAGATGAATTTTTGAGGTGAAAAATGAAAGGACTTGTTCTTTCAGGAGGGCATGGGACACGATTGAGACCTTTAACATATTCTCAGCAGAAGCAGTTGATTCCAGTTGCAAATAAGCCCATTCTGTTCTATGCTATCGAAGATGTCATTGAAGCTGG
Source organism: Archaeoglobus sp. JdFR-22 (assembly GCA_002010045.1). Lineage (GTDB taxonomy): Archaea > Halobacteriota > Archaeoglobi > Archaeoglobales > Archaeoglobaceae > JdFR-22. The sequence goes on along the minus strand of MTMJ01000093.1, from coordinate 6,498 downwards.
AGTAAAAGAAGTCTATGTTGTAGTTGGCCCAAATAAAGAGCAGGTTATTGAAACGGTAAACAGTAGAAACTGGGATGCTGATATAGATTTTATTTACCAGCCAGAACCAGAGGGTTTAGCCCATGCCGTGAAAATCTCACAAGATTATATAGGTGATGAAAGTTTTGTTATGTACTTGGGAGATAACATCTTGAAAAGTGGAATTGTAGATTTTGCTAATGAATTTAAGAAAAATGAAAGTGATACAAGTATATTGCTCTCCAAAGTTCCGAATCCTCAACAATTTGGTGTGGCTGATTTGCGAAAGGACGGATCTGTGAAGAGATTGATTGAGAAACCCAAAAAGCCACCTTCAAATTACGCATTGGTTGGAATATACTTCTTCAAACCAATTATATTTGAAGCAGTTAACAACATAAAACCATCTTGGAGAAATGAGCTTGAAATTACGGATGCAATACAGTGGCTTATTGAAAATGGGTATAAGGTTAAGTCGAATATCGTTAAAGACTGGTGGAAGGATACAGGAAAACCTGAGGATATTCTGGAAGCTAACAGACTTGTGCTTGATGATATTGAACAAAACGTTCAAGGAACTGAGGAAAATTCACGGTTGTTTGGTAGAATTTATGTAGGAGAGGGTACTGAAATTAAGAATTCTACAATTAAGGGCCCATGCATTATTGGGAGAAACTGCTCAATTAAGAGCTCATACATTGGACCTTTCACTTCTATAGGTGATAACTGCATCCTGACTGGGACAGAAATTGAAGATAGTGTAATACTGGGGGGGAGCTTAATCTCAAATACGGGCAGGCTTGTCGAGTGTCTGATAGGAAGGAATGTTAAAATTGTTAGAGCCAGTAGGATACCAAAAGGAACTAAATTTGTGGTTGGAGATTATTCTGAAATCGATTTGTAGGTGGTGAAATGAAAGTACTTTTGACTGGAGGTGCGGGCTATATAGGCTCTATCATGATACCAATGCTCTTAGAGGAAGGATACGAAGTGAAATGTCTTGACAGATTCTTTTTTGGAGAAGAGACTTTAAGCGGTGTAAGAAATAATCCTGAACTTGAATTGATAAAAGATGATATAAGATGGTTTGATCCCGAAATAATGAGGGGGGTTGATGCGGTATTAGATATGGCAGCATTATCTAATGATCCTTCTGGTGAACTTGACCCGGAAAAAACGATGGCGATAAATTACAGAGGAAGGGTGAGAGTTGCAAGCCTGGCAAAGAAGTATGATGTTAGCAAATACATTTTAGCTTCATCATGTAGCATATATGGATTTCAGGATGGCCTGTTAAATGAGAGTTCTCCAACAAATCCATTAACAACTTACGCTAAGGCTAATTTAATGTCTGAAAACGATGCATTGGCACTAAGTGATAATTCTTTTTGTGTTACTGCACTAAGACAGGCAACAGTATATGGCCTTTCACCCCGTATGCGTTTTGACTTAGCAATTAATGGGATGACTCTTGGTTTTTACAAAAATGGGAAGATACCGGTTATGATGGATGGAACACAGTGGAGACCTTTTGTACACATCAAAGACACTTCAAGAGCCTTTCTTAAAGTTCTGGAAGCTGATGAGGATAAGGTTAATGGGGAGATCTTCAATGTGGGGAGCAATGAGCAGAACTGTCAGATTCTCCCTCTTGCAGAAATGGTGGCTGAAGCTATAAACATTCCATTCAGGTTTGAGTGGTACGGTGATCCCGATAAGCGTTCATACAGAGTAAGCTTCGATAAAATTAAGAAAGTATTGAAATATAGCGTGAAATTTACTCCCAAAGAAGGAGCAAGGGAGATTTACGATGCGTTAAAAAGTGGAGAGGTCACAGACTCGAAGAAAACCAGAACAGTAGAGTGGTACAAGTATTTGATAGAAGCAAATAAAATAATAAATGAGGTCGCAATGAAGGGGGAGATTCTCTGAAAGTTGCAATAATTGGAGCAAATGGTCAGCTTGGCTCCGATTTGGTAAGGGTTTTTGGTTCTTCAGCAGTTCCATTAACCCATCAAGATATAGAAGTAGCAAGTCTGGATAGCTGTTTAAAGCTAAAGGAAGTGAAACCTGAAGTAATTATTAATTGTGCAGCGTATCACAAGACCGATGAATGTGAGGACAATCCTGAGAAGACTTTTGCTGTGAACACAATTGGGGCATTTAATGTGGCAAAGGTTGCCAGTGAAATTGGAGCTCTGAATGTTTACATAAGTACTGATTACGTTTTTGATGGTAAGAAAGAAGGTCCGTATTATGAAGATGATCAACCCAATCCCATCAATATCTACGGTGTGAGCAAGTTTGCAGGTGAGGTTGTAACGAAGAATTATTCTGGACGGTATTACATAGCAAGAGTATCAAGTCTTTTTGGTGTGGCTGGAGCAAGTGGTAAGGGAGGTAATTTTGTTGAAACAATGATCACTAAATCAAGTGAGGTGGACAAGCTTAAAGTTGTTAATGACATAGTGATGTCTCCAACCTTTACTCTTGATGCTGCTAAAAAGATTAAGGCATTGGTGGAGATGAATGCAACCAATGGCATATACCATCTCGCAAATGAAGGAGCATGCACCTGGTATGATTTTGCATGCACAATATTTGAAATTCTTGATATTGATGTTGAAGTAGAACCTATTAGCTCGAAGGAGTTTCCTTCAAAAGCAAAACGACCTGAGAATTCTTCCTTAGCTTCAAAGAATAAACTTGAGAACAGAAGTTGGAAAGAGGCACTTGAAGAGTATCTTCAACTTAAAGGACATTTAAAATGAGGTATTTAAAATGAAAATGAACGTAGAGAAGGCAATAAAAATAGAAACGATGAGAAAATCATTCGAACTTGTTAAAAAAAGGCAGCAAGTCAATATAAATAGAATTCCAGACATTGAGGAGAGGAAAAGAAAGCTAAGGGAAGTTAGAGAAAGAAGTGTTGGAAATCAAAAATTACTTGAAAAAGCTGTAAGAAATCTTGAGGAGAACGGTATAAGGGTTATAAGAGCTAATAGCGGGAAAGATGCCCTTTCTGCATTGCTTAATGAGATAGGAGAAGAAAAAGTAGTTGTAAAATCAAAATCGAATCTGACAAAGGAACTGAATGTTACTTCATTTTTGGAGAGTAAGGGTATAGATGTGATTGAGACTGATATTGGAGATAGGGTTATTCAGATTTGCAAGCAAACTCCGTGCCATCCAACAGGGCCTGCTGTCAATCTCTCGTCAAAATACATTTCTGAAATGCTTTCAAGATTTTATGGTAAAAGTATTGGATCAGAACCCATAGAGATAGTGTCTGCTCTTAGAGAAGATATCAGGGAAAAGATAGAGAAAGCAAAAGTCGGGATTACAGGTGCTAATTCAATCTCGGCTGAAGGTGCAATTTTGCTGGTGCACAACGAGGGAAACATCTTCAAAGTAATTCATAGGCCAGAGAAATGGATTATATTTGCTGGAATAGACAAAATATACCCGAGTGTAGATGATGCCTTAAATGCAGCCAAACTTCAGACATTCTTTGCAACAGGCTCTGTTCTGCCATCTTTTATTGAAATTATAAGTGGAGTTAGTAAGACCGCAGACATAGAGAAGAAGTTAATAAAAGGGGTTCAGGAGCCAAAGGAAGTTGTGCTGATTCTTATAGATAATGGTAGAAGTAAGCTCATTAATGAAGGTATGAACGAGCTCTTCTACTGTATTGGATGTGGAAACTGTGTGATACACTGTCCTTCCTATTCCGTTTATGGTGAAGAATTTATGGGTGGAAGATTCGCTTTAATCAATGCATTAAAAAATAATGCCTCACTTGAGTTTTGCCTTACATGTGGTAAATGCAAGCAGAATTGTCCTGTCTCAATCGATATTCCATCCATGATCAAGAACGTTAGAGGGGGGAATGAAGTTTATAACTTTCTTATTTCACATTTGAAGTGGTTAGTGAGTGCTGCATATCTCGAATCTTTATTGCTGTACTCTAAAATATTCAGGAGGGGTTGATTTGAAGGATAGGATTAAGGAATATGGTTTAGAAGGAGTCAGAACTTTTGACATTAAAAAGTTCCCTGATGAGAGAGGGTTCTTCTCTGAGATAATGAGAGAAGACTGGATGGAGTTTTTGGGAGAAGAGTGGGTTTCTCAAGCGAACCTCTCGATGAGCTACCCCGGCATAATCCGGGCGTGGCATCGTCATTTAAGAGGTCAGATTGATTACTTTGTTGTCGTTAAGGGAGCAATGAAAATTGTTGCATACGACGAAGAAACAAAAAGATTGGCGGAAGTCATAGGAAGTGAAGAGAAACTCCAGATTGTGAGAATTCCCGGCAAATACTGGCATGGTTTCAAAGTGGTCGGTGATGAACCGGCAATGCTTGTTTATTTTGTCAACAAACTTTATGACTACGAGAATCCTGATGAGGTAAGAAGACCGTGGAACGATTCAACAATTGTGCCCGAGGTTATAAACGGTAGAAAAGATGACCCGAGGTGTAACAAGCCATGGGACTGGTTTTATCCACCACATAAATGACCTTTTTAGATAATTTCAGGGAAGCATCAGATAGTTACTCTTTATCCACTTCAAAAATTTAGCATTCCTTTCAAATTTTGTGGACTATTAATGTAAAGTGGGGTCTTAAACATATCTGAACCCTGAAGATAAATTTAAATACTATGCACACATATGTGTGCATATGACTAAAACAATTTCCCTTTCAGATAGTGCATATGAGCTATTAAAGAAAATAAAAAGAGAAAATGAGAGTTTTTCAGATGTAATAAAGAGATTGGTTGGAAAAAAAGGAAAGTTAATGGAAGTGCTTGACTTATATCCGGAACTGAGTGAGGTAAAAGAGTATGAGGAATCAGTAGCTGGGATGAGGAAGGAGATAGACAGAAGGTTGGAACATGAAATGTATTGATACAACTTATTTTGTTGATCTAATAAGAAGACCTGATTCTATCAGAGAGATCTCAAAAAAGCTTGATGATGAGGGAATTCATGCAACAACAGCTTTTAATATTTTTGAAGCATTATTTGGAGCATATAGCGTAAAGAATGAAGAGAGGAGAGAGAAAATAGTGGAGAAATTGACAAGAGCTGTTGAAAGATTAGAAGTTCTGAGTTTTAGCTATGAAGATGCAGTCTTTGCAGCAAAAATCGCAGGTGAGCTTGCAAGGAAGGGAATAGATGTGGGAGCTGATGCGATTGTAGCTGCAATTGCTGTAAATAATGGTTGTAAGGCTATAGTTACAAGAAATGAGAAGCATTTTAAGTGGATTGGAGAAATAACCGGGCTAAAGGTTGAAACGTATTAATCTGAACTGCCCTTAAAGCATCCAAATCTATAGATTTGCACTCCATTCTCATCAAGGATCTTCTCAAAACAGTCTCCACTGAATTTGCTCTCATTCAGAAGTCGAATCTTCTTACCGATGTAGATATAGATTGGTTTATCATAGATTGAGAGCATTTTCGCTGTCTCAACCGGGTCAGGAGTTCTCCAGAATCTGTCCCATTCAATCGGAGTCCATTTATTGAAGTCAAGTAAGCCGGGGTCAATTGTCTCTTTTCCGCTGTAACCTGCAACCCAAGGCGTGTAGAAGTTGATTATCGACATCGCATATGCATCTTCTTTATTCTGGAGCGAGCTTATGTACCTGATTTCATCCTCATCCACAAATGGTTTTGATACTGATGATAGTTCATAAGCAGCGTAAAATGCAGTTGATACAAGAAGCACAAGAGCAATTAGAGAGATTACTCTGTTGTACTTCAGGAGATAGTAAAAGCCAGCGCCAGCAACCAGAGTCAGCGCAATATCGAGATGCATGATGAGACGACTGTAAAAAAATAGCTGGAAATAAATGATTATTGAAGTAACAGAAATCCAGAACAGAAACGGATTGAGGTTCTTTCTTCTTACTGCTATTAAAAAACCAGAAACAGCAAGTGGTAAATAATACATTGACGAATAAATGAAATCCTCTACAGTTATAAAATTACCCGATCCAGATTTCTGAGGGCTGACTTTACCTTCTATGCTTTCCTGAATTTTGACCTCTGTAGACTCGATTATTGACTTTAGTGGGGCGAAGGCAGAAAGATGAGCAGGTATATAGAAGGCAATTGCAAGCGATAGTATCAGGATTCCTGAAATAAAATTCTTCGATAAACTCGCTTTAGCTCTGTCCGAAGGTGATATTAAATCTCCGACAAATGAGAGAAGATATGCAAGACCGAAGATAAGAAAGGTTGGTCTGTGAATTGCTCCCAGCGGCTCCAGTTAGTATAAGTGGCAGGTATTTCTTTGATTTAAGCATGTAGAAAGCTATGAGGGCAAGATATACAGAGACTAGGTTCTTGTAATAAAAAAGATAAAAGGCAGCGAACTGGACGAGCGAGACTGAATAAAAAAGAGCAGCAATAATACCTGCTTCCTGCGAGAAGTATCTTTTTCCAGCAGCATAAATTGCAAAAACCACGAGAAC
>MTMJ01000094.1 GCA_002010045.1 Archaeoglobus sp. JdFR-22 | reverse complement strand
TTCTTCTGCAGTTAACCACTTAACAACTTCTTTTTCAGGTTTTCGTCCCATGTAGCCATTTTGTAGTTATTGGTTAAAAATGTTTTGTCTAATACTCTAACCTATACTACGGATCATCCTCTGGTAAAAAAGATTCACAATAGAACTATTAAACCTCCTCATATGAGAAGAGAAGAAATAAAATTTGTTGTAAACAGATACTTTAAAAATTTATTTTTTGGTTCAACCAAGATTATCCTCTCCGATGATCCACTAATCATTGACGAAGAAAGGTTAGAGTTACCTGATTTGAAATTTGGAAACAACAAAATATTATCAGCTAAAATTCCATTATATGAGATTCCAAATGCTAAGAAAGAGTATTTTTATTCTAAAGATGCGGGATTGTACATTAAAAANCCCTTCGACCGCCAGTACATCATTCTGCCCAAGTCAGTTCATGAAACTTTTGGCATGGAATTCGTTGGCGACATCAAGAAAGAAATCAATAAGTTATTCGAGCATAACGAGGATATTGTATACGATCCCACTATTGTAACCTATGATGATTCCGTTCAAAAATCAGTTTACAGAATTGGAAAGAGGATCATAGAAGCCGTGGAAGATAATGAACTGCGAGCAGGATATGGCCTTATCATGATTCCAAGAATAAAATCAAAGAGATTGAAGAAAGAAGATGAATTAGCTAACCTTGTTATGCGTGAACTACGAAAAAGAAATATTTTTGTCTCGATAATCCACACGTCTGTACCATCGGAGAGCTATGAATTCGATACAAATGGAGATGGAAAATGGAAACTGACTTCTGATCCTAAACAGATAAAAAAATACAGAGGTTATATTAGAAACGTTGTTTTGAATAAAATACTCATTCTGAATTCTTATTGGCCTTTTGTCTTAGAGACACCTCTAAACGCAGATTTGATAATAGGTATAGATGTAAAAAATAATACAGCAGGTTTTACAGTTATTAACAAAAATGGATCAGAGATTAGCTTTCATCATAGCGAGTCAGAACAAAGAGAACAACTAAGTAAAAGCCATATCCAATCAAAAATCGTAGAAATAATAACTGAAGAGCAGAACTTAACACCCAAGGAGATAAAAAAGATAGTGGTTCATAGACAAGGGACATTGTTCCCTCAAGAAAAAGATGGTATAATAGATGCATTAAAGGAACTTTCAAACGAAGATCTAATATCGAAAGATTACAGATGCACATTTGTGGAGATAAGAGAAACGTCTAGGGTTCCACTTAGGTTATTTAAGATTACACAGATGTCAAATGCCCAAAAAGAATTGGTATTTAACCCCACGATAGGCACATACGTTCATGATATCTTCGAAGATGAGGCTTTCATTTGTAACACAGGACCACCATACAATCACAAGGGAACAACAATGCCTTTGCACGTAATAAAACAAGGTTCATTGTCTATGAAAGCGGTGCTTGAGGACATCTTCTATCTATCCAATCTAACTTGGACTAAAATCGATAGTTGTTCCCGTCAACCTCTTTCCATTAAAATTACGGATATAAGGTTAAGGGAATTTGCAGGAGAATACGATTACGATGCTTTGAGATTTGGTGAGGAGGATTGATAAAATGGGTGATATTGGAACATATGCTTCGAATCTAATGCTTAACACTAAATCGCTTAAAGAATTCGATGAAGCGATTAGGGCTATCAAAAGAGAGATGGCCATCAAGAAAAAAGAAAAGACGGCAATTATTAACAAACTGCTGGAAATAATTAATCCAATTTTAGAGGTTATAAAAGGAGATCTTTCAGCATCTATTTCAGTAAGCGAATTCAAGATAGTAGATATTCTTAAAACCAGACATGAGTATGAATGGCAAATCTACAAAAATAGAATAATCAAACTGAGTGAGCGACTTAACTCTGAAGAGGAAATTCAACTGTCTAATAGTGACTTTCAACTTCTGGATGATATTGCCGATGCTTTAGATGCTGAATGTGCAAACCTATTTCGTAGGATGGGTGAGAGAATTTGAAGAACTATCTAAAATGCATAATTGAGGAGCAGATCAACAGGGGATTGTACTTAAAAACGCTTATTCCACATCCATTAAAATATCCCGAACTCTCCGCACTTGCAGAGAGGTGTAGTAGAATAATTGATGATAACGTAAGTAGACTAAAGTACTTTCTGGAAGAGCTTGAAAATAGAGACGAAGAAGATATAAGAGACATATATAGGGGATTCAGAATATGTTCAAGAGAGATGGAGATCGTCGAAGCTTATGGAATTCCAGCTCTTTACTATCAAACCTCAGAAGTAGGGTATTTAAATAAGTTAATATTTAAAATTCATCAGGAAATATCTCTGCCCTTAACACCACCATCAATAGCATGTATATCAACTAATTACTACTATTTCCAACCTTTTACTGGAGTTATTTTCGTACCACTTAGTGAAACTAATTTTCTGCTACATTTACCTGATTTATTTCATGAGATTGGTCACGAAGTATTGCATAGCAAAAACGAGGAATTGAGACTTAAAAAAGTTGATGAATATTATACTAAGGCAATAGAAATACTAACGAACTATTACAGGGAATTGCTGGCAAGGAAGATGAAAGAAACAGGTCCTTCTGAGATACCAGAATTGATAAGGCTGATTCACTCGCGATGGAAAGACTACTGGATAAAAGAATTTTTCTGTGATCTTTTCGCATGTTACACTTTAGGGCCTGCCTACGTCTGGTCACATCTTCATCTCACAACCAAAAAAACTGAAGATGTGTATGGTATTGCAAAAACGCATCCTTCAGATGATGCTAGAATGAAGATGCTGGTTACTGGATTAAATAAACTTGGGTTCATCGATGAAGCAAAATCACTCCAGAGTAAGTGGAATAGTTTACCTTTTGTTCGTTGTATGAAACCACCTCCTGAATACTTATACGCTTATCCCACTAATTTGATGGAGAAGATAGCTGAACTTTTTTATATTGGTTTAAAAGAGTCCAATTTCCCTTTTACTCATCCTAACAAAATAAAAAATCTTGGTGATAGCAGTATTATAAAACTTCTTAATACAGCTTGGGAAATGTTTTGGAATGATCCCTCAAATTTCGGTAAATGGGAACAAGAAAATATTCAAGAATTGAAATCCAATTTGTTAAATCTCTAGAAAAGTCATCCTAAGCACTTCCATTTAAGTTGTGTTAATCTTATGGAACCGCTAGGAAGCTGACTCATCGGCTTGAGGAAGTTTTCATTTCCGGTTAAGAGGNAATTTCCAACATCCATTAGATACAGACATTTGACGACATCTTTCTTACCATCTATCTTGTTTCTTGGTAGAATACAAAGTTTGACTCCTCCAAAAATTCTTGATGTCATATTTTCAACATAAAATGTGAATTCATTCTCTGGAGAATCACTATTAAAGACTTCAACCTTTGCAGAAGAACGTTGTGAGTATATAAACTCAGTTAGTAGGATCACTCCTATAGCTATTGTTAAGATGGTTGTTAAACAAATTGCTACTTTTTCCAGATCTCCCGATCTCTAAGCAAATAAATTGCTAAAAGTTCTTGACTGGCATGGGGACAATATCAAGATCATAAAAGGAGAAAAGGTGCTGATGGGGGTAAGTAAAATGGTTCAACCTTTGGTAACTTACCATTTCAATAAGTTTTGTCAAAACTTATCGCTACTATACATTTGTTCCACAAATTCATACTTCTACTCACTTTAATACTCTTAGTGATTCTCATGCCTCGTCCTAGATATGTAAAGAGCTTACAGGAAGTATTGCTTGCAGAATAGCTATGAACCACATCAAGGCAAAGTTTCGGCAATCATGTATGGATGCTTAGGAAGTTGATCTCATCTGTACTGCATTGCTATTTGGTGGCAGTAAGTATGCCCCCATCCTCTTTCCCTCAGAAGTTCGATTATTGCCCTGTGCACTTCGCTGCCTGCTTCGATCCAAATTGGCTGGTTGCAAATTGCACAATAGTAGTGAATTCCAAATCTTAGCATTGCCGTATTAAACCCTTGCTGAAATCCTCTTTCATGGGCATTTTTCAAATCCCTCAGCAAACCAACTTCCTTAGAAAGCCAGTTTCTTTGCCTGTTAAGCGACTCTACATCTTTTTTTAGTGCTTTTGCCTGTCTTCTAAGCTCTTTCAAGTTTAATATCAGATCTGAGTGTTCTTCAACAAATGCTCTCATCTCCTCCATGCTCATTCCTTTTTCTTTTTCGAGCTCCTTTATTTTCTTGTAACTCTCAACCATCTCATCAACAATCTCCTTGTAAGGAACTCCAATCGTCTCTTTGAATTCCATCCTTATTTTCTGCATTTATTTCTTCGTCGCACCCCTCTATGTTTTTGATTACCCAATCTACCTTTTTCTCGAGAATCTCAAGCTTGTATAGTCTGTACTCGTCTGCAAGCTCTTTCTCTCTTGTAATCTCCTCTCCCATCCTCTTGAGTTCAACTTCATACTCGAAGATTCTCGATTTTCTCTCAAATTCTTCTCGAAAGTTCTCGGTTTTATCGAGAAGATCTTTGCTCTTGTTGAAGTTGGCTGATTTTAGAACCCTATTTACTGTATCCCAAGAAATTCCGAGCTCTCTTGCAATCTTGTTCCTGCTTAACCCCTTCTCGTGTAATTCCTTAATTCTCCTTTTTTGCTCTTCTGTAAGCATAAGGAAAATTGCTCTTGAAAATTTAAGATTTTTTCTCTCAAAAATTCTCAAAAATTCTCGAATCGAAACATCTTTTGAATTTTTTGCCTAAGTACACACATAGGTAAGGAGTGGGGAATGAAAGGGTATTGGGGGTGGGGGTACCCCTTCTAGACAATCCGAGAAATTCTACGACGAACCGCAGTCAAAGTTAAACATAGGCTACTTCCTCTTCTCTTCTTCTCTTCCTCCTTTCTTCTTTAAAACGGATTCAACTATGCTCAGAAATTCTTCTTCGCTAAGCATCCTTCATCGCAGTAGTAGCCTGTTCTTTCTTCTATTATGCGATCTCTTCCCTATCCTCATGGGTTGTTTTATCAAGCAATCCGTATTTTCCAAGCATAAGCCTTACGAGCTTGCTCATTTCAATCACTTACAGTTATAGTTCTAATCCTTAAAAAGGTTTGAGAGAACTAATTCAATTTGAGCTGAATCATCAACCACAACAACATTTGCTGGCTGGGTCTCAACAACTCTCAGGACAAAGAGACCGGATGGCAGTAAAACTGCTAAATCGTTGTTTGCCATTACCACCTTTTTCTCGATCAGTTTTCTCAGGTACTCTTCTTTTGTTTTTGCAATAAAGCTCCATCCCCATGATTCCCTGAGATATCCCTTCAGGATTACCTTTTTTGCTTTCTCTGGCTTGATTGCTTCAACAAGAACTTCTTCACCATATTCTGCTCCCGTATTTTTCATTGTAACTTCATCCATGAGTATTTCATCATCGCAAATTTTACCTCTCTAGATCCTTGCTGCAGCCCCACTTCTGCCTGTTATTCTGACGGCATCCTTAGGTTTAACATTAAGCATTTGCATCACATCTCTGCCAATCCTTACGACACCTCTGTATGCATTCTCAGGCTTGATTTTATTGACTCTCAACAACATTTTCTCAACCCTTTATTCAATTTTCAAGTACTTCTGCTTCTCCAAAGGCTTTATCTTTTTGAAAGACTCATGTTTATTGACGTTGTCATGGGAAGAAAAGGAAGAGGAATGACGAGGTACATCATAAAGAAGTACGATGCTGATGTTGTCATGGCTGCTCTGGAGTATTAGTTTAGGGTAGTACTATGAAGATGAAGGTGTTTTTACTCATTCTGATTGCATTAACTGTTTTAGGCTGCTTGGCTGAATCACCGGAGCTAAGACGAACTCCAACATCATCAGAAGTACCAGCTATAACTCCTTCACCAACACCAGCAATTACTCCGGCTCCAGTACAGACGCCCACTCCAACTCCAACACTTCAGTTTGGAGTCAAATATCCCGCAAAAGTCATCTACGTTTACGACGGAGACACGATCAAGGTCAAATCTAAGTGGTCAAATTCTAAAAGTCAGATTACTGGGCGTTGACACTCCCGAGAAAATTGCTGAGAAAAACAAGCCTTACGAATACAATGCGATAACAAATCTGACTTATCTGGCTGAATGGGGCTTGAATGCCAAGGATTTTGCATACACAATGCTCTATAACAAAACGGTCTACATCGAATTTGATGAGGTTGCTGGCTTGAAAGGTTACTACGGTCGTTATCTTGCCTACGTCTATCTTGAGAACCTAACAGACTTCAATGCTTTACTCGTGAAAGAAGGCTACGCGAGGGTTTACACTGAAGGAGAGTGTAAGAAAGAAGATTACTACCTGCAGCTTGAAGAGATGGCAAAGGCGAACAAAACTGGTTTGTGGAGGATTATGAGGTGATAAAAATGGATTACCTGATTTTCCTGCTCTGTTTGCTTTTCTTTGCCCTTATAATTTTATTCTGGAAGTATGCTGAGCTTAAAGGCAGAATAGAGCAGAGGGCAATGCAGATATTTAAAGAGTGGAAAGAAAAATAACTTGAAAGCACTTCAGCAAGGAAGGCTGAAATTCTTTTCGAGGAATGGCGACAAAAGCACGAGAAGGAGATAAGGAAAGATGCAATAGAGAAGAGCAAAGCAGTAATAGCTGGAAAGATTACCGAGCACATCACTCCATATCTACCAGAATTCAAATACAACCCAAAAGACGCACGCTTCATCGGCTCTCCAATCGATTTGATCGTCTTTGATGGTCTTGATGAAGGAGAACTTAGGAAAATATTCTTTGTTGAAGTAAAATCAGGGAAATCGGTACTTAGCAAGGGAGGGGCTGATCAAAGATGCTATCGAGCAGAGGAGAGCTGAAGGGGGGATTCTAAGGCATGGGACTTAAGCTTAGGTGTTATCCTCTTGCAACCTTGTATGCATTGCTCTTTCTCCTGAACATTCTCGATTATCTGACAACCATTTACTGCCTAGAAAACATACCCAATGCTTACGAAGCAAATCCTTGGGTTCAGACTCCTGAAGTGATGTTCAAAGTCAAGATTTTTACGGCATTCCTATGGGAATTACCGGAATTCTCATTGGTTTTGCTTTTGATAAGATTAGAATGAAGTACAGACTAAGAATTGTTTACCTCAGTTATTTTGTTCTCTTTGCTTTTACATTTGCGGTCTTTATTGAGTACATCCTTACAGTTGCCGATAACATCAATATCATCCTCAGGTATGATTAGATGTTCTAAAAAAGGTACTACTAATCTTATATACTTGAATGTTTATGATTTCAAGGCGTCTTCTAACGTTAATCAGCAACATTTGGAGTGTTTTTTGATTTTGTTTTGTTAAATCTAAGTCGGTTTATGAGAATTAACGTTGCCCATTCAGGCAACAAAATGACATAAATGGCAAAACATACTATGCTCGATGGATGTTGAGAAAGTAGTAAAAGCGTTGAATTCAAGAACACGTAGGAAAATCCTGAAAATCTTGTCTGAGGGTCCTAAAAATGTCAAAGAGGTTTCTATAGTGCTAAGAGAACAATATTCTGCTAATATAAAATATAGAGAATCTGTTTTTAAAGCTCTTGAAAAACTGGTAGAGGCTGATCTCGTAGAGAAGTTCTATGAAAAAGACAAAGGAATAGCTTACAGACTCAAAAGAAAGAAGGTGACAATCGACCTTATAAAAGAGGTGGTGAAGTAATGGTAAATCCTGTTTTAGCAGAATTGAGAACTACTCTGAATAACTTAAAAAGTAGAGAATACTTAAAACCTACAATTGCTGAATTTAACGAAAAATTGGATGAACTTATTTCTGAAAGGTTCTCAGAATCAGAAGCATGGGTTATAGTTCTGGACCATTTAACTGAGATAATGAGAAAGTCTCAAGAAAATGTTGAAAAGATAATTCAAAGAAAGATAAGGGATGGAGAGATCAGGGATGCTTCTCAGAGTCGTGTTGCAGTTGCAGGGCTTAATTTTCAGGGCATAATCACTTATGCACTAATTCAGAACATCCTATTGGGTAATCTTCCTAAAGTTATAGTTGCATTTAGACCGAAGCAGTCTAAGTACAAGAAAACCTTGGAAAAGTATACAGAAATAACCGTGGGCGATGAAACCCAAAAGCCAGACGTAGATATAATGGTTTTTGACCCCAACAACGAGAGTGCTCCTGTCGTTGTATATTCTTGTAAAACTTCCCTTCGAGAGAGAGCGGGTCAAACATACAGATGGAAACTTCTCTACGAGATGGCAACTTCAAAGTGTGAGTATATCGAAGATAGTGATACTTGTCCCATTAAAAAGTACAAAATAAGTTTCAGTGGGAAAAGAAGAGTACTTGTAGGCTTTATTACTGCTGATTTCTATGATGAAGTGCACTCGCCTCAACTTCGGGGCATGCTTTCCTTCTTTGATTTTAACTATGTCTCTAAACCAAATATCGGACTTGAGAAGGTTAGAAATCTAAGCAAAATAATTGAAGATCTAAATGAAATTTTTGGATAGCAGATAAACTATGAGTCAAATGAATCTAGTGGAATTTATAGAGAAGATAAGAGAATTAAGGGAACGTGGATATGTCAAAACCAAAAGAAAGGGAGATACAGGAGTAGGTCACACTTTAGAGCAGGAAATAGGTCTCACTGAAAATAATATATCTGGACCAGATTTGGAAGATATTGAGCTAAAATCCCAAAGGAGAGATTCATCGAGTAAAATAACATTATTCACGCTCGATAGAGATGCATGGAAACTCAATCAAAAAGATGCAATTTTAAAATATGGATATATTGATACTAAGAGTAGACCCGCTCTTAAGTGTACTGTCTATAACAAACCAAATTCCCAAGATTTATTTTCTAAAGTCGAGGCAGATAGATATTGTATATATCATACTGATGGGACATTAATAGCTGAATGGAGGATAGATAACTTATGTGAAGCATTTATAAGAAAATTTCCAAATATGGTATTAGTAATCGCGGAACGTAGATTTGACTCCAATGGGAGAGAGGAATTTTGGTATAATGTTGCGTATTATTTAGAGGGTGTGAATAAAAGTAAGTTCATAGAATACCTCCAGCAAGATATTATTGTAGTTGACCTCAGGATGCATATTAAGAAAAACAATTACGTTAGAAATCGTGGTACTGCTTTTAGGACTCAAGAAAAATACTTGCCTGAGTTATTTTCTTCAAAAGTTAATCTTTTAGAGTCTGATTTTGAAAAAGTTGCGAGTATGATGGGAACAGAGAGTAATGCAGAGAGAAGAAAACAAAAAAGATTAATCGATTTTGAGTAAAATTTTATTTAAGGTAAATTACTTCTTTAAAATAACTATATACTCAAAGTTCATTGTGCTTACTGCATCCCCCTTTATGTTGGACGGGCTACTCTTTTTAGGCAATCTTTTAGATGGAATTTGCCTAACTATCGTCTTAAGATGGGTGTATCCTCTATCCTCAAAAAGCTCAAAGAGTATGATGTCTGTAGGAATATTAATCTTTTTCACAGTCCTATTGCCTACTACAATACATACAAATGCATTTTCCATTGTAATTCTATTAATTTCATCTACCGTCTTATTAAAATCTGAGAAAAACGAGTAGACATCTAAAGCTCTTTTACCATCATTTTTGGATATTTTCTCAAGTGTATTGTAGAGAGTATCAGATGGGACATCATCCTTTATTTTCTTTGGTCTAATACCCCCTAAAGATATTTTATCAATTCTTTTAACGATGTCATAGTCGTAATCCAGCCACTGTAGAGTGAGTCTTGAAAACTGCCCATATGCAACTGTAGTCCGTGAATCTCCATATGGTGGAGAAGTTGCGATAAAGTCTACCGAGTTCTCAGGAATAGATGTTTTCGCTCTCATATCCTCCATTAGTACTTTAGACCATAGTTCACCTTTCTGGATTCTTTGTATATCTACTGAAGAATAAAACTCTCTCATCATTTTTATATTTCTTTCAGAAATCTCCAAAAAGGTTGATAAGGCATCGGGATTCCATTCTTTTAATTTATTCTCTGGAATCCTAAATAGTTTATATTCGCCTCCTCTAGTGTTACTAACTTTTCTAACAGTTTCTGAAAAGGAAACGTAGAAGAAATTCCTTACAACTTCATCTTCAATGTTGTCTATTATCTGTTTTATGAAAGAGAGTTCACGTATAACCTTCGGCTTGAACCAATATTCTATGTTAAAGAAATTTGGAGTCTCTATTTTTTGTATTATTTCAGGCTTCCACCTAGCTTCACGTATTCTATCACATATTCTTATGAATTCTTTTTCCAATTCACTATGATTGATTGGAGTCGTCTTTACTTTGCTGAGTAATATAGCAAGCGGATTTATGTCAACTCCATATGAGTTGATGTTGTGAAGCATCGATTCAACGAGTACTGTTCCTGAGCCACAAAAAGGATCTAAATTCATTTTTGATTCTTTTCCGTATTCTTCCATTAATCTCTTTGCGATTTGGGGTATCATCATTGCTGGATAAGTGTGAATACCGTGAATTGAGATCTTAGTGTTCTCTCCAGAGAAATCCCACGTTGGATCTCTAATCCTTTTACTTTCTCGTCGTAAGCCAGTCATTCCCTTTCCTCCTTTAGTTTTGATTTTACTGTGGTTGAAATAAATGACTTCTCCATCAACCAGTTTAGCACTATGTTTCTGACTACCTCCGAGTCGCTTGACCCCATTTCTCCTTTCAGCTTTTGGAGGAGTTCGTATTGTTCTTGAGTAAATACAACCTGAATTCTTCTGGTTTCCTTTTTGTTACTCATTTAATACACCTCTAGTACACAAATAATAGTTAAATATGTGTATTTATAAACATTTCGTTTAGTCCGATAATAACTTCCAGTTCTCTATAATCTGTTTCAGTATCTGGTTGTAATACAATTTCAATAAGTTTCGCTCCGTTTCTCCAACATAACTGTTATGAGCTACTAAGTTTCTAATATCCTGAATTTCTTTAATTTTTTGTGTAATCCAAGGCTGATCAGGGAAGAAATTCTTAAAAAGTTCCCAGTTATTCTGAATTATCTTTCCCAAATCCTCTATATCTAGATAGAACAAGCCTTCACCTCTTATAGGCAACCACTTGTTCTTTTCAGCATCTACTTTTCTCCTTCTAATTTTTTCCCTCAATCTCTCTGAAATCTGAATTTTGTCTATGTAGTTATCTCCATATTGATGGGTGCAGACGTGTTTGATGAACATTCTTAGGGAATTTTCGATGCAATAGATCAGCACATACACTTCAGCCACTCTTTCGCTTTCTTTATACTATCCTCTGGAAGTAGTTTTTCTGCTACGCTTATGTCAACTTTTGCTGCTTCGCTCAAAATTTTGGTAATCTCTCTTTCGGCATCCAATGGTTGTATTAGAACTATGAACCCGCCTTCATCTATTGAGTATCCCAACAGTTCTAAGGCTCTTAAAAATAAACTTTTAACACCATTGTCTAAGAATTTTTCACATTCTTGACAAATTGAATCATTCCAATAAGATCGCCTTGGAAGTTCACACTTCCCACTTTCAAATCGCCTGCAACAATCATATTTTTGTATTCTGCGATTTAGTTCTTCTAAAAACATTTCCAATTCCTTGTTATCATATTCTATAGCCTTCTCCAAAAAGCTTCGGACGTTTGATTCATACCAGAAATCACTCCTTCTCCATTGTCTTAGATTGTCTAGTATAAAGGAGCCTAGACCTGCACTATCGGCTAATTCTACAACATCAATATTGAGTCTATTGATTACGGCATACAACTTCTCAATTGCGTCTGATTTAGTATCCATAGCACCACCTAAACACCTAAAGGATACAAAATAACAAATTTCTTTAAGTTTTCCATCATTTCCCCGTTTCTGAGAATCCTTGAGAAACCGAAGTTATCTCATGTACTTTCTCGCGAATACAACAAGGAAAACTGCCCACATGAAAGTTCCAAAAATTGCTTCAAATGATGCCAAAGCTCTTCCCCAACCTACAGGGTGTAAATCTCCATATCCTAAGGTTGTGGCAGTTACAATGCTGAAGTAAAGATTACTCCAAAAATCATGAGCATTAGGAACGCTATTCGTTAGCCAATATATTAGTGAAGTACCCAAAACAACAATTAACCATAGAAGAATTGGCCTTTTCCAGTTCGTCCCATATTCGCATGTTAAATCTGCTAAAAACCGCTCTATGACAGAACTTATCCAAGTCTTTATTAAACCAAACATTGCCCCTAATTTTGACTTTGTGTTTTTAGAGTGTTTCAGTTCTTCCTTAACCTTTTTTACTACAGCTCTTCTTATTGCTCTTCTTTCCCACACGAACATCCTATCCGCATCGTCTTTCTTTCCCTCTTTCTCGTAAAACAGCCTTTGAACCCTACAAGCCTCAGCCTCTGCTTGCGGAAGTTTGAACCATTCGCTCGGAATATCGATGTTCAAACCTTTTGAAAAATCAGCAATCTCAAAACTCAATTCATCGTAAAATTTGCACTCTTCTTCTTTTGGCTTTCCACTAAAATCAGCAAAATCTCTAAATATTGAATTTATAAATTCTGCTTTTCCTTTGAATACAGCTTTTTTAAAACTTACTATATCAGAAACAGAAAAGCAGGTGTTAATAAAGTGAACAATACCCCCAAATATCGTTTCAATAAAATTTACTTCATCAAAGAATTTTACACTCCAAAAGCTGATATAAAAAGTAAGAAATTTAGCTTTATTAAATGTAGCTCCTCCTTTGAATTGTGAGTAATCAAACTGTGTCTTACCTTTAAACGTAGCATCCGAAAAATTTGCAAAATCTTCAAATACAACTCCACCAAATTCCGCACCATCATCGAAATGAGCATGCGAGAAGTCCACAAAATCTTTGAAAATAGCACCAGTAAAATCGACCAAATCACAAAACTTTGCATGTGAAAAATTAATAGATGATTTAAAAATAACACCTTCAAATTTAAAATCTACACTGGGAGGAATTTTAGGAAATACAAAGCCTCTACAATTTACCTCATCTTCAAAAACAAACCTTTCTATATCTTCCTTAAGAATTCTATTATAGATCCCCTCTTTCTTGGGCTTAAACCTAACCAAAAACTTTCTCCAAAACTCTTTTGCTTCCTCTTCAGTCTTACTCGGCTTATGAAATATACAATAATCTCGATCTTTTGTTTCAGAGTCGCAATTACCATACTTCTCGAGCTTGCACATGTTTGATTTTGTGATAAGAGAACAAATTATAGTTTTTGAAGTTTGAACTTCAAACACTTGACTTAGGAGGTGGTGGGTGGAAGCTGGATTTGATTTTCATCTACATAATTTCACCCATATAATTAATTATTTACCTTGAGATTCATTGGAAGAGTATAGAATCCTTCATCGCACACATAACTGAAGAATATCACTTGTTTTCTACTTTCCAAAATTTCTGGGAGCCAAAGGTCTGGCGAAAGGTCTGTCTCTCCAAAAACGTGAAATGCCCAAAGCGATGTTCCAAGCTGGTGATGTGTTATATCAACAGCGAGTATATCTATCCTCCCGTTGAAAAGTCCTTTTTCGACAGCTCTGTCTTTGATTATCCTTTTACAACTCCTTATCACATCCCCTAAGCCAATCCTCACAAGCCGTTTTTCCTCAATTTGCCTAACCCAGCTCAGCAAGTTTCCCGTTCTTTTCGTCACATCCACTATTTGCTCCGTCTTTTTTATCAAAATGTCTCCATTCTTTCTGACGAATTTAAAGTCTACATCCTCATCTGCTAAAATCTTTGCAAACCTTAACTCACTTAGTATGGATGTTATCTCGTTCACAACGTTTTGAACGCTTTTAAGATATGCTGGAAGGTTATGGCGGAATAAATACATCCATCTTGTTCTTCTTGCAGGCTCCGTCTTCTTTTTAAGCTCGGAAATTTTGGTAAGAACGTTACACTCGTATGGACATTCTTCTTCGAAATAATTCAGCAGGCTTAGCAGTTCGAGAAGTGGTACCCAAGATGGCATAGCTGGGTACAGAATCCCTCTACCCTGAGCAATATTTTGAAACAATCCCAACCGCTGTAAAGTAACAATACCATGGGCAATCTCTGAAAGGGGCAACCCTCTCCCCTCAAGTTCCCTCCAGTAATCGATTAGGTCTTCTCCTAAATACGACACAGGAAGCATATCTGTTTTTATATAATCGCTACCAATCTCAATCTTTCGTGGTGATAACATGTTCGGTTGAAGCTTTTGAAATGGTAAATTAACTACTAAAGAAGAGCCCTTCTGGTAGATGTATTCTTCAGGTTTAAATCCGTACCTCTCTTGCCCATCTACGTTTACTTTGAATTTTCGTATTAATGCTCTCACCCCGCTTAGAAAGTGAAATAACAAAAGATAAATAAAATTTATGCCAGAAGCGACAGATCCAGTTGTCTTTTCTAGTTATCTTTTAATAATAATGTACTAATATTTGAATTTATGTAAATAATTATAAAATAATATAAAGTTGATTTCCCGATTTGAGCAGGATGCTGGATGTAACTTCTTGAAATGAGAATCGTTCTCATGCTACCACCTCTACCGAAGTTGTCTCTTCCTTAACAGCCTCAGCATTCCTGCCATTCCCGTTAAACAGCCTGTACTTCCTTACAACCTCAACTTCAATTCCATCTCTACTCCATCCAATTTTTCTGACAGCCTTAAACATCGCTTCAATGTGCTTGCACGCGTATTCCATCTCTTCGCTGTGTTTTGCATAGTCAGGGCATGAACAGATCCACTTGTAACCGATCCACTTCACAACGTACTGCTTCGGTTTGCCAAAGGTTGAGTTTAATGATAGAACGCTGAACTCAGCCTCGTTTATTCTGTAAACAACCATTGTGAATCTTTTTTCTTCATACTGCATTTTCTCACCTCAAGCTAAAACAACCCTCACAATTCCTCCGCATCTGCAGCACTGCATCACTTCAACGGCTTTCCTTCGTGAATATCTTGCATCAACAAGCTCGAAACATCCAATATTCCCACAATGCTTGCAGACTACAAAGCTCATCAAACCACCTCCTCAGCGACTTCTCTGCTGGAAGCCGCCTCACTGGAGATGGCGGCTTTTTGTAGTAGTAGCAGTAATAACAGCAATAATAACAGAGAAATAAAGGAGAAAAAACTAGAAATCAGTGATCTTCGGGCAACATCAGCGTTATTACCTGCCCACTGTCATCAACCCACACCTTTTTGCCGTTTATGTCGATTTCTTTCATATCTGGATGCTTGAAATGCCTTGCAGCTTCCAGAGCTTTGATAACCCATGAGATATGCGATAACAGCAGCACTGAACTCAGCAACAACTTCTTGCAATGGTATCTGGCCATCATGAATGCTGTGAAGGTGATCATCGACCGCATGGCAAAGTTCATGCAGAAAAACAATGAGTTCGGGAGAAGCAAGCTCTATTATTTTTGATCCTATGCAGTATCTGCCATAGCAATTCCTGAAAGCTGCTGTCTTTATCTTCAAGCCAAGTTCTTAAATAATTCCGTTGAATTCATAGGGGATTTTAACGCTGAAATTCTTTTCTGGCAGAGGTTCGCCTTCAGTATCCTCATAACGGAAAACTGGAATCGGTTTAAAGCCAACAAGCTTGTCAACGTATATCGTTTCCTCGATTTCAACCACTTCTACTTCTCCGTTTTCATTTACTTTTTCTTCTTCCTTTTTAACCTTGACTGGAATCTTCTTCCTGATAGGTGCTAAGATATAGAATGCCTTAGCTCCTTTCTTGACGTGTCTTCCTGCCTGTCTCCATTGTCTAAAACCTCTTGCATCGCATGTGTCGTGCATGTACATTATCAATCTGTTAAAGAAGCTCCAAGCATCTGATGGTTTTCCGTTTCCTTTGAAGACTGCTAATGCTACCTTTTCTGGGTTGTCTTCGAATGCTTTGAGAACGGTCTCCATTGCTTCTCTTATTCTGTTTTTCTTATCTGACATCCTAACACCTCCTCAGCGAGCTAAAGCCTGCTTCATTGGAATTTAGCGGGCTGAATTGGAGAATGGAATAAAGATAAAAAACGACAAGTTTATACTCACATGAGCACTAAGGATTTGATGTGTGATTAAGAGCCTGTTAGATACGCTTGGAGGTGAGAAGCATCCAGAATAAGTGTATATATGCATTGTGGATATAATCCTAATTTGGGATGATATAACAACGCGTATATGAACGAGTTGCCCGAAATACCAGAGCCCCCAGTATAATGTTGTGTGAGGAAAATGTATAGCTCGAGAAATATATTGGTGCAACGCAAAGAGAATACTATTACATCAGTACAAAGCCCACAAAATAACTTTACATGGTTATCGGAGGATAACAATGGTTAATGAATGTTTAGAGTTGTTTAACCCCATTGATTTGCGTTTAGGTTGGTCTTCTAGAATTTCTAGACCACCTCATTCCATAGAAGAACTTAAAAAGGCAAAAACATTAATCTTAGGCCATTGCACATATCAACTTTTCTCGAAGAAATAAAGAAAAATGGACTTTTGCCCGATATGAGCGGCGAGAGAGGAGTAAACGATGGTTTACCTTCAGATAGAGATTGCGTCTATTTGCTTTCAACACTCGATAGATTTTTTTGGAGCGCACGATAAAGCACTACGGTGGGGAGGGAATCGTGGTAGTAGTAAAAGTGGAACGAAATCGTCTTGAGGCCGATGAAAATGTATTTGCCCCTATTGAGAGGAATAAATATCAGAGCGATGAGGTTTTGTATATATCCCTCTGTTTGGTCAATGTAAACACAGGGGGCGAATATCACCACAACAAATAATTGGAATCTATAAAACTGATGGATCCAAACTTTGGCCAATTAACGGGGAGACGAAAACATCAGAAAAGTATGAGGAATATTGAAAAGAAGGAGAACATGACAAAAGACAAAATAGGGCTCTGGCACTCTCCGCTTAGCTCCGACCCCTTCGGGGTTCGGATAACAAGCGGTTTCTGGCTTCGGCTTACACCTTCGCCCAAATCCTCGCTTCGCTCGGACTTCAAGTACCCACCGGACGTTAGGCGACATTTCGCTTGGCGGCTTATACTTATATAGCCAAAAAGGAGACGTATGAAACATGAACGATAAACCTTTCATCGCAGAACTACATGACATAGGGAAACTCGTAGATCGACAAGCTCTTAACCAAGCTGGTATTGATATCAAAGGTCATACTTTTCATAAATTTGATTTTTCACAACTCGGTATTTCTAAACCTTCCTCTCCAAGTTGGTATACACAATTTACTGATAAAGTTAGATCACTTGCCTCAACTAAAGTACCTAAAAACTATCTAGCAGATGTTTTGTTAACAAGAATTGCAGATGAATTGGCGTCAGCAATATCAAGAACATGGGGAGGTTCAGAAGACTTTCAAAATAGAAAGAAAAGGGGAGAATTCACAGTAGAGGGGATCTATGTCCTATGGAATCCAAACTATTATCAAAGAGAAAAAGAGAAAGGTAAAAAATGGGCTGCTTTTAGCACACCTTCTGAACTTAAAGATATGTTTGAATTTATTGAGAACTGTGGAAATTACAATGAAGTTTTTGAGCGATTCGGAGATGATCTCAAACTCACCCCTGAAGATAAATCCGTTCCTTTCAATATTGTAAGCCTTTATACACATTTAGAGCTAACAGGAAAGATTTATCGTATTTTAAAAAGGCACAGCCAAATTATCGAAGATGATGGCAGATTATATCTTGAATATCTAAGTAATAGGATCCAAGCAATAAATGAGGCTACTGGAGGAAGAATAGATGAGCCGACACAGAAGGGTAAGTGGATATACCGACTTGTATTTTGTTATATCAACTTTCCTCAATCTCTTTCTCGTCTTCAGGATCTTAACATTTTCAGAAAAAGAGGCGATTTGATTAAAGCCTTTTCAGAAGATGAGGGTACTAAAGATTATGTCTTATTCTTTACAGACGATTTTATGTGTCTCTTTATACCAAAAGAAGGTGAGGTTCGAATCCACGAGTTATTAGAACCATTTTTTAAAGCAGGATTCATTATTGACTACAGAGAAATGGAGGCTGAGTTATAGTATTTGACATAACTTACTTAACCAAAATTCAAAAATTCCTTAACCCACTTCTCCGCAAAACTGATTCTCTGAGCTAGCTGGTAAAAACTACTG
>MTMJ01000084.1 GCA_002010045.1 Archaeoglobus sp. JdFR-22 | reverse complement strand
GCACTCAGTTCTGATGGTACCGTCTCAGGAACAGAATGGTTGAGGTCTGCCAGGACAGTTGAAGATGGGGTGTGGACTCACATAGCGGTAACCTCAGATGGAGATAAGATGAGGATATACATCAATGGTGAGCAGGATGAGAATACTGCTGACGCTCCGGAGGTAATCCATTCATCACCTTTCAACGTTTATATAGGTGCATGGAAATACTCGCCTTCAGACAACGCCGTCTACTTCAGAGGAAGCATCGATGAGCTCAGAGTCCTGAACAGAAGCCTCACTCAGGAAGAAATCCTGTCAGACTATGCTCTTGGCAGTGGAGAGCATTCTCTTGTTCTCTATGGGAGAGATTCTGAAGGAATATGGCGGACAGGAACTACAACGTTCAGAATTGGCACCCGGAATGATACCACACCTCCTGAGATTATAATAATCTCTGCACCATCTGGAGCAATCGAATTCCATAATGCTACATTTTCGTGGGAAGGGTGGGATGATTTGACAGCCAAGTCTTCACTTCTCTATTCTTTCAAACTCGAAAACTACAGTGACTGGTCTGTGTGGACATCTGAAACAACACATACTTTCTTTAATTTACCCGATGGTGATTACACATTCAGGGTCAAAGCAAGGGATATAGCAGGTAATGAGGGCCATCCTGCAGAAGCACACTTCCGGGTATACAGCTTACCACCACAATCAATTTCGAATTTGTCTGCAAGTTCCGGGGTAACGTGGATAAACTGGACATGGAAAAACCCTGATGATGCTGATTTCAGCCATGTTATGGTTTATATGGATAGTAAATTCGTGGAAAATACTACAGAGAACTTTTACAATGCAACTGAGTTAAGTCCTGACACATTGCACACATTGTCAACCCGAACCGTGGATTTGTATGGAAATATTAACGATACGTGGATGAATTATTCATCGGCAACTGTTGAGACACCCGTAAATTACGGAACGAAACCAGAAATACTCAGCTTTAATCCTGCGTCATATATTGAGATTGCTGAAGGCGATACAGTAATATTTTCAGCTGAGATTAACTATCCCTCAAACTGCAGATGGTCTTTTGGTGATATCACCCTCGAATGGGACAACCTTACGACATCTCCATCCTTTACACACAGATTTGAGAGTCAGGGAATCTTTGAAGTAAGATTAACTGCGTTTAATCTGACCAACACATCCTTATTGACCGATACAATGTGGCAGATTAAAGTTGATGTAAGAGAAGAGGCTATAACAGTGTGTCCCACTTGTGAGTTCAACAGTATTCAGGCAGCCGTGGATTCTGCAAAAGCTGGTGACACGATAATTGTTAAAGGTGGGACGTACTACGAAAGCGTATTCATTAACAAGAAGATCATCCTCAGGGGTATTGAAGATGGCGGAATAATGCCAGGCATTATTTCAACCGGAGATGCAGTTACTCTCAATGCCAATGGAATAATGATCGAGGGTTTAACCATATCGACCAGTGCAATGTCTAAGTCAGCAATAAAAGTAAAATCGGAGAATAACACAATCAAGAATAATATTTTGAAGGACAGCTATTACGGAGTATATCTGTATTATTCTAAAAATAATCGTGTATTGAACAATGAATTAACAGATAATTACTATGCCATCCGTCTCTACAAATCTGAAAACAATTTAATAGAGAATAACTTAATCAGAGATGGAAAATATGCAGTATATCTTTACTCCTCGGACAACAATGTTCTGCGAGGAAATGATATAACCAATAACTATTATGGAGTTTTTCTCCTTTATTCGGAAGGAAATATAATATACAACAACACGATTGAAGACAGCAAATACTATGGACTGTATATGTATGCCTCAGATAATAACATCATCTCTGAAAACATTGCTCGTGAGAACTACTATGGCTTCAGACTTTACTCTTCCTCAGGGAACACGCTCTTTCTGAACATACTTGAGAACTCATACAATGTATATGATACGGGAACAAATCAGTGGGATAACAACTCAAGAGGAAATCATTACAGCAACTTTGATGAGAGCTCTGAAGGCTGCTTTGATCTGAATGGGGACGGTATCTGTGATAATGAATATGCGATACCCGGTGGACAGAACATTGATAGACATCCTCTTATTCAAATATAATAATTTTAGAATAGAATAAAAGATTCTATGATTATAATTATAACTATTACCAAATCCTTATAAACAAACAGATTAGTTTATTCTCTGGTGGGAGTATGAACAGGAAAACTGTATTTCTATCACTTCTGATTGTATCTCTGGTGAATTTCGAGACAGCTGCAACGTATACCACAACCGGTACAATCTCTGGAAGGATTATTTCGACCAGTATCATAATAAACAACCAGAACTTTGGAGACATTGTTGCAAATGATAGCGTATATTACTACTGGAATGGAACCATAATCACCTTCGTCTCTGATAATACTGCAGCTTTTGATATATCTGAGTTCGCCTCAATAGATTTTGCCACAGATAGTGGTTATGTGAATGTAAGTATAGGAACAAACAAAACCCTTCCATCGAGTACCAAAATACTTATAGATGATGATAACACCCCTAACAATAATACCGGGATTGACTCATCTCAGATTCAACTTGAAGGAAATGAGAATGAGGCACATATAAGTTATCTCGGAGAAAACGGCGATGGCAGGATAACTTACAGCGCAGATGGCGTTATCTATGTGTTCATAAATACAGGTCAGGCAACAGATGGAGATATCAGCGTGGATATAGTTCTCACAGCATCGTGATATGACGAGAATAATTTATATTTTATTTATTGGCTTTTTACTGGCAGGATGTGCTGGAGAAGAAAAAGAAGTAATTGAAGATATGTCCGAAAAAGAGTTGATAAATGCTGTAGACAACTATAACATTAAAACTCTTGTTTTTTATTCAACAGTAGAGGTCGTCGAAAAAAATCAACCACCTCACCTTGTTGTTGCTGAAGACAGACTTGACTTTGGCAGACTCCCACAGGGCATGACTGAGAAAAAGGAGATTTTACTTGAAAATAATAAGAAGAGGACTGTGACGGTTTATCCTGTTTCAAATGGCAGCATCTCAAAATGGATATCATTTGAGAGCGAAGAATTCACCATCTCCCCTGAAAGCAACATTACTCAGAACATATATCTCAGAATCCCTTCTGATGCTGAACCCGGCAACTATACCGGTTATGTTACGTTTGTTATAAGGGAAACATGACAAAGCATTTGGTATTATTTCCTGTATTCATCATTCTGTTATCAGGAATATGTTCAGCTCAGGTTAACTCAGGGCAAATCTCTGGGACAATAATTCCCTTCTCGGTATCATATTCTCCAGATCTGGCAGTTAGTGATGAGGGTGATTCAACCCGAACATTTTCCGCAGTGACAACCCAAAATGCAAGTTTTGAATGGTATTTTAACGACAATCTTGAGAAGATTGATTCAAATCTGACATCTTCCTCATATACAAAAAAAGCGGGTGAGGGTGAGCATAATATAACTGTTGTTATCACCAATGAGAATGGAACTGTTTCTGTTACATGGTCATGGATAATAACAAAGAAAGAAGAATCTCAACCACCGAGAAGAAGTGGAGGTGGTGGAGGTGGTGGGAGCTTGCTCTTCACTTTTCCCACACCTGAACCCACACCCTCACCAAAACCAACGACAGTGGTAGCAGGCTCAACAACATTCATTCCATCGCCATCCACACCAGCACCAACACCAGAGCCTGAGACGCCTGAATCTATAGTTACTGAGACGCCTGAGGAGGAAATAAAAGCTGAACCCCAACAGGTGATGGATTTCAGCTACGGAGCTGAATTCTTCAAGTGGTTCAGGTCTGTTGTGATGGTATCCAGCTCTTTTGTTCTTGCCTACTTCGGTAAAAATTCCGTTAAGTTTTAGATACATGCTGGGGCTTTCGCCTCAGATACAGGAATGACTGTATTTAATTCAATTGAGAATAATTTCCCAACTCTTACAATTTTTAGAAAAGGCTTTTATTACCAAATTCATACAAATTCATATGAGTATGGATAAACAGAACACCAGAAAAATATTGAAGAGTGGATAATATGTTCAGACTGAGGATTGAATCTGAATTCAGTGCCGCACACAAGCTGACTGGATATAAGGGAAAGTGTTCAGAGCTGCATGGACACCAGTGGAAGGTTGAAATTTTTGTCACAGGTGAGAATCTGGATAAAATAGGAATTCTGATAGATTTCAAAATATTGAAGGAAAAGTTAGAGGAGATAATCAGAAAATTCGACCACAGCTACCTTAACGACTTCAAAGAGATTGGGAATCCCACTTCCGAAAACATCTCAAGGCATATTTTCAAAAATTTGAAACTGCCTGAGAGTATCAGGCTGGAGAAGGTAAGGGTTTGGGAGAGTCCGCACGTATGGTGTGAATACTATGAATAAGATTGGAGTGGTATCATTCTCAGGGGGACAGGACTCAACAACAGTGCTTTCTCATGCAAAGAATCTGGGATACGAGCTGCATGCCATCAGTTTTATCTATGGACAAACCCTTAGAAGGGAGATAGAGCAGGCTAAAAAGATATGTAAAGTCTTAAAAATAAAACATGAGATTTTCGATGTTACTGCATTCAAAGACATTGCATGGTTTTCTGCGTTAACTGGCAATCTTCCAATACCTGAATGTAGTAACGAAGAATTACAGAAAATACCTTATACCTACGTTCCTATGAGAAATTCGTTCTTTCTGATTTGCTGTGCAGCCTATCTGGAATCAGTGGTTTTGAAAAGGATAGAGAATGAGAATGCAGAAGCCAAGAACATAGAAGCCAGTATATTCATCGCCGCAAACTCCATAGATTACTCAAATTACCCCGACTGCAGACCGGAGTTTTTCAGGAAAGCTGAAGAATTTTTAAGACTGGGTTCAAAATTGGGTACTTTTTACGGCATCTCAATGAAAATAGAGACCCCAATTATAAACATGTCAAAGAAGGAGATAACAGAACTTGGTGTCAGGCTGAAAGCACCCTTACATCTTACTCAGACCTGTTATGCTGGGGAAGAGGAAGCCTGTGGAAAATGTCCAAGCTGTTTGCTTAGAATTAAGGGTTTCAAAGAGGCAGGATACATTGATCCAGTAAAATACAGGATACCGATTGACTGGAGCGGATGCAGAGAGATAAACTTTGAGGATAAATGAGAGTATCTGAGATATTTTATTCAGTAGAAGGCGAGGGTATAGAAATTGGGAGGCCAGAAATTTTCATAAGGCTGGCAGGATGCAATCTTCGATGTGAGTGGTGTGATACAGAATATGCACTTGGGAATGGCAAAGAGATGAGCATTGGTGAGATAATTCAGGAAGTTAGCAAATATTCATGCAAAAATGTTTCAATAACTGGCGGTGAGCCTTTACTTCAGAAAAAGGAATTGCTGGAACTTGTTAAACAGCTTAAAGAATCGGGTTACTGGATTCAGATAAACACAAACGGAACAATTTTTGATGGGGACATCTTCAAGCATATAGATTTGATCAGCATGGATTGTAAATGTCCTTCTTCAAGAATGAAAAGCGATTTTGAGGTTTTAAAGAAGACTAAAGAGTTATTTAACTTTAAAACCCAGTTTAAATTTGTCATCTCCGATGAAGAGGATTATGAATATGCCAAGAAAGTTCTCTGCTCCCTTAACCTTCAGAAAGTTGTTTTTCAGCCGGAATGGGGAAGGGTGAATTTTGCGGGAAAACTCGTCGATTTAATCAAGAAAGATGGCTTAAATGTAAGATTGATAATTCAGCAGCAAAAGGTAATCTGGGGTGGTAAGAGAGGAGTTTGAATGGTATGAGGGGAGTTTGAGGATTTCCAGAATTTGGAAGAATTTAAGTATATTCGCATTAATTCATATTGATATGAATAGAGGTAGCAAGGAGAGGTTGACCGTTACAGTTGACAAAAGCATCCTTGAGGAGGCAAAGAAGAAAGCCAGAGATAAAGGAATACCCGTTTCAAGATTGGTCGAGAACTTCTTCAGCTTTTTCGTCAATCCGAGAATATACTGTTTCAAATGCGGCAGGCAATTCACAGCCCAGGAATCAAAATTATGTCCAAAGTGCGAGTGGATGCTCTGTCCGGAATGCGATGCATGCAGGTGCGAGTTAAGCGAAGAGACAGTTAAGGCAGTTTATCACATGAGAAGAGTTTACGAGGATTTGCTGGTAGGTAGAGTAAAGCAGGTGTAGCATGATTCCAGTAGTCTGGATTTACTGGCTAATCAGCTTAACGATTGTAACTTACGTCAGCACTTTAATCATTAAAAAATACAGAGAATGGGGATTTGCAGCCTTGACAGCATTCTATGCGATTTACTTGGGTGCATCGCAGATAATGGCAACGAGAATAATCAGCTTTGACCTCGGCTTTGTACAATTTTTTGCTCCCGCTGCAGTATTCTTCTATCCATTCATAGCCCAGGTTATAGACATGATAAACGAGGTTTATGGCAGAGAAAAAGCCCAGCTTGCCATAATTATTGCATTTGTTACACAGGTATTGCTTGTCATGTTCATACTGATGGTCAATTCTTTAACTCCGGCACCATTTTTCGAGTACGAAGAAGCATGGCAGAGTCTTTTTGGATTAAGTATAAGGATTACATTCGCAAGCTGGGTGGCTTTCCTGATTTCCTCCAACCTGGATGCTTTAATCTTTGCAAAGCTTAAAGAGAGATTTCAGGACAGGGAGAACAGATTCAAATATGACACTTCTCTGAATCCGTATGTGTGGCTAAGGTCGAGTGTCAGTGACTTAGCAGATTTAACGCTGGACTCGATAATATTCGTAACACTTGCTTTCTACGGAGTTATGCCTGTATTACCTTTAATAATCGGTCAGATAGTAAGCAAAAACATAATCGGGTTTATTGATAACCCGTGGTTCGTATGGTATAAGAGGATGCTCGAAAAATAAGTTTAATCAACCTCAATCACTGACTTGAAAATCCAGTTAAAGATTATTTATTTTTATTTAAGCTGAGGATATGCTTAACTTCATCAACATCTACGATGGTATTTACACACCCTGATTTTAACAGAGGAATGCATTGGTGAGGTAACTTCCACATTGAGAGTTTCTCACTCGCCTCAGCAAGCTCAGCATGACATGCGACTCCAGCAGCAGCCTGTATCTCCTCTTTTCTTACCTTCTCTTTCAACACCTTTATGACAAGACTTCCTCCGGGAACTATGAAAATCCGATTATAGCCAAGATTTTCGGCATATTCAATTATTCCGGCAATCACACACCTTCCACACCTCTGGCAAACATAACCCACATCTGTAAGTTCTGCCTCACATTTTTTGTTTCTCAGGCAGGCGGGTAAAAAAAGAACTCTTCTTTTAAAAGGAATCTTTGAAAAAGAATCCTGATTAGCCCGATTTTTTATTGCGATATAAATCTGATCAACCAGGTCGCCGTCCTCACTTATCAGAGATAGTGCTCTCTGCACCGCATTCCTAGTACTCAAATCTGCCCCTATTGCAAACAGTTTTGAGATTATGGCATCAATTTTCATTCTCATTTAACAGCTTTCATATGTGCAGATATAACTTTTCCCCGAATCCAAATCAAGAATAGTTAAATATTGTGCACTCTACAGGTGAGTATGGATTACGTGCTGAAGTGCATAGAGTGTGGCAGAGAGTTCGAAAATGAAGATATTTACATCTGCGACTGTGGTGGTTTGCTTGAAGCTGTCATTAACCCTGATACCGTTGAAATTGACTTCAAATTTGATGGGAATAACCTGAAAGTGTGGAAATATCGCTGTCTGCTACCAGTCAAAATTAAGCCTGTTTCTTTACAGGAGGGTGGAACAGCCCTTTACAAAGTTGACAAAATCGCTAAAGAGCTTGAATTGAATAATGTATATGTCAAGCATGAAGGTCTTAATCCTTCTGGTTCATTTAAGGACAGGGGAATGACAGTAGGTGTAACAAAGGCTATTGAGCTGGGGAAGAAGGCAATAGCATGCGCATCCACGGGTAATACAGCAGCTTCAATGGCTATGTACGGTGCTAGAGGTAATCTGAAAACCTATGTTCTGCTACCTGCTGGAAAAGTCGCACTCGGCAAGGTCGCTCAGGCTCTGATGCACGGGGCAAAGGTAATTGGAATTAAGGGTAATTTTGATGAGGCGCTCTCAATTGTCAGGGAGGTGAGCCAGAAGGAGAACTTTTACCTCCTTAATTCTGTAAATCCATTCAGGTTGGAAGGGCAGAAAACAATAGCATATGAGGTAGTCGATGAGATCGGAGTTCCAGACAGGCTCATTCTTCCTGTTGGTAATGCTGGCAACATCTCGGCAATCTACAAGGGTTTTCGTGAGCTCAAAGAGTTTGGATTAATAGATAAAATTCCAAAAATGACGGGAATTCAGGCTACTGGCGCAAATCCCATTTATAAAGCAGTAATTGATAATAGAGAAGATATCGAACCGGTGGTAAAACCAGAGACGATCGCAACAGCAATAAGGATAGGAAATCCTGTTAATGCAAGAAAAGCCATCCGGGCGATTTATGAGTCGGGTGGTATTGCTGTTGAGGTTACGGATGATGAAATAATCAAAGCTCAAAAAGATCTTGCGGCAAAAGAGGGTATTGGAGTTGAACCCGCATCCGCAGCATCGATCGCCGGTTTGAGGAAGATCGCTGATGAGATTGATAAAGACGAAAAAG
Source organism: Archaeoglobus sp. JdFR-22 (assembly GCA_002010045.1). Lineage (GTDB taxonomy): Archaea > Halobacteriota > Archaeoglobi > Archaeoglobales > Archaeoglobaceae > JdFR-22. Next base: position 9,844 of record MTMJ01000084.1, on the reverse strand, counting down.
TGGTATGTATAACAACAGGTAATCTGTTGAAAGACCCTGAGGCTGTGATTAGCGTATGTGGAGAGCCTATTGAAGCTGAAGCTGATATTGTTTCTGTTCTGGAGGTTCTTTAGGTTTCTGAATGAAATCCATGTTTTTCATTTCGCAAACCTCTGTGTAAACCTCAAGCATGCGTTCTGCAATTCTATCCCATGTAAAGTGATTCAACACCCTGTTTCTTGAATTCCTGCCCATTATTTTACGTTCTCTTTCGCTGTTCAGTATCTCGATGATACCATTTGCAATGTCTGAAGGGTCAGACCCGTTCACATGGATTCCACACCGCTCGGGACCATTATTTTCAACAATCTCTCGCATTCCTGTTGTACCGCTTGCACCCACCACAACGGGTTTCGCCATACTCATCGCTTCTATACATGCAACTCCAGAGGGATCATAAACTGAAGGAAAAGCGCAGACATCTGCAATGGCGTAATGCAAGATTCTACCTTCTTCATCAAGATTCTCATTTCTCATGATTACACTGTCCCCAAGATCCATGTGCTCGATTATGAACTTTAACTGGGCATCAAGTTCTCCTCTGCCCACAACAACAAGTTTGGCTGAAGGAAAAACTTTTAGAATTTCTGGCATAGCCATGACCAGATTGTGGATGCCTTTGACCTGAGCAAGTCTTCCTATGAACAGAATTGTTTCTGCCTCAATTCCATAGTGGGATTTTATCCTCTTTATCACCTCTGGATTCACTCTTTCAGGTCTGAATACATTCGCATTTACGCCATTGTGAACAACCCTCATCTTTTCTCCGTTCAAGCCAAGAGCCTGGAGTTCTGACCTCATTGCCTCACTTACTGCAATCACAACATCCGATATTTTTGTACCTTTGTACTCGAGAGCCTCTATAGTCTTTGAGCCCATCCCCCTGCTCCTGCCTTTCTCTGTGGAGTGAATATGGAAAACTAACGGCAGTTTAATTTCATTAATGATTCCCGCCGCCCCCATAATCCCAGACCAGTCGTGAGAATGAATGATGCTAAAGTCTTCTTTTCTTCTGAATCTGGAGGCGAGTTCAGAGGCGGCAAGAATATTGTAAGTGAGTATACTTGCAAAAAATTTCAGCCCATCTCCCCAGTTCTGCAATTCAGTGCTGACAAAAAAGGGAAAGATTTCTTCAAAATCCAAAATCTCCAGCCGTTGAATTTCAACTCCTCCTTCATTTTTTATTTTAACTTCCAGTTCTGAATTTGAATCTGATTCACCGGTAAAAACAACCATTTCATGCCCGTAACGTGCAAGCCTCTGTGTGAGTTCCCTAACAAACCTTTCTGACTTTCCGTTGGATTGGAGTGAGAAGTTCCATATGAAATGGGCTACCTTCATAATAGTGATTACACTATTCTACTTTAATAAATCATTACTTTAAATACATGATGAGATGGGATTCAATCAGGAATCTCTGAACTCCGGAATAATCCTGTCCCCGATGAGTTTGATTGAATCCTTCTTCCTGGGTCCAATGGGGCTACCTGCCACCACCTGTGTCACACCTGCTTTTGACAGCTTTGCTATTCTCTCCACTATGTCATCAGGTGTCCCACTGATGGAGAAAACATCAATAAGCTCATCATCGACCGATTCATGCACACTTTTCCAGTCACCTTTTGTGAAGGCTGCATTAAGAGCGTTCTTAACTTTTTCCACCTTCTCAATTTCTATGCCATGTCTCTCAAATATAATATCAGGACTTCCAGCAGCAATGAATGCCACAACAATTTTTGCAGCGTTTTTTGCCCTGTCTCCATCTCTGTCTATACTGAAAGAGGCATAAGCAGCTATATCGAAGTCTTTATCAGCAATCAAATTTGCCCTGAGTATCTTTCCTGCCTCTTCAAAATCCTCAGGGTGTGATGCATTGATTAAGACCCCATCTCCCATTACTGCTGCAAGCTGTAACATTTTTGGACCCTGAGCGCCAATGTAGATGGGGCATTCTCCACATTTAAAGTCGAGTTTTGCGCCATTCGTTTTGAAGAATTCACCATCAAATTTAACAGATTTCCCGGAGTGCAGAAGTTTTATGATTTCAACCGCCTCTTTTAACCTTTTCAACGGCTTTTTCCACTCAATACCTATCCTGTCAAAAGTCACCCTGTCTCCAGCAGCTATTCCGAGAACTGCCCTTCCACCACTTATCTCATTGACAGTACCTATTGCAGAAGCGATGACAGCGGGATGCATGGTAAACGGGTTTGCAACACCTGCTCCGACCCTCATCCTGTCTGTTTTGATTGCAAGAAGTGTAAGCATGGAATAAACATTTCTGTTGTTATAGTGATCAGTAATCCACACATTCTCAAATCCTTTTTCTTCTGCAAACTTTGAATAGTATTCCAGCTCGAAATACTTCATGTTAGGAACAAATTCAATACCAAACCTCATTTTTATCACCTTTTAATCGATTTAATGCCCTTAGATGGCTATTTGCAATCTGCGGCAGGCTAACTGTAATGTTTAATAATTTAACTTTTTTGATTTATCTTTAGAAAAGAGGTTGAAGGTTGAAAAATTATTAATATTCTCCTGCATAGCTGACTGGCATGATGCCAATGAATCCAAAACAGATGAGAAAAATGATGAAGCAGATGGGAATAAATATGGAAGAAGTTGATGCAGAGGAAGTGATAATAAGGAAGCATGATGAAGAATTAATTTTCAAAAACCCCTCCATCTCCAGAATAGTGGCAAAGGGAATGGAGACTTTTCAGATTGTCGGTGATTATCAGGTGGTTTCGAGAGAAATCGAGGTTAACGAGGATGACGTAAAGCTAATTATGGAGCAGGCTGGAGTTGACGAAGAAGAGGCAAGAAATGCCCTGAAAGAGGCAAGAGGAGACCTCGCTGAAGCTCTGATAAAACTTCAGGGTTGAATGGAACCGCCGGTAGTTCTCATCAGTGGAAAACATAGCTTTCTCATCGAGAAATTTGAAGGAAAATTACACACACACAGCGGAATTCTTGACCTCTCCGTTCTGGGAGAGAGAAATTTTGGCGATGAGATAGAAACTCATCTTGGAGAAAAATTCAAAATAATGCCATTTAAACCTCCTGATTTTTTCAAACACTTTAAAAGAGGTTCTACACCTATAATGCCAAAAGATATAGGTGCAATTATTGCCTATACAGGCATGAGTCCTGATTCACTGATTCTTGATGCCGGCACAGGTAGCGGAATGATGGCTGCATACCTCTCATACTTCAACAAGTACGGCGAGGTTGTGACCGTGGAGAAAAGGAGAGATTTTGCAAAAATAGCCAGAAATAACTTCAAACTTGCAAGATTAAAGAACATTCACCAGATTACCGGCGATTTGATTTTTGTTGCCGATGGATTCAAGAAGGAATTTGACCTTATTGTTCTGGATATGAAAGGCGATATAGACTTTATCTCAAGAGCAAAGGATATATTGAGGATTAGTGGATATATCGCAGTGTATAATCCCTATTTCGAAGCCACAAAGAGAGTTTACAACACAATGATTAAAGAGGATTTTAGAGAGGTGCAGGCTTTCGAGATTTTGAGGACTGATCTCGAGTTTAAAAGAGTCGGAACAAGGCCTGTCACAAGGGTGTGGCACACCGGATTTATTGTAATCGGGAGAAACTCGTAACTTCGATGCGAAGAAGTAATCAATGCAGAAGGTCTTTAACCCATTTTGGGAGCGTGAAACTTGCAATGTGTAATTCCGGGGTGTAATGTCTGGTTTCTATTTTCTTTCTGTTAAATCTCTGGTTAATTATGTCAAAACGCCTGATAATCTCAGAGTTGGAGGCAAGAATATAACTCCATAGCCCTCCGGGATACATCGGAGCGAACGAAAGGTATACTTCCCTGAAAGCAAAGGTTTCAAGATTACTGTAAACCCTCTTAAAATCTTCAGGCTGTAGAAGGGGGGACTGGCTTTGAATTACAAAATACTCTGTAATTTCAGAACACTTACTGTAAAATTCGTGTGAGAAAAGAGATTCGCTAACGGGTGTCGGGTCTGTACCATCCACAATGATTATATCAAACTTCTCATCGGTTTTTTTGACGTATTCAACTCCATCTTCAAAAAGGAGGGAGAATCGGGAGTCATTAAATGCACTGGCATCAACTCCAATGTATTCACGGGAAGCTTTTACAACGTCCTCATCTATCTCCACCATGGTTACACTTTCGGGATTGTGCTTTAAAACCTCTCTTGCCGCGCCCCCATCTCCCCCCCCNATAATAAGGATATTTTTCGGCTCAGGATGAGAAAACATGGGAACATGGACGAGCATCTCATGGTAAAAGTGCTCAAAGGACTCAATTAGTTGAATCTTACCATCAAGAACAAGCATTTTTCCCAGTTCAGTATCAAAAATCTCTATACGCTGCATTCCTGTGTAATCAAATACTTTTTGTTTTACCTTTACAGTGATTCCAAGATTATTAATTACTTCATAGAACCATCCCATAACTTCGGCAATTCAATACGCTTTATAAATCTGATGAGAGTCCGGTGTATTCCAGAAGGAGTCTGTATGCTTCCTTTTCCCGCTTACCACCACATTTGCTTACCAGTTCACCGTAGTAAAAGATTTTCTCCTTCAGTTCTCTCCTCGTGGAGATTCTATAGCGTGTTGCATGGACAAGTGCTTCAATCAGTGAGTTAAATCCCCTGTTAACAGCTCTTATATTCGAGCGAATCACCTCACCTTCGAGCATGTGCAGTTCTGCAAAGTTTCCTCTAAGCTCTGCATCAAATTTTGCCCATGAAATTGTGTCCTTTAATATTGGAGGATTCAAAGACTCAAAAAATTCTCTGCTGAGGTCTTCAAAAGCAGAAATAACAAAAATTAAAGGATCAAAGTTGACATTTACCCACAAAATACTTCCTTTTTCAATGTTTTCTCTCGTGTGGGATTTGTAAAGTCGAAGTTTGGCAGTATCCGAGTCTTCATCATCGACAATAATTCCAAGTGGAGCGGTATTCAACCACTTTCCTTCCGTTATACCTATGACCTCATTAATTCCGTTACAAAGTCCGACTTCATAAAGTTTCAAAATTTCAACCCCTCCGCAAGTGCTAAAAATATTGACGATACTGTCAGGTCTGCAATTGTTCCGGGGTTTATATCTCTGTTTAAAAGCCAGATGTCCAGCTCTTCAAAATTTCTCGAACTCAAAGTGATTTTTGCTCTGTCTCTTACTTCTTCAGCCACATCTCTACCATGTTTTGAGATAATTAATGGGTCGATAAATTCCGCAAGCAGAGTATGGTATGTGATCACTATGGCATTATTTATGTCCTGATTTGCTATCTGGTCGAGCAGCAGCTTCATTCCATCTAAACTCGCTTTATATCCGCCGGTAAGTTCTTTTGCGATTATATTTTCATCAGGAGCTTTTAACATCCAATTGTACAGGTTCAGATTATTTTCACGAAGCATTGAAGCAACTTTTTCATTTTCGAGGCTCAGCTCATCCGCGCAGACAACTCTCGGCTTTAACAGATTGAAAGCCTCAAGAACGGCAAGACAATCGCTAACATCAGTATCCATTAACGATTCTGTTGCTGCAGAAGTTATCATCTCTGCATTTCCTTTCCAGCAACGAATTAACGGGATTAAGAGGATAAACGTGCCAAAATGAATATTTTTATGGGTTTTTCTGAAGGATTCTCTGCACGATTCGAGTATTAACTGACCCATCCTTTCTTCTCTGTAAGATGCGCGAATAAATGACGGATAGGATGATACTGCCGAAATAATAAAGTCTTCGTATGTCATATCCGGCAGATTATGGTTTCGGTCAACATTCCCAGCCTTTGGAGATGCGGAGACCTCAAGAAGCATTGCGAGAACCCCAGAACCTGCTGCATCCACTGGATTTTCAAACATGTTTGAATAAAGATTACAATGATTTATTTATTTTGGGTAAAGGTTACAGATCACAAAAAAGATTAAATTTTCGAATACTCTCCAGAGGCTATGTTCCACAGGTTAAAAAATTATGCTGACTTTATCAAAATAGAGCATACTCTATTTGCCCTCCCATTTGCGTATGCCGGAGCTGTTCTCGCTTCAAACGGTTTTTTCAGCTTAAAAACTTTTATCCTTATCCTTACAGCCTTTACAGGCATGAGAACGCTTGCAATGACTTTAAATAGAATTATTGATAGAGAACTTGACGCACTCAATCCAAGAACGAAAAAGAGGCATTTACCTGCTGGAATGATATCCCTGAAAGAAGCTTATGCGATTGCCCTTATTTCTTCGGCAATATTCTTCGGGTCGGCTTTCCTGATAAACATGACTGCTTTCATACTTTCGCCCATTCCTGCTATTACTTCACTTGTCTACCCGTATATGAAAAGATACACCTGTCTTTCACATTATATTCTGGGATTAAATCTTGCCTATGCACCCCTTGGCGGCTGGGTAGCAATAAAGGATTCTTTCGAGCCTCTGAATGGAGAATTAAACATCACGATACTTGGAATCGGTGTAGTTTTCTGGGTCGCAGGTTTCGACATGATTTATGGACTTCAGGATATAGAATTTGATAGAAGGTACAGGTTACACTCAATAGGTGCCCATTTTGGAGTCAGGACAGCGCTCATAACCTCTGCCATAAGTCACATCATCTTTTTCTGTTTAGTTGCTTATTCCCTCTTTCAGTTTGATTCCGGTATTTTTGGAAAAAGCGGTCTCGTAATTATTGCTCTGCTTCTCATCTACCAGCATTTTATTGTTGGGGAGAATTATAATGAAAAGAGAATCCAGATAGCTTTCTTCAACTCAAATGCCATCCTGAGTGCTGTTCTGCTGTTCAGCATAGTTGCAGACACATTAATACCTTAATCAACGGCTCTTTTTATAGCCCTCTCAATGGCTTTCTGATGAATTTTTGCTGCGAGGTGGATTTTTCCATTAATTCCGCGAGATGCGAGGCATGGATAGATTTGGGTGTAATATCCAGCCTTGGAAGGTGCATCCTCGATTTCAGTACCTTCAAGCATCTCTGCAACAAAATGAGATGCTCCACAGAAGGCGCTCCTTACAACCCGAACTCTCTTTAATCTGCCGCCCTCCACATCCACTTCAAAACTCGGCTTCCCATACAGTCTGAAGAAACTGTTATCGATGACAGGAGCATTACAGCAGATGTCAGCAAATACTATCTCCCTGCCATATTTTTTCGCAAGTTCTTTCAACTGTTTTCTGGAACCCCCTTTCCCGGTTATGAACACAACTCCTTTAGCCTTTTTTACGAGAGCAATATTAAAGTCAGGATGAGCAGCATAACTGATTATTAAATCAGAGCCAAGTATATCCTCTGGAATCTCAACATCTTCGAGAATCTCAGGAAGCTCTTCAGGAATCTCGAAAACTGTAATCTCAAACTCTTTCGAGATTTCTCTGGCTGATAGTTCTCCATGCCTCCCCCTTCTAATTATCCCAATCTTCATTTTCCAAAAATCTGATTAGATTTTCCTTTATTTTCGCAAATTCTGTGATTTCACAATCTGATTCATACGGTGGAATGTTCTTCAGGTCTGCTTCCACAAAACACTGATTGTAAGGTATAATTCCAAGAACTGGAAAGTTAATACTCTCAATTAACTTTTTGCTTTCTTCTGTCTCAATATATTTGTTTACGACAACTGCGAACTTCTCAATCCCTATATCGTCAGATAACTTCTTTATCCTGCTCAATGTCTCAAAGCTCCTTGTTCCCGGCTCAACCACCGCAATCAGCAAGTCAACACCTTTTGCTGTTCCTCTACCGAGATGTTCTATTCCCGCCTCCATGTCGAGAATCAGTACCTCATCTCTTCTAAAAATCGCATGACGCAATATAGCCCTTAAAAAGGCATTTGCCGGGCAGAAGCAGCCTTCTCCCCCTTTTTCAATTGTTCCGAGAACAGCAACTCTTACACCATTTTCACTGAATTCCGAGTACTCATCAAGAATATCATCAACCCTCGGATTGTAGCGAAAAATACCCCCTTCCATCACAACCCGTTCCTCAATAACTTCTTTAAGTTCAGAGAGAGGTTCAATCTTTTTCCTGATTCCAAGAGCTGACTGCAGGTTGAAAGCAGAATCACAGTCAATTGCAGTAACTCTGTAGTTTTCTTTCGCAAACAGATGTGCAAGCATTGCAGCGAGAGTGGTTTTTCCCACCCCACCTTTTCCAGATATGGCAATTTTCACCATCAAGCTGAAGTCAATGTTGCAGGTTAAAAAGTTGTGGTTATCTTCGAGAATGGTGGCATGCTGATTTTAATATCGGGGTGCCAAGAAATGTTACAGTGGTGACGGCGGGAAGGTTGTCAACCAGTACGATGGCACCCCAGCTCACATATATTGTTGTTCTTTGTAGATAAGCATTACGGTGTTTCTTCACATAATTAATATCACCAGAATCAAAAATTTTGCACTGTGAAAAGAAAATTTTATATTTAGCGAGCTTAACTGGGGAAAGATGCACCTCAAAACTGTACTAAGGCTGATAATCACAGGTTTAACATTAATAATCCTTACAAATACAGCTGCTGCAACCGAAGTTGCAATAAAGGAAGTTCTGGTAAAGTATGACAAATCGGGCGTTGATATCGAGTTTTACTATGAGCTTGATTCTGTCCAGAAGCTAAAAGGGATACTTTTCGGTGCTGCTTATATTGAGGAAGATTTGATGTCTCTATTCAACGACACAGAAAATCCCATCGTCAAGAAAGTGGATTTTGAGAGTGCGAAAATAACCGTTCCCGTGAAACAATATAATGGGTTCGCATATTTTCCAGGAATAAAATTCTGTAAACATGTTTCAAATTTAACCCTGATTTTTCCCGGCAATTCTTTAATAAAACTGGAAAACACGTGTGAGATACCTGAGGCGTTCTACTCTATTTAAACCTTCACAGTCCTTATTATGAACTCAGGAGGCACAGTTTCAGCCAGAACAATGTACTCGTTTGCCTTTATCAGTCTCAAGCCACTTTCTCTTGCACTCTTTGCATCAATTTCAAGAATAACCGGATTATCTGTTCTGAATCTTGCTACCTTTTCACTTTTTTCAACTGTCGTGGACAGGTGAACAAAAGTCTGATTGACTGGCTTCAATCCAATTTCCATAATCCTGTGGGCTTCTTCTTCTCCCGTTCCGTAATAAAGGACTTCTTCTTCAGAAAGTAGATAGTCACGCAGCTTTACACCAACGCTATGTCCGTATCGAGCCCTCATTTTTCCTTCCTTTATCTCATATCTGGTTTTCTGGTCAGAGTCCACAATTGCCATGATAAGCCACTGATTTGCCCATCTGTACTTCCTGCTCACAATTTTTACTATTGAATTGAAATCAACCCAACCATTTTCATCCATTTCAAGATTGAACTTATCCGGAAAATGTCTTAAGATTCCTGAGATGAATCTCCCAAGCCTTTCCACTTTCTCTTTATTCAGTATCTGTTGTCCCTTATAGCCGCAAATACACAGTTCGCCTCTGTAGAATCCATGTTCTGGACAGACCCGAATTTCTTCCATTACCAGATGAACTATCCAACTGATTGAAAATGTTTGCGGAAGAAATGCTTGGCGCAGCGATAAACAATTGTATGTTTCAAAGTTTGATACAATCTATCACAAAAACTTTATATAGAACCACGAATCCAGCAATTTTGCTGAATAATTTGGAGGTGGTTTAATGCAAAATATGCAAGGTACACCCGTGCTTATACTTAAAGAGGGTACACAAAGAACAACGGGAAGAGATGCCCAGAGGCTGAACATAATGGCAGCAAGAGTTATTTCTGAG
>MTMJ01000086.1 GCA_002010045.1 Archaeoglobus sp. JdFR-22 | reverse complement strand
TTTTCTAAAAGCACGTTTTGGGAGTTGTTAGATGAAAATATTGGATTGTTATCGTGGTTGTTTGGTATTATTCTGAAAGGTGATATTAGTAGACCCTATTTGATTGATTCTGATTTGGGATTTGAGGAGAACTGGAAGAACATTCAGAAACAAATAGGAATATCAAAGAGGAGACCAAAGACAAAAAAGGCCATTAAGATAGTTCTAAAAGAGGATGTAATCAGGCAGGCACGGATGTATCATGAACAGAGATCTGAAAGGTCACAGGCAATTGATGAAAGATTGAGAGCACCAATTGCGAAAGACCCGGATTTATGGTTCAGAAATCCTGCCAAATACGATTTAAGAGGTGTTGATCTGGGTAGTGTTAAGAGAAAGCGAAAGAGGCGAAAGAGATAACCACATAAACAATCAAGTGGTAAATGATAAACAATTTAAAAGACTTCATTACCTCATGTATGCTCTTTTAGTCTCATTTACCAGTTACCAGCTATACTTCATCCTATATTATTTTCATAAACTCTGCAGATAAAATGCCTCTCATCCATTCTGTGAGGTCGAGGTATATCTAACTATGATTACAATCCTTAAAACCCGGGAGACGAATTGTATAAACTCATTCATAAAATTCTGAATAAAAGAATGAAGCGTAATAATGGCTTTTTTAGTCTTTTGTGTCTTAAGTGTCTACTGTGTCCATGCAATTAACAAAATGTTTATCAATTAGTCGCATACCCGGTCACTCACTGTACCTCCTTAATAGCTTAAACAGTTTTATCAGAGATTTTTAAACCTCTTTCTCTGGCTTTTTTGACTGCTATCTCTATTGATTTACCTTTGTCCTCAGTTAATGTGGTGGGTTCTTCATCGGTGGGGTGTTCATGACCCACCACCGAACCTTTGAATACAGGTTTGCCTTGTTTATTACGACCTGCTAACTTAGTAGCTTCTTGTCTCTCTTTTGCTTTCTCAGCCTCAATCTCAGCTAATTTAAGAACAATCTCAGCTTTCTGAGTTGTTTTCAGTTTCTACAAGAACTATTGAGAAATGGACAAAAGATATAAGAGATAAGGAGAAAGAGGAAGTAAAACAGAGGATTTTTGATTTGTGGTTATCCTGCTGGTCACAGGAGGAAATAGCTGAAGAATTAGGAGTTACACAACAAACGGTGTTTAATACTATCAGTACAAAAATGCGAAATTTTTCGGAAATTTGTATTGAACCACCTTCAAGCCTCAGAATCTATGATGTATGGAACTTCAGTAAATGTGATGAAAGATTCATAAAAACTTGTCATATCCTTCTTTTCTGTGAAAGAACCGTAAGACGTAGATAGTATTGGAGTCATAATCGATTGTGAAAATTAAGCGATAATCACCAACTCTCAACCTATACTTAGGATATTTTCCAGCATCAACAATCTTTTTAATGTCAAAAGCAAAAGGGTCTTTAACAAACTCCAAAAGCTTGTTTTTAATTAGTTTCTTAATATCTGGTTGTAAGGAATTGAGTTTTTTAAGAGCTTTAGGATGAATAAGCAGTTTAAAGCTCATCTAAACTTACGTATTTCTCTTTAGGGGTTTTCTCAATATCTTCATCGATTTCTTTAAAGAATTGCTCTCTCTCTTTCCTATATTCTTTTCTCTTAAATATCTGAAAAAACCTGTGAATGTTCATATGAACTTTCATAGATTGGAAGTTACTTAAGATTTACTAATTATCTCAAGCTTTCTCCTTACTGAAATGTTGCTGGAGGGCGTCAAAGAACTTTTTAGACATTTCAGGATTTGATTCCATAGCTTCAACAAAGTGGAGCATCTCTTTGAATACCTTACGTCTTTCTGGATCAATGAGGATTTCACCCATAAGCTCAGGCATTGCTTTGGATTCTTCAAACTGAACCTTCAACCTCTCTTTCTCATCCAGAGGTAAACCACATTTATGACAGAACTTAGCTGCAGGGGTGTTAAGTTCACTACAACGGGGGCATTTTACAGGCATTAACTTGTTAAGTTCATCCTCATCTGTCTCCAATCCATATACTTTCTTAGCAGCTCCCTCGATATCTCTCCCTGATAAGTGAACATAAATAGCTGGCATATCTGAACCTTGAACCTATCCGAAGTATATGTTCATCTGCTGCTCAGTCAGGTGGTTGGCTAAAACTGTAGCTCTTGAATGTCTCAGGATGTGAGGATATACTCTTTTTCTAACGCCTGCCTTTATAGCTGCTTTCTTTAAAATCTTTGCATACATCTGATAACTCATTGATTTGCCTGCGTTCTTACCGTTAATCTGACAGAATACAAGACTGTTAGGTGTTACTTCATTGTTTCTTAGGTCGTAATCAGGATGTTCAATCAACCACTTCTTAAGAAAGCTTGCAGCCATTACAATAGGAATGACCCTTTCACCCGTTTTACAGTGAACCTTGATTTTCGCTCCCCACTCGTTGAAGGTTACGTTCTTCCACCTTAAACTTGCTAATTCACCTATTCTTAAACCGGCCTCATAACCCAAAGCGATGAATGTTTTATCTCTTGTATTACCTGCTGCTTCAATGATTCTGTTAATTTCTTCCTCAGTAAGAACGTCAGGTTTTCTTTTATCTTTCTTTTCTCCTCTCACTATCTTTAAAGGATTCCAGTCCTCATCATCCCATTCTGTAAATGGCTCATCCTTCCATGCATGAGGTCAGATATCAATAACAACAAAAGCATACCATCCATCCTTCTTCTCCACTTTAAAGTCGTGCAGGGTTATTGCTTTTGGTTCAACTTTAACAAGCTCCGGACTTATCTTATCTCCCTTCAGTACTCCCTTCAGATAGAAATTGCTTTCATCAACATCAATCTCAACTTCCTTAGCGGCGAAAAATTCAGCATCAAATAAAAAAAGAAGTTCGTTGAGCCACTTTAAGAGCAGATAATCTGCATCCTCTTCCTGTATTTCCACTTCATTTACTGTTCTGTTTTCAAGTTTCTCAGGATACGTGAATGCCTCGCTGAAAGCCATTGCTGAATTTCTCAGCAAATCTGCAAGTGTCTCACCTTCCACCTCAAAAGCAATATCTGCTGTGTGGTCAATGAATCTGTAACCCATGGATTAAGTATTCAGATCGAGTTCATTTACTTTTTCCCATGTGTTCTCATCAAAGACAACAACTTCATTTCCTATTATGTACAGGTAGTCTTCTATGTAAATTGCTCTTAAAGCAGATGTGCTTACTGCCTTTTCAAGCCTGAGTTCCCCGTTCTTGTAGGAGAAAATGTATCCTCCCTTCCCGCCGGGCAGGAAGAATATCTCGTGTTTGCTGTCAAGCAGGAATGCATGGTGGGTGTTCAGCACATCAGACCAGTATTCATCCAGCTCATATTTGTCGATCTCTTCTGGTTTTTCAGCATCAGACACATCAAACAGGGAAATTTTAACATTCTGGTCTTCTTTTCCAATTCCAAGTATCAGGTCAGTGGTTATTGGATGCAGATAAGATGAATAACCCGGAATCTTAAGTTCTCCTTTAATTGCTGGATTCTCAGGGTCTGATAAGTCCATTACAAAGAATGGGTCTATTTCCCTGAATGTTACTATGTAGCCTTTATCTCCGATGAATCTGACCGCATATATTCTTTCTTCCTTCCCAAAATCCTTGATCGAACCCACAGCACTCAAATCTTCATCTAAAACATACAGGTCATTTGTTGCTTCGCTCCACCTTCCGACAGTAGTGGCAATTCTTAAATAGCCGTTGTATTCGTCAAGAGAGAACTGATTCAGGACTCTACCCGGGACCTCACCACTTGCTTTTAGATTCAGTTCAAGGTCAATCTTTGCAATCCCTGTTCTTTCCAAATCCCTTTTATGCTCTTCCCGATAGTCATTCATCCTGTTATTCATCTCATTTCTGAATTTCAGCATCTCGTCTCTATCAAGCGATGCTGTATACTGGTCGAGGATTATCTGCAACTCCACCTGCTTTGCTCTGTTGCTAATGTCGTAGTCAAGGAGTTTCTTCACCTTTTCAATGACTTCTGCAGGGAATAAATCTGTGTTTTCAAGCAGAAAATTGTATGTGAACTTAACAATATCTGCATACTGTGAGTATGTGATGTATATTGCATTTTTTGACATGTAAACTACTGAAGAGCCGGATGAACCCATAAAAGACACTGCATCCTCAACCTCTCCCGTCTCTGGATTTAGAACCATAACATTGTATGTTACATCAACTGGAACAGGTTGAACAGGATGGAAGATTCTCTGGCAGCTTATCACGAACGGCTCACTGTTCACAGTAAGAGGTCTGATCGGGCAGGGCTCGTAATAATCAATGTAATTTCTTGTTACAAGGTAGATTTTGTCGTTGTAAAGTCTTGAAGTTACAATACTGCCATTCAAATCAATGCTCCATACTTTCTCAGGTTTTCCAGATACATCGTAACCGTATATTCTGTCATAGCTGAAAATAACGAGCATGTCATTGCTGAGAAGTAGTTCACCGCTTTTATCGATTTCATCCTCAATTTCAAGTTCCTCTGGTGGGAATGCTTTTATTACTGCCGTTTCAGGTTTGTACGAAGGATACTTCTCATCCCCCCCCCATACTACTGAATAAAATCTGTACCACTTCTTTGAATAGTAGATGTTTTTTCCATCCGTTTTCACTATATCCGGTTCATCAATTCCTACAACCTGAACGGTTGTTTCAGAGACTCTGGAAGGTTCTGAGGGTAAAGCTTTAGGAACTTCAGCGGGTGCACCAAGAGAATCAGTTACCTCGATTGCCGCCTCTTCAACAGCAATCTCACCCATCGCCCTACCTACACCAATATCGAACCCCCAGTAACCTGTTCCCGAGAAATCAACAGATTGTAGATACTCTTTAACTTCTTCTGCTGACTTAAAGCTTGAAAAATTGCCGGTCTCTGATATTGGTGGCTCTCCCGGAGGCTTTTCTGGAACTTCTTGAGCGCATCCCGAAATCAGGATGGCGATTACAGCCCCGATAAATATAATTTGTCTCATAGCTTAATAATTGTCTCAGAATTGATAAATAGGTTTTTGATTCGTTAACTTTAATAATTTAAAATAACAGGCTTCAGAACGGATGGAAAAGTTTAATTTTTTAGAAACCAATTACTTTGGAGGTGCAGATTGATGGACTACTCTTGGCTTTCCAATTATGAATACTATGAATGGCTTATCAGACAGGAGTTTCGAATGATTTTTGATAGCGTACTTCAGGAAGAGTTTGGAGAGGAATATGAGAAAGAAATTAAAAAAGAGCTTTTGAATTGCATCTCAAATATCTATTCTGCTCTCACAAATGACAGTAAAAATGAGTTCGTTAAAGTTCTCTTCACAGAAATCGGAAATTACAGGTTAAAGAATTTTTCCGAGTTTAACGAGGAGGAAAAGAGGGTTATTAGTGAAGTTTATTCTGTTTTTGAGCAGTTTGATGAGGTATTAAAAATTGTGACTGAATTGAGAATAAGATAGAGGAAATTTTAAATAATAGTTTGTCTACTTATAGATTATATGAAAATGGGAGAATTCAGTAACAGATTAAATGAATGTGATGGCTTTGCCTGTATATTTAAACTTGTAAAGGAGGCTGTTGAAAAATCAATAAGTAAGAGGAGAGCAGGACTTATACTCGGTCTGTCAGATTTGCCGCCCAATATAGGGGCGCTCTATCAGGTAGGCTCAAATTTTATTGTAATGAATAGAAAAATGCTGCACCTTGTCAGAATCTCAAGAAGCCAAAAGATGACAAATGCATACATCTTTCACATTCTGCTTCACGAATATATCCATTCTCTCGGTTTCATTGACGAATCAAAAACTCAGGCATTGACATACTCTATCTCAAGGAAGTTTCTTGGTGATGAACATCCAGCAACACTTATGGCAAGATATGGTATAAGTTCTGTAATTCCACTCCATGGAGTGGAGAATGTTCCACCAGCAAAAGTAGATATAGAGCTTGTAAAAGACTTTGAGAACGAAAATCTGAGTTACTTTGTTTAATACTCCATCGTTCTAACAGGCATTATATTTATATCAAGATAATTAGGAATTAACAGAAAAGATTATATAAAACTTTTTTAATAATGTAAGCCATGGGGAGGAGAATCTGGATAATACTCTTTTTACTGATGGTTGTAGCGTCTATCAGTGGTTGTGCTAAGAAGCAGGATAGTATGCAAGAAACAACGCATGAGGTTACAGAAACCGCTACTGAACTTCCCACTCAACCTTCTGAAGCAAAGGGAATTCCATCCAAAACATGCGCGGAATTAGACGGTGATATATGTGAGGCAGGAGAAGAATGCACCGGTGAATGGCTATATGCGTCCGACACATTCAGTTGCTGCTCTAAGAAATGTGAATATGAAGGCGGACAAGAAATTATAACGATTGAGGCATTTGAATTGAGTGAAGAAAATGAGGAGCTGGGTGATTTAGTATGATAGTACGAATTATCGTTCTTTTTTTGATTCTGTCTTTGATTCCGGTTTGTGTCAGTGCTGAAGATTTTCCCGTGCTCGATAGGCAGGTGAAAATCAGGCAGGCTCACCTCAAATGGATATCGAAGGTTACTGAAGTTAGCATGGTGGCTGTTATCGACTATATTGACGAAATCAGTAATGGAACGGGAACATCTGAGTTATCGTCTCTGCTTGAAGATTTCAGAGAAAAGGAGGGAATGATTGAGTCGTTTACAACTCACATAGGATTGAATAACGGTATCAGAGAACTGAAACAGATTACTGTTCAGTTCAGAAAAGAGACAAAGATTCAGCTTACAGCAAATAATGGAAAAGCTTTGGAGCTGTTAAATAGAATAAAAACAGCACTTGATGAGAATTCTGACGAAATCGATACGCTCAAGGACGAATACTGGCAGACAAGGAAAGAACTTACACTCGAGATTTTTGATATAAGGGTAGAGAGGGCTCAGACAATTCTGGACAAACTACATGAGAATGAGTATGACGTAAGCGAGGCTCAGGCTAAACTGGATGAGATTAAAGACATGAGAGACGAGCTTGAAATTGCGCTTGAGAGTAGAGATAATGCTGAAATATTATCGGTCAATGTAGAAATTTTAAATCTCTCGAAAGAACTGCGTCAAATCGTCAGAGACCTGCAGGTAAAAATTCCAAAGAGTAAAATAGTCAATCACTGGATTAACGTCGGAGATAGAATTTTAGAGAGAACGAGTATGATAATTTCAGAACTTGAGGCACTTGGAATGGACGTGTCAGAGCTTAAAGAGATTCATTCAAAGGCAGAAGATGATTGGAATACTGCAAAGGAGAAATACGATGAGGGTGATATAGACGGGGCTATTGAGGCTTTGAAGCAGCTAAAAGATGACCTTAAGGAGCTGAAGCAGGCGTATCTTGACTTACTGTCTGAAGATTTGCCAGAGGATGTTGCTGAAATAATCGAATTGACAGCAGAAGCAGTTGAAGAGACTGTCGAAAGCATGGAAGAGAGTATTTAGTTTTAAAATTTTCTTCTTCAATTTTTATTTTTTGGGTAATGACCTTCAGCACTGCCTCTCTCTGCCTTTATTTCCTTAGCCTTTATCAAATCAGTTAAAATAGAATTTAAAGGAGTCTCAATCCCATATTTCCTACCATAACTCACAATAGCACCACATAGAGCATCAATTTCAGTCTTTTTTCCCATCTTGATATCCTGAAGCATTGAAGCGTGGTGTTCTGCCGTCAAAGGCACAAGTTTTGAGTAAAATAATTTTTTATATTCTTCCGCAGTTTCAGGCTCAAATTTAATGCCCATCTTTTCTCCAACTTCATAAATCTCATCAATCACTGCATCCATCATTCCCATCGTGAATTGATTTTCTGCAAGAAAACCGTATGGAACTTCGAGAATCGTTGCAAGCGGATTGAGAGCACAGTTGTAGAGCGCTTTACCCCAGATGTACTTCTCGATGTTGGTGGTTATTCTTGCTGAAACACCTGCTCTTGAAAAAATATCTGCAATCTTCTTGACTTCAGGAAGCGGAGCATCTGCAATGCTACCAAGCACAGTTTCATCAGCACTCACAGTCACTTTTACAAATCCCGGTTCAATCTCAGCCCCAAAAATAACTCTTCCTGTTACCAGTCTGTCAGAAGGAAGATACTTTAGCAGAGTTTCAGCGTTTCCGAGCCCGTTCTGTAAATGCACTACATATGTTTTCTCATTCAGCAGTTTACTGGCAGCTCTGCCTGCCTCATCTGTGCTGTATGACTTCACCGTTATCAGAATCAGGTCGTAATCCGACTCAAGCTCGGAAACATTCAATGCTGTTTTGATTGTATCTATGAAGTAGTCGCCCCATATTCCCGTAATAAAAAGTCCGTTTTCTCTTATAGCATTAATGTGCCATTCTCTTCCAAGAAAAGTTACATCATGACCTGCATTTGCCAGGAATCCTCCTACTACAGAACCTATTGCTCCTGCCCCAAACACGAGAATTTTCATCTTATCTTCTCCTGTTTGCCTGTATGATAGCAGCCCTCAATCCTTCCACATCTCCCTATATAACCTGCCCTGCAATCCATGAAATTTCGAGAATCCTTCAGCGTATTTCTGATCAATTGCTTTTTTGTCGAATGACGTCATCTCCTCCCTGTAGAGGGAGAACTTGGAATATCTTGCCACAGGTAGCACTGAACCTTTAAATAATTTCAGTTTGACCCATCCGGTAACCCTTTTCTGTGTTTCATCAATAAAAGCGTTCAGCGCATTGAATAACGGCTCATTTACAAGTCCCCGGTAGGCAAGCTCAGCCCACTCTTCCTCCACAATTTTCTTGAATTTAAGTTCTTTTCTGCTCAGAACAAGCTTCTCAAGGTCTCTGTGTGCCGTTATCATAATAGTTGCCGCTGGATGCTCGTAATTCTCCCTTGCCTTTAATCCAAGAACCCTGTCTTCCATTAAATCCGTTCTGCCGACACCATGCCTTCCACCAATTTCGTTCAACTCTCTGATGAGCCTTAAACCATCCATTTTCTTGTCATTTATAGAGACTGGAATTCCTTTCTCGAATTCTATCTTCACAGTCTCGGAATTATCAGGTGCTTCAGATGGTTCTGTTGTCCACTCATATATTTCTTCAGGGGGTATGAATTCGGGATTTTCAAGATTCCCTCCTTCAATACTCCTGCTCCACAGGTTTTCATCAATACTGTATGGCTTCTCCTTTGTTGCGGGAACTTCAATGCCTTTCTCTTTTGCATATTCTATTTCCCATTCTCTCGTTAAATCAAGCTCTCTCATGGGTGCAATAACATTGAAGCCATGCTGATAAAATATGTTATCAAATCTGAGCTGGTCATTTCCCTTTCCTGTGCAGCCGTGAGCAACCGCATTTGCTCTCTCTTTTTTTGCAACTTCTACAATCTTTTCAGCAATAACAGGTCTTGCAATTGCTGTCCCAAGAATATAGCCCTCGTAATCACCATTTGCCTTAATGAGTTTGAAGAGCATCTCAACAAATTCTGAAGTTGCGTCCACAGTGAGATGCTTATCAGCGTAAATCTTCCCCTTTCTTTCAGCTTCTTTCACATCATTCTCGGGCTGACCCACATTAACAGTTACAGTAATAACTTCATCAAAACCGTACTTCTCCCTGAGCAGAGGGATACAGACTGTGGTATCAAGACCCCCTGAATATGAAAGCACGACTTTCATAACTTAACGGAATCAAAGCAATTTAAAAATATTTTGAGTTATAGCCATTTTCCCGTCATTTCTTTATTTTGTCTTTCACAAAAGAGTGGAGGAACAGTTTATAGAATTCTGCAAAACTGCCTGACCCGAGGAGTAACCGAAGGTTGCCTTCCTGCTTCAGGTATATTGCTACTTTACTCTCATCAAAGAGCAACATCCCATGATAAACACTTGGCTTATCTGGTTTTACTTTGAGTAAAAGTGTATCAGCAGACTTCAAGTCACCTTTACGCACATTTCCAGCGATTATCACCACCTTACATCTTGCGTTCTTAAGCATTTCCTTCATCTGTTCATCGAGATGTGGTGCAGCAGCAATTATCTTTTCCCGGGAGGATTCAACACATTCTTCGAGTGCGTTCAGAGCCAGGTCCCCGGTATAAAATTTTATTTTTTCCTCTACCTTGATACCTTTGTCCTCGATAGTCGGCAGTTCCTTTCTGAGAATATCCATGTTTTCCTGAAGTTTTCTGGAAAAAAGCTTCATCAAATCCCGGGACTCAATTGACCTGAACTTGAGAGGTTTCCCGCTTGCTTCGACAATTCCTCTTTCAGTGAGAGCTCTTACAACCTCATAAACGGATGTTCTTGGAACTCCACTGAAATCTGCGATTTCCTTGGCTGTCAGTTCTCCCTTAGCAATAAGAGTGAGAAGCACTTTTGATTCATATTCGCTCATTCCAAAGTCTTTCAAAGCCTCTATCAGTTTCTCCACAAAATTTGAAAGGCAAACTGTTATATAACATTGTCGTAGCTTTTACTACTACAGGTGGAAAAATGACACACATTCTGATGAGAACCAGAAAACCAGCTTTAATACTTGGATTGTTAGTACTGTTTCTGATTTTGTGCAGCGAAGTTTCAGCTTCTTTCAAATATAAAGATGAGCCTTACTTTTCAGCATATGTATACGGGGATAACCATGTGGACAGGGGTAGAGAAAAGGACATTACTGTAGTGCTCCAGAATGATGCCATTCTGAGAGAAACAATATACTACGACTATCAGACGTATGCATTCCTTAACACCCGTTCTTCCATGTTCACAACTGCCTACAACGTTTCAGTAGAGTTTGACGGGACTGATGGGATAAAAGTACTGACACCATTGCAGAGATTTCCTGCAATTCAATCAATGTCACCTGTGCAGATTCCGTTGAAAATCAGAGTGGGAGAGAATGTTGAAGCGGGAGAATACGGGATCAAGGTTAAACTGAGTTATGAAATTATTGATGACCTGTTTCTTGATGCGAGGTATTACACCCCCACCACAACTTCGATACCTCGGGAAACCCAGATAACCTATGAATATACTTACAACAACACTTCAGCCTCATATGATCCATATCTGATGAAATCAACCCTCACCAATGACACACTATCAACTGTCACATGGTATGACTGGGTAAAATACGATTACGATCCCAGAGAACAGACATTGACTTTGAAAATTATAGTAGAGGAGGAGGATGTCAGATTAGAGATTGTTGATGTTGAAGCCGATAACATGGTTGCCGGTGGAAAGGGGACATTGACACTGAAAATAAAAAATGTTGGAGAGAAAACAGGAGAAAATCTTTTTGTAGTTCTATCAACGCCAACGGGATTTACTTCCCTCTCAACATTTCAGAATGTGCCATCTACTGAGGCTTTACAGCCAATAATGAGTTTACTGCAAATGCAGGCAGGAATGATGGGAAGAGAATCCTTACCAAGCCTCACGATTCCACCTGAGCTAAGTGCAGTTCTCACAAGGGGCTCGTACTTCATCGGAAATCTTGAGCCGGGTAAAACTGCTGACATCTCTTTCATCGTCGACATCTCAGCTGAAGAGGCTGGTTACTATCCATTCCAGCTGAGTGGGGTTTATATTGATGAGTACGGGGAAACTCAGCAAACCTCAAGTGTAGCTTTCGGTGTCAGACTTACAGAAAGTGTAAAGTTCAAACTGAAAGATTACAGTTCATCAGTGTATGCAGGAAGCAAAGGAGATTATATAGCAAAAATTTCTCCCACAGATGAAATACATGACTTAAAAGCCAGACTTGAGGTAAAGCCACCATTGACCGCAACTGCGAGTGAGATTTTCCTCGGTGACGTTAAGGGTGATTTTGAGGTCAAGTTTAAGGTCAAGGCAATCAGCGATACAGAACCCGGGGTTTATCCTGCCAAAATAAGGTTCACATACAGTATTGATGATAAAGAAAAAGAAGAAGAGGTTGATGCAGGTATTGAAGTGCATCCAAAAATGAAATTTGTTGTGAAAGGGGTAGGGCGAATTCCAGCAGGGAAAGAGGAAACTGTGACTGCTGCTGTTATCAATGCTGGTGATTTCAAAGTCAGAGATGCTACAGCTCGAATCACGGTCGTTGACCCATTCTCGACGACTGATGACACTGCTTTCATGGGGGACCTCGAGCCGGGACAGAAAGCAAGCGTGACATTTAAGCTAAAAGCAGACAGCGATGCAACTCCAAAGCTCTACGCTCTCAATCTTGAGGTGAAATACAAAGACATAGCAGATGAATGGGTAATCAGCGAGCCAGAAAAAATGCCCGTAGAAGTTGTAAAGGAAGCTGGAGTTTCACCAATGGTATATCTTGGGTTGTTCGTAGTACTCGGTGTAATTGTTTACCGGGCATTCAAAAAATTCAAAGGGTAAGATGGCAACTGAGCAGATTTTCGAATTCTTTTCCAAAATTGTCAGTAAAGCACCGCTTGCTATTATCCTCATTGTTATCCTGCTCTTCATGGCAGGAATGGAGATGAGCCAGCACGTTAGAATGGATCAGGGCTATAAAACTTATTTCTCAAAGGAACATAAAGAATTCAGGCAATCCGAGCTTTTCAGAAAAGATTTTGGAACGTCTATTGCGAACGCATATATTTTTGTAAAAAGTGAGGATGTGGTGAACTATGATACATTTGAATACATGCTTGAACTTGAAGACTCAATCTCAGATATAGACGGAGTTGGAGAGATTAAATCTGCTGCACGGTCTGTCGTCAACAAATTTGGTTATTTACCTCAGGACGAAAACGTATTGAAGAACTACGTTTACAATTATGCGAGCTTTTACATACCGAAAAAGAGTTTTGCTCTTATAGAAATCGAAATTACTGCATCTGAGGATAGATTTGATCAGATTGCAAAAGACATTGAGCGAAAAATTAATCAGATTCCCAAGCCAGCAGGAATCGTTGTTGAAGCAACAGGCAACCCGGTAGTGAGGTATCAGGTCAATCAGGCAATCAGCGGTAGTATGATGAAAATGGGGATGGCAGCCATTATTCTAATGATGTTAATCCTCGTTATTGTATTCAGAGGTGTTGTGAGGGGCAAAAAATTTCTAATGCTTCCACTTGTAATCTCAATTTTTACAACGGTGATGGTTTACGGACTTATGCCAATCCTTGGTATCCCGCTCACAGATGTTACGAATGCATTCTTTCCCGTACTAATTGGCTTGAGCATTGAATACGCTGCCCAGTTTCAGAGCAGGTTTGAGGAGGAGATGCGTAAAGGTTTTACAGGCACCAATGCCGCTGTAAATTCCATAAAGAGCGTGGGTGTTGCGTTAAGTCTCGCAATGATTACCACAGTTATAGGATTTCTGTCAATGGTTTTTTCCGGAGTTCCAGCTTTAAGCTGGTTTGGTTTTCTGTCTGCGATTGGTCTTGTGGTGGCATTTCTTTTGAGCCTTACTTTTCTGCCCGCCGTACTCATTGTTGCTGAAAGGAAGCCCAGAGAGGTTGTTGAGGGTGAAGAGGGCATGGATGTTATGGGGAGCTTGCTGAGATTTTTTGCACGTGTTACAACAAAAAAGCCAAAAACAATTTTACTCGTTACACTGATGCTTGTCTCAACAGGATACTACGGTTATGTAAACGTTGGTCTTCAAACAGACTTCTACAAGTATATACCGCAGGATTTGCCTGCTATGCGCAAAATGAATGAGCTTGAAAGTCTTGTTGGCAGCTCAGACAGAATTATAGCGATTGTTGAGATGGATAAACTTACGACCGAGTATATCAATAGAATTGATGAGCTCTCAAAATATGTTGTTTCATCAGAGCCGAAAATAACTGACTACAGCAGTATAGCGACATTGTTGAGGATGTATAATAATGATAGACTGCCATCCAACCAAATAGAGTTGCACATGCTACTTGACAGAATCCCGCCAGAGCAACTTCAGAGGTATATAAGCGGGAATACAATTGCTATTTACTTCACAGTCACATCAATGGACTGGATTGAATTCAGGGACCTTTATGAAAGAGCACAGGAAGAAATAGAATTTTTTGGAATTCCTGAGGGTTTTTTCCTCACAGGCGATGTTGTCCTCAAGATGTTCGTCGCTAATTTAATAGTCAATGGCCAGACAAGAATGACCCTTGCGAGCTTCGTCCTCGTTACCCTGCTTTTGCTAACTGTCTACAGAAGTATCAGAAATGCTGTTGTTCCTCTGCTACCAATTACAACAACAATAGTTCTCGTTGGAGCATTAATGTATCTGACAGGAATGTACAGGTCTTTAGTCTCAGCAAGTCTTAATTCACTGACAGTCGGTCTTGGAATCGACTTCTCGATTCATGTAATGGAAAGATACTTTGAAGAAAGAAGACTGGGAAGGGAACCGGAGGAGGCTGTGGAAATTACCATCCAGAATATAGGAAAGGCTATAATGACCTCCGGGCTTACAATGGCAGGAGGCTTTGCAGCTATGGTGGTCTCTCCCTTCCCGATTATGAAGGATTTTGGGATAGTGAGTGTTGTTGCAATCCTGCTGAGTCTGCTTGCAGCACTGACTCTTGTACCTGCTTTCCTGATAACAACAGAGAAACTAAATGCAGTAAGAAGAGTTAAATTTTCCAGTTCTTGAGCCTGATTTCTCTCCCTGATAGCCTGTAAAGAAGCATTTTAATCAGGGAGGCAGCAGAAACAATAGTCCAGATAGGAGAGTAGAAAAAGAAGTATAAAGGCAGATATGCAAAGTTTAGTGTGTAATTTATCTTTTTAGAGAGATAAACGACAACTAATGACCAGAGAATGAATGAAATAAATATCGCAAGCATGTTTTTCATTAACTGCCATTCAAATATGGCAAGAAGAGCTAATACAAGCAGTTTATGGGGTAGAAAAAGCATGAGTGGCAGGATGAAGTAAAGAATTTTCAGTATAACATTATTGGGTAGCAGTAGGTTTATGAGAAATCCGATGAGGGCTGGGAAGAGCAGGAATAGTGAGGGGACCCATAGTTTTGGCTTTTTTATGATGCTTGCAAAATTTTCGATAAGAACTTCCGCTCCCCCCAGCGCCCACCTCTCCCTCTGAGCAAACCAGTCTTTCAGATTTGATGGTGATTTCGTCAGGGCTTTTCCCCCCGTATTTACTCTGTAACCATTAAGTGATAGTCTTAAGCCGAGGTCCGTATCTTCATTGATTTTCCTTCTGAATCCTCCAAGCTTCATTAAGACATCTTTTTTAATGGCAAAAGCAGCACCATTTAATCCCAAACACGAATTAAACTTAGTTGCAAGTTTTGATGCCAGTAACATGTTGAAGTAATCAATATTCGCAAGCTTTTCCATTGCTGTAGAGGGGTTTACTTCTTTTCTTATCTCTATCGCATCAAAGTCTTCAGGAAAATCTAAATCAACTATTCTCGTATCGGAATCGAGAAAAAGAAGGATGTCACCATTTGCCATGGCAACTGCATCATTCAGAGCTTTCCACTTACCTCTCCTCTCTTTTGAGATCGTCGCTTTTAAATTGTGTTTTTCTATTAGCTCTAATAGTTCATCCTCGGGCTCATCGGCAGCAATTATTATCTCAAAACCTTCCAATCTTTTAAGATTTTCTTTAATAAATCCTAGTTTTCCGTGTGCTGCGATGATTGCTGTGTTCATTCAAGTAGCTGATTTTCAAGATTTTCAAGCTCTTCTATGATTCTTGTCTTCAAATTCCTGAAAACCTTAACGGGATTTTCTGCCATATATGTATAGCCTATCCATCCTTTTTCAACAATTTTTCTCGTTACAATACCATCTTTATAGAGTCTTTTCAATCTCTCTCTTACAAATCTGGTTGAAAGATTGAGCTCTCTGGATATCTCACTCACTGTCATCTCTCCCTTGTCAAGAAGGATTGAGTATATCCTTGTATCTGAAGGTTTGAACTTCGCTGTTCTGAGAACTTCTTCAATATCTGCGATAATGTTTCGCATACTCTTCACCATCCAGAACACTGAAATAGACATCTTCAATTCTCATTGCGACAGCTTCCCACGAGTATTCCTCAACCATCCGCTTTCTACCTGAAAATCCAAGTTCCCGAATCCTCTCTGGATTGGAAAGCAACTCTTCAATAACCCTTGGAAAATCAAGCAAATTTGTGATTGCTCCACACCCATCTATAATTTCAGGCAGTGCACCAACGTTTGTTGCAATAACAGGTGTTGCGCATGAAAGAGATTCAATTGCTGTGATCCCAAATGATTCCATTGTGAGAGAGGGCATCAGAAACAGGTCAGCATAGCTGTAAAGCCCCGGAAGTAAATCTTCTGGAACAAAACCGAGAACCCTGACATTTCTGAAGACAGCCCCCTGAAGCTTTAGTAATGGGAGCATAAGCATTTCATCACTTCCAGCTATTATCAGTTCAATGTCTGGCTTCTTCAGATATCTGGAAAGCAACGGCGCAAGCAGCTGCACCCCCTTCCTCGCTGAGAACCTGCCCACATACAGTAGAGTTTTATTCTCCCTTTCTTCTTTCATCGGTCTGAACTTTTCGGTATCAACACCATTCGGAATTACAGTCACGTTTGAGGACACAAAGTTTGAAATGAACCTCTTTGCCGAACTGCTTACAGCAATGACAGCACTTGCATCTCTGAGATACCTGAATCCGAGCTTCAGAAATCTCCATATATATACATCATGAAAGGGTGCTATTGAATGATTTGTAATGACCACAGGGATGCCTTCTCTTCTCGCTCTCTTTATTACCCGGAATGTGAGAGGTGTGAATGCATGGTGAACATGTATGATGTCGGGTCTGATTCCAATACTATCGGGGTTGCTGCTCAGAATCACTTCATGTCCTCTGAGAAAGCGACTCAGTTCAACCATATGTGTATTGATTCCACCCACCTTCCCGTAAAATTCGCTCAACATTAGAATTCTCATAAAATCCACCTCAGAATCACGGAAGTATAGACTGCAACAGTCAGAATATCAGCAAATCTTTCTTTAAGGATACCGAAAAACATCAGGGGTGAATAAAAGAGGTATGGAATAAAACAGGTGACATGGAATGTATAGAATACCCATTTGATTCTTTCGGCTTTCTCCTTCCCGAATCTGACTGCGGATGTTACTGTATCTGTCATCAAATCGTTCTCATAATCTTCTATATGATTCCTCAGCTCAAGAAAGCATGAATAGAAAAACAGGGAAAATAACACAGGTATGTGTGTCAAAACAGCACCATTTGAGGCATAGAGCCCGAAAAGAAATGGCAGAGTTCCGAAGAATAGCCCATGTGAGACAAGATCAAGGGGTGGCTTTGTTTTCAACCTGGGGGGAGCGGAATAAATTAAGGCAAGGAAAACTGATGTGATGTAAATAACAAAAGCTGTTGCTGGTAAGCTGCTTGCAACTGCGATACCGATGAGGGCTATAATAATCGAAAAGATTATCCCATCTCTGAATGAAATCATTCCACCGGCAAGAGGATTGTATTTAATCTTCTTTCCTCTTGAATCTGTTTTGACGTCAAAGCAGTTATTTATTGCAAAGGCAAATGATATGTAAAGAAGAGTTGAAATTGCAAATGGAAGAATCAAGTCGTATTTATTGCCAAGAAGAAATCCAAAAGCAGCCATCGCCGCGTAAGCTCTTCCATGCCATATCCTTGTTAACATAAAGAAATCTATGAACTTTTTTGTTCTCATATAGGAACTTAAAAGAGCATAGTTTATAACTCTTTTGTTGTAGATTTGATAATTACGCTGCCAATTTGTTCACAAAGTTGACAAACTTTATACATTCTAAAAATTAAATTTGAAAATAAATAGTTTTTCATGCAATGAGATGAGCAAATCGGTATCGAGCAATACATCTTTTCGAAAATTTTAATACCTTTTAAATTTTAAAATTCAAAGATTCCCTCAATAGAATGGATTGGTGGCAAAAATGGAGGACGAGTCTAAACGTCAGGAATATAAGTACCATAATACTTAATAAACCATCAAGCGAATTCTTACTAAAGAGCAAATCAATGTTATAAAACGAAGAAAAGCTGCTAAAAATAAAAAAGGGCTGGTAGCTCAGCTGGAAGAGCGCTGCCTTGGCATGGCGTCGAGCCTGAGCTTAACCAAACTCGTTACACTAATATCACAGAAACATATAAAAAATTCCTTAAGAAATTCTTAGAAACTAAAAGCGACTTAAGCGAAGCAAGATATAACTCTATGGAAAGAACCTTAAACAAGCTCTTAGAGTTCGACTTAAGTCCTGATGGATTATATGAATGGTTGGAATTCAATAAAAACGATATCAATCCAAGAACCAATAAATCTTATTCAGCATGGGAGATTAAGCGAAGGATAAATTTTGCAAGTCAGTTTTTGCATTATCTTGCTGAAATGGCTTTGAATCCTAAAAATGGTTTATTGAATTCGGATTACTATACTGGATTGGCTAAGATCATAACTGGAAAGCAACCGAAGAAAATCACTAAGCAAGAAAAAACCGAAGCTATGACTTTAAAAGATGTTCATAACGTTTTAAATGCTCTTTTAGATGCTGAAAATCTACCGGCTGCATCTAAGTTAATAGGGTCTACTAATATCACCTTTCAGAATAATACCAAACAACCACGATAACAATCCAATATTTTCATCTAACAACTCCCAAAACGTGCTTTTAGAAA
>MTMJ01000038.1 GCA_002010045.1 Archaeoglobus sp. JdFR-22 | reverse complement strand
GTTGTCAATGTCCTTTTGATTGGGATGGTTGTAGCTGTTGGTATAAGAGAAAAGAGAGTCTTGCAGAGGTTGGCTGAGATGTGAGTTGGCAAGTACCTTAAGGAGATATTATATTAACGTCTGAGAGCTTTTATTCAACACATCCATATCTTTTTTATCGAATCCAAGTAAAATTTCACGTCAGAGAATTTTATATGAGATATGAATATAATGATTAAACTATCAATAGCTTCTCAAGCAGATAAACCTTATGAATTTTACTTTCGAATCAAATCTATTAGCATTTCTTAAAATATCCTGTAGAATTTTTTTACATTCAGGAGAGCAAGTTTTAACAACTAAATAAGTATCTATGTTAAATTCAAGGCCTTTTTCAGTTTCAGTTATTTCACCATCACAAACAACACATCGCACACATAAAAGTGGATTAAACAATTCAAAAATTTTTACCTTTCTGAGACAGCTTCCACCTTGGAAGCTGAAAACTTATTTCACCTTAATTTGTTACAGTTTTGGCTTCCACACTGGTATCGATATATCTTTTAGCAGGTCATACTTCTCACAAAATATCCTGTATTTGCCTTTCTTTTTATCCCATACAATTACAGTAATAAGATTCCTTGTGTCCCATCTTATCTTTGCCATTTTGCATGCTTCCTTTAAGTTGTTATAGGAGCCTGATGTTGGGTTGAATAATGTACCTATATCTTCAAATTCCTCTTTAAATCCTCTTATTCTGTAAATCTTTTTGGTTGAAAAGTCAATCTCATCTTTCTCTTTCCTGACTTCAACAACATCATCCATTGATACTAAGGGGACACCGTAAACTGATAGAATGTTTCCAAATGAAAATCCATTTCTTACACACCAGTCTCTTATCGCTTCCTGTATTACTTGCTCTTTGCTTAAACCAACTTCACTCAGCATGATTGAGAGGATATCCTCTTCTTCTTTATTGTGAGCATTTTCATACTGGTTAACCCCGTAGATATACTCAGAAATCAGCTCTTTCAAGATTTGGTTCTTACTTTTACCTTCTTTTTTTGCTTTCTCTTCGAATAATCTGATTGTCTCAAAATCAAGCTTAACTCCGATAGTCTTCTTCATATTAATTCTATATTTGGTTAACTCTTCAATTTATTGGTTAACTTCATCAATCTTCATCAAGTTCATCAAGCAACTCATCAATTGGCTCTCTCAGAACTTCAGGCAATCCAACCTTCTTATCGTAATACTTCAACTTCTTTAAACCCCATAAGGTAACTTTCACAACTCCCCTTTCTGGTTTCTCTACTGATGAACTTCTTTTCAATTCTTTGATGTAGCGAGTCATCATGTTATAAGATTTAGGATGTGGGACAAACTCAGCCCATACCTTAGATAACCTATCGTATGTCCATTCTATTCTTGATGCTATTAGAGCTAATAATACAATTTTTAGAGATATATTTTCTGGAATTTTATAAGTAGGCTCACATAAATAATTACGTCCTCTTTTTCTATTAAATCTAATTTTTTCGGACATAAAAAATAATACTCTAGAGTATTTTTAAATCTTTCGCTTCTCCGGTTCACCTACGGTAAACCTCCGTATTTCTCGCCTTATTTCGGCTTACTTCGGCGTAGAACAAAAGGTTTTTAAATAAAGTTTTGCATCTCTTATTGTCCTCTTGTTCCTCCAAAATTTTTTGGGTTCAAAGCTCGGTTAAAAATCAAGCAATCACAGGAATGCTAACCAGAATCTCATCGTAAGCGACTACAGGCTTCTTTCAGTTATTTCAACTTTCTCCTTCTTTATTTAGCTCTTTGAATTGTTGTTTTAGTTCTTCTACCTATTCTACTGATTTTCTCTTCTTTTATAACTATTTTATGGTAATCGTTCTTATCTAACCGTTCCTTGCTATTTTATGCTGTTGCTTTAGCTCTTCGAGCCTTTTACTCCTCTACATATCTTTCGAATGAAATTTGAATTGCTCTCTTCAAGTTAATTGCTTTTATCTGTTCTTCCTTTTTGATTTTAAGTATTTCCTCTTCTTCCTCTTTCTCTTGACTATAATCGTGGTAGCTTCTTTAAAATCCTCAAAATAAGGGCAACTTCGAGCACAACCTATCTGAACGACTGTAAGCCACTTCTGACAGTAAACACGTCCTTTAATAACTGGATTATTAAACTCAGAATCATAAATAGATGAATTAAAACATTGAAAGCAGGTTAGCCTCTTATTTCTCCTTTTCTTTTGTTTTTGTTTTGCTTTAATAGCTATTTGCTGCATGCAACCTCCTAAACTGCTTATACGATAGCTTTATGGCATAACCACGACCAAGTAGTTGTTTAGCAACAATATATGGAAGTGTTAATATCTGACTCTCCTTTTCTATTCGATACTTATTTCCAAAATCATCGCCAATTTCAAGATAGCCAACTTTGGGATCATAAGGTGGCATTTTGATTATCTTGATAGCTATATATTCGTAATTAGTCTGACCCTCTCCCTTAAGATAAGGAATTTTACCGTCCGCATCGTCCGCATCGTCCGAACCTTCGGACGCTCTGGACGCTCTGGACGGTGATTTTTCTATTCTTAGGGGGGAAGCACAATCTTTCCAACAGATCTTAAGAAATCGAGTTCTTGTTTTATCACTTCTTCTACCCTTCTCAATAACTAAACCAACTCTACTAAGTGATTCCTCTAATCTAGAAAGTTCAGCACTGAAATGCTGAGGTGTTTTTTGGAAATTTTTTTAATCCTAAGGCATTAGCCAGATCTCTAAGTTCAGCAAACAATTCAGAGGGTTCTCCTTCCCATTTGTCCTCATTTTTCATGTATTTAAGCAAAAGCTCGCCAATAATAGTTTTTTCAACTGCTTCAATTTTCTGATCTCTGATCCTACTCATATAGCTATTGTAAAATTCGAAAGGTGAGTATCCCAAAGCCCTTGCAATTGCTTCACCCCATACGCAAAAGTCTGCCATTCTGGGAAGTCTTTTTAATTCAGCTCTGACTTCCGGTAATATACTCATAGCTTTTGGAATTGTGTCAAGCATAGCTCTGAAAATATATGGAGCGTCTTTCTCAAATTCTCTCCATAATTGTGCTTCTTCTTTTCTTTTATCCTCCGAGATTATTTCTCCTTCGAAAAAAAGACATCTGTCTATTGCATCCGGTTTTAATGCTGGAATTGCTATTCCATTTATTATTATACACCTCCTGTAAGAAAATGGAACTGTATCTTTGTCTGTGTATAGTTCTCTGGTTTCAAATCCTTCTCCTGTCACAGCTCTACAAAGAAAGTCAGAAAGCCAATCAGGGATATTTGAGACATTATCGAGAGCAATAACCCATCGTGATGAAAATATTATCGCAGCATCTCTTTCGTTTTTTGGAAATCTCTGGAAATCAATGCTTAGTTTATCTATTAGCCTTCGGACAACCTTACACGTGAAGGTTTTGGCTCTCCCCTCTCGTCCATAAACAACTAATATAGGATGTGGAATTCCGGGAATTAGAAAGCTTATAATTGCAACTATGAAAAGAAGCTTATCGCCTTCTTTTATATAACAATATTTCCAAATGAGATTGATATTTCCGTTTTCTGCTGGTTTTATTGCCGGTAAAGTTACATTAAAACGTTCGAAGATTATATTATTATGAGGTTTTATCTCCCATCCTTCAGGGGTTATTTTGATAATATCCCAATTTTCATCTCCTAAATCGTAATAGATTTCCTTCTCATTCCCTGCAATTCTGACAGATAAGGGGTACTTCCCCCCTTCGTGTATAGCTATCCCTTCAATGGTGTTGATAGCCATATTGAGGGTTTCACTTGATGGAGATTTTCCCACCACATCATAGAATTTGTAACTAAGCCATTTTCTGAAAATCTTAGAGCATATGGGTATTACCTCATATGAATCCCCATATTGTATAGCTGCATATCCATCGTTGTATTTATCATGGAAGAGCTCGCACTGATTTAAAACAAGAGAAATAAGTTTATCGGCATCTTTTTTTTTATTATTTGCTCTTACTTCGAAGTATTTGCACTCTTCTGCTATGCTGTGATCCCAATTTTCAAAATCTTCTTTTAGCCATTCTCTTTCCTGCTTTTTTGGGTATTCTTGGATGCATCCTTGCGGATTAGTTGCCCAGTTTTTGCAGTTCCGGCATTCTTTAATTGACATCTTCTCCCTCCATTTTCAGGAGCTCAGCTTTTTTTCGCTGAAATTTCAGTTCTAGATCGATTACACAATTGTCACAGTATGTGTTAATCTCAATTTGCTTTTTTCTGATTTCTGATATTTTATTATCTAATTCAGATTCTAATTCTTTTATAATGGCCAAATAATCAATCACAGAAAGATTTTTAACTTTTGAGACGCTTCTCATTTTTGTCATCCCCATCTTTCACAAATTTTTTGCTAAGCTCCCATAGCTTTTTAATTAATTCACCGCCTGTTTTCTCATTCAATAATGTTAAAGCTGCTGCCTTTGCAACTGGTGAACCATAGTAAATAAGCCTGATTAACATATCTTTTTTAATCATGCTCCTTCTCCTCGAAGTAATTTTGCAAAGCCTCGCTTACAATCCTCGATATTGGTTTTCTGGTCTCCATCGCTTCTTTTCTAAGCTTTTCGTAGTTTTTTACCGAGAGGTAAATTTGCTGAGTTGGCATAAAACAAATTTAATGAACCTGTATATAGCCGTATAAGTTACTTACTTATGGTTAAAGTTAAATAACATCACCCACCGAAAAAGTACTATGAGAAAAATTAAGAATCCGATAAAGGAGGGAATTATAAGCAAGATATACACTCATACATTCCCAGAAGCGAAAACAGGTTATCAAATTGCAAAAGGACTGGAATACAATCACATAAACAAAATCTATACGATTATAAAAGAGTATTCAGAATTGTTTGACGTGATTGAGGTTGACGACGGTAACCGGACTAAAAAATTGCTGAAGGGTAAGGTTGAGCCTTTACTTAAAACAATAAAAGAAGAATTAGCAGAAAAGAAGATTGCATTAACAAGAGACGAGGAGAAAGTTATAAAAAAGTATTTAGAGACTCACTTTCGGCAAATTGTTAAAAATCTCCTTGAAAATAAAAACAACACTATAGATATATTCTTTGACTCATTTATTGCTTTAAGTGCTTTAAAAAATTTTGAAGATTTATGTAAGAGGAGATACGGAGAAGGATATAGATTTGATAATATTCTCCACCTTCTTAGTCAAGTCTCAAATAAACTTTCTTCTGGAGGGAAGTGTATAATAGATGCATATAAAACCTTAAGAGAGTATCCTGAATTAATCAAGAAGATTTGCAGTGAGAAACCACCAACATTGATGGGAGAAGTTTGTGCAGCTCTGTTATTCATGATTGAAGTATATGACTATGAAGTAGTTGGTACAATGGAGGCATTATCAAAAGAGAAATCAAAAACCGGCAACCATATTAACATTAGATTGTATAAATAAATTCTTTGCAATTAATCGCACATCAAACAGAGATACTTACCTGAATCTCATTGTAATTAACAATAGGCATCTTTTTGACTCTAGCATCCCCACTTTTCTCAAATTCAATAAGGCCTAGTTCTGACCTTAGTTTCTATTTCCCCATCCTTCTAATTTCTCAAAAACCCATGTAAATAATTTTCTTCCTGTCTTATCTTCTTTTCTTTCATAAAGTGAGAACATATAATTTCTTCTTTGTATTTCTTTTTTCTTTTTTAGGGATGCAATACCCTTTGCAGCTTGATCTCCCGCAACGCCTGCTGCGAAAACAAAAAATAGGTCATAAGAATCATCCATATATTTAATAATCTTACTTTCTAACACCCTTTGACCGTCTTCTTTTTTGTGAAATATAGTTATCTTCGTCCATTCTGCAAGTATTTTTTCAAAAGTATCCGATAAAAATTTCTGGTCGTAATTATGCTTAATCTTAATATCACTCAAGTATTGTATGACTCCTATAAGTACACCTGTACTACCCATACTTATGATTCTCACACCTTCAGTCCCGTATTTTTTATAAACATCATTTCTAATTCTATTAATTTGGTCCCCTTTTCCCTCTTCACTTAGTTCCATAACTTTAATTCCCAGTTTTATTATTGACAATAATCGATGTTTTCCAATGCAATCTTTCATTCTACTATATGCATCAGTTTTACTAACTTTTTGTAGATCTGACGCTAATTCAGGGTCAGGTGTAAAACCATATTCTCTCTTATCCCACAATTCTTTTATTCGATTTCTTGCCCATTTTAATCCTTCTTTTGCTATTTTCCCAGCAGCATACAGTTTTAAAAGTTCAGGAAGACTTTTTTGTAAAAGATCAGGAGGGGGAGACCAAGGAGTCATCCCTTAACCCAACACTTTCTCAATATATTTAGTAAAGTATTCTGCCAATGAAAGCTCTGAAGTATTGATGACTACTGTAGAGCCGGGTAGAATAGATGCATTTTCAATAAAAACAACTTCGTTTGTTATCGGGCAAATATACTCTTTTTTTGTTTTCTTATCTAAAATTATACCATCCTCACTAACTTCATAACCAAGAATGTCTAAAAGAGCATGTTTTTCTTCAACGTTTAATCTTACAAAGTTTATTTCATTAATTGTCGATCCTTCATCGGCCATATTACACCACCTGATGATTCGTATGTAATTTTAATATTTTTTGGTTTTTTACGTTAATCATCATTATAATCTTAACTATATCCTCTACTTATTTTGTGACCTTTTTTGATACTTTTCTATTACTTAAAATTTACTAATTAGTTAATGTTTTATAAATGTGTTGTAAACTGTATCATTTAAAATTATTATTAACTTAAATTTTATTAGTTTTTTAAACCTTCTCTTTCCCGAAGTATTGCTGAAACACATCAAAGAACTTTCTGGAGATTTCAGGATTGCTTTCCATAGCTTCAACAAATTGTAACATTTCCTTAAACTGATTGCGTCTCTCAGGATCTATTAGTATCTCTCCCATAATTTCAGGCATTGTTTTTGATTCTTCAAACTGAACTTTCAACCTCTCTTTCTCATCAAGGACAAGTCCACAACGCTGGCAAAACTTGGCAGTCGGTGAGTTCATTTCCTCACATCTCGGGCATTTCTGAGGTTTGAGTTTAGTCTCTTTTTTCTCTTCCTCAGTTTCTATACCATAGACTTTGTTTATTGCGTTATCAATATCTCTACCTGATAAGTGAACATAAATAGCTGGCATATCTGAACCCTGAACCCATCCAAAGAAAATATTCATCTGAGCCTCAGTTAAGAAATTAGCCAGTATGGTAGCTCTCGAATGTCTCAGTATATGAGGATAAACTTTTTTCTTTATCTTTGCTTTAGTGGCTGCCTGTCTTATAACCTTTCGAAATGCCTGATAAACCATAGGTTTTCCATGATTTTTTGTTCCAAGTCCAATAAAAACAAAAGCTTCAGGATCATCCTTGAAAGGGTGATGATCAACCCATCTTCTGAGATATGGGGCTGCCATTACAATCGGTATAACCCTCTCACCCGTTTTACCATGAACTTTTATCTTTGCTCCATTGGTATTCCATGTTATGTGTTTGATCTGTAAGTTTGCAAGCTCACCAATTCTTAACCCTGCCTCATAACCTACAGCAATAATTGCTTTATCTCTCGGATGGTCTCTCGCTTCAATCATTTTCAGTATTTCATCCTCACTTAGAACATCAGGCTTTCTATCTTCTTTCTTCTCTCCTCTCAATGGTTTCAAACCTTCCCATGTCTCTCCTTTATACCATCTGAAGAATTTACGTAATCCTTTCTTGAATTCATTGATTGAGTGTGTCTTATATTTTCTCTTAACCCTAACTATCTTTCCGTTTACTTTCTCTTTAACCTCATAACCGTCTGTTTCAATAGAATAAAGCACATCTTTAACGTCTTCAACTGTCCACTTACTGAAGGGTTTATTCTTCCATCTTTCACAAACTGTTCTAAGCGTTTTTGAATATCGAACAAGCTTGGGTGTTTTTATACCTTCAATAACAAGCTCACGCTGGAATTTCTCAATTAAACGCTTATTCTCTTCCGGAATACTCGATTTTCTTAGTAAAGCGTTTTCCTGTTTTAAAATAATCTCCTGATTATGGATATCCATGATTGTTGTTACAATCTCTCGTAATAAAAATGTTACGGATTTGAACTTGAAAGACAAATCCGGGAGGCGGGACTTTTTCTTCGAATCCGTCTCATGACATTCAGGCTGGTGTAGAGTATGTTGAGTTCAAGATGGACTGAGTTAGAGAGAAGGTTACATTTAAAGTAATTGAATTTTTCACAGGTCTTTAATACTTTGAATTTTTAACCAATGTAATGGAGTCATACAATATAATGGTTGGATTTATTTCACACAGGGTTGAAATTCTTGAAGAGTTTGAGGCTGAGGCTAAAAAATACAGGGCTATAATTCTGGAAGAGCCTGAAAACAGGCAGCTTTACGATTTCTTTGATGGAGAAATTACCCTGGATGATTTCATCATGAATATTGATACAACACTCCCTGTTTTTAGCCGCAAATACGTAGAATTGCTGAGAAAACTCTATGAGAGCGGAGTAACAATTCTGCAGGTTGAACCATACCTTGAGAATCTCGGGAAAATATATCGGGCTATTGAGAGTGGAGAATTCGATGAGATAATCAGGGATAAGGAGGTAAGTAGAGTGAGAGAGACTGAAAGAAAAGCAACACAGGCTATGATTGAATATCAGGAAGCTTTTCTTAAAAAAGACTTCGATTCTATTGTTGAATCGACCATAAATTTCACAAAGGCTGATGCAGAAAGATTTAGATTCAGAGATTACCTTCGTGCACAATACATTAAAAAAATAATTCATGAAAAAGACTTATCAACAGATATTCTTATTGAAGCCGGTCAGATTCACTTTCTACTTCCAGAATACCTGAAGGAAATCATGCCTGATGCGAGAGTATCCTCTATGAATTTAATTGAGAGGGTTGCTGAAAGAATCAATCTGAAGTTAGTAGAGAATCCGGGAAATAAGTTGACAAGAAAATACATCAGAGGTGAAAAGGTGGACAGGGATGAAGAAAGATTGCTCGCAGCACGCGGACTGCTCTATATCTCTCTGACAAGAAAGGACGAGATGTTACCCACAGATGAAATACCTTTTCCCCATCTCGAAGATGAGAAAAAAGTTATAGAATACGTGAACAGCCTCAGTTACGAAGAATGTAAAGAAAAGTTCGAGAATTACTGGATGACCTCTGAACGGAAATAATATTAAACGGTTCCTGTAACCGCATGCAATGGCAAATTTTGGTTTTATCAAAAGGCAGACGAAAGATTTTATCAACATTGACCCGCTTCAAACCGGTGGAAAGCTGACAGAGGAGGCAAGAAAAGCTCTTATTGAGTGGGGTGATGGTTACAGCGTTTGCGACTTTTGCGGGGGAAGACTTGAAGAGATTAAAAGACCACCAATATACAATTTAGTGAACGAAGCTTTGCCCGACTTCCTGAACTGCGATTTTACAAGACTTACAAATGGTGCAAGAGAGGCGAAATTTGCAGTAATGCATGCTTTAAGGAGGGACGACGCTTGGGTTGTGATTGACTCAAATGCCCACTATTCAACTTATGTTGCAGCAGAGAGGGCCGGACTGAATATCGCTGAAGTTCCAAATACAGGCTATCCAGATTTTGAAATGAGGGCGGAGAAATACGCTGAAACCATAGAAGACACGAAAAAGAAGGGAAATATTGTGCTTGCGGTTCTGACGTATCCTGATGGAAACTATGGGAATTTACCCGATGCAGAAAAAGTTTCGCAGATTTGTCATGAATACAGCATCCCATTACTTCTCAACTGCGCTTATGCGATAGGTAGAATGCCCATAAATGCAAAACAGCTCGGCGCAGATTTTGTTGTGGGCAGCGGTCACAAGTCAATGGCTTCAGCCGGTCCCATAGGTGTTCTCGGTTTCAATAAAGAATATTCTAAGAATCTCACAAGAAAATCAGAAAAATATAAGGTTAAAGAAGTTGAGTTCCTTGGATGTACAGCAAGGGGTGTGACAGTAATGACCCTGATAGCTTCTTTTCCTCATCTAATTGAGAGAATAAAGCGATGGGATGAGGAAGTTGATAAGGCAAGGTGGTTTTCAAAAAAGATGGAAGAAATGGACATTATTCAGCTTGGTGATAAGCCGCATAACCATGATTTGATGTTCTTTGAGTCAAAAGGACTTTATGAAATATCAAAGAAAGCAAAAGGCGGCAGATACTTTCTGTACAAAGAATTAAAGAAGAGAAGAATACACGGAATTAAAGCCGGGCTGACAAAAAACTTTAAATTATCCACATATATGGTCGAGAAAGGGCAGCTTGAAATTGTTTTGGGAGCTTTCAGAGAGATTTTCGAGAAATATAGCTGAATTCTGTTTGATAGAAAAATTCACGAGAGAATAACGAGCAAAACTCCAAGAAACGATAGAGAAATTCCTGAAGCAATTCTAAAAGTCAGTACCTCTTTTAAAGTGAATCGAGCGAAGCCGGCGGCGATTACAGGATACGTTGCCGAAATTGGAGTTACTTTTGCTGAACCAGCTACTCTGATTGCCTCAACAAAGGCATAGTTTCCGATAATTAAAGCAACCACACCACCAATGCCGAGCCACTTAAGTGCACTGTAATCATACCTGAAACCCTTTACAGAAACCATAGCTGAGGTAAGCAACACAGCAACAACGAATCTGATACCTGCAACTGCTTCTACAGGTAGATACAACACAAGATAATCGATGGTCGTTATACTCAATGACCATGATATCGCTGCAAGAATTGCAAGTATTATTCCTGAAATAGAAGCAGTCCCATTTTTCTCAGAAATCAGGTAAATTGCCAGTACAATCACAGAACTGCCCGCAAAAATCTGAAATCCTATAGAGTGTCCATAGATGATGATTGCAAGAAAAGCAACGAATAAAGGATATGTAGAAGATACTGGCAACGCTCTCGAAACCCCGCATCTGTTCAAAGCCTCAAGATAAAAAATATCCCCAACAAAGAATGCAAAGAACGCTGAAAATATCAGCCAGAAGAGTAGTTCTGCTGTAATAGTCTCAATTACTGTGTGGAGGATGCCCTGAATTACCATCAACAATATAAATCCAGTTGCAGCTACTAAAGTTCTTATCAGGTTTCCAGTCCAGATGTTCGTAGTATCAAGACCCTTTCGATAAAGTATCCCTCCTGCTGCCCAGCAGAAAGCAGAAAGTGAAGCAAGCAATTCGCCATACACACCATATGTGAGATTCAGCTGTATTTAACATTACGCTCGATTTAAATCGAATATAGATGCAAAAAAAGGTTGGGGGGAAAGCCGACAGCTCCCGTGGTTCCCGTGCCCTCTCGGAACACAGTACAGCACGGAACGAAATGGGGCTTAACTTCCGGGTTCGGAATGAGTCCGGGTGTATCCCCCACTTCTGTGGCCGTCGGCATAATTCATGACAAAAATCGATATTTAAGGGTTGTGGTGTCCTTTTAAATTTTCTCTCTACTTCTAACAAAACCTGCAGCAAGCTTACCACTGTAAAGAGAGGTTGGAAATGCGCCAAGAAACGGAATCGAGAATGAGTATATCCCACAGACATAGAAATTCTCAAGTGGAGTTTTTACAAGACATCTTGGCATAGAATCGTCCCAGTTCCATCCTGCAATTGAACCGCGGTATCTGCCACCCCACACCTCGTATGTTACTGGTGTAGACGCATCTCTCACCTCAACCGCTGACCCTATTCCCGGTACAAGAGGTTCCACAATTTCAAGCAACTCGGTTGAGATTTTTTCCTTAAATTTGTAATACTTCTCCTCTGTATCAAATTTGCATTCATCATAATCCAAGGGAGAGCGTATCATGACTGCAGCCTTATCTTCCGGACAGAATTTTCCATAATCAGAAAGAAACGTAACCTCAACTTCATTCTCGAAAAATCTATTTCCCCTCTGGTCATTACTTTCATCGAGATAAGGATAGTAGAGAACATGATGGGCTCTAATCCTCTCCTTATTGATTTTTGACTCATCAATACCAGCATAAAAGGTCAATAACGAGTCACCTTCTTCCCTTTTATCAATAAACGGTTTAAAAGTTTTGGATAGTTCGTCATCCATTAAATAATAAGTTTTTTTCACATCAGCATTCAGAATTATCCTCTTTGCTTTAAATATGCCTTTAGATGTTGAGAGAACGTAATTCCCATCTTCAAAAGAGATTTTCTCGATAGCATGACGCAACTTCACTTTATTCTCAACCTTTGAGAACAGACTTCTTACCATCTCACTCAATCCATCTGCGGGGTACCAGAGTCCTACCTCTGCTAAAACATCCCACATGCATGCTGACGCAATCAACGAAAATTCGGACTCCTTTAAACCCATTCCTGATAAAATGGATAGCAGAGTATCATCTTCAATAAACTGAGAAAAAAATTCAGCAGCAGAAATGTCATATCCGGCTCCGTCCATCTGAACTTCAAACCAGTTTCCTTTCAGAGCATTGAAATACTTTCCCTCATGATAAAAAATTCCTCGCACCTTGCAGATTACTTCTTTCAACTCACTTACAGCTTTCTCAACGTTTTCATGTTGGAATAAAGATTTCAAGTCTTTTTCAAGTAGATTCAATGGCTTTGAGATTATCAGGTTTATATTGCCTGCAAGAAGCTGGTAGTTAGTTCTGGTAAACCTTAAATTACTGAGTCCCTTATCCATAAAATACGATTTAATTAAATCAGGGTGGCTGAAGCCCAGAGGACCCGTGAGAAATTCATAATCCTTTCTCCTGAATGAAAAAGAAGTTCCGCCGGGTCTGTGCAGCTTTTCAAGAACTATAATGTTGTAATCTCTTAACTCAAGTGCGGCAGTTAATCCTCCGATACCGGCTCCGATTATACCAGCATCAAAAATACTCTCCATCAAATAAAGAAAGATTATATTCCTTTTTAGTTTTTTGATTAAAAAGGGGAGGGTCTGTTGAGAAGAAACTGCGAATGCTCTATCCAGATTTGATTTTCAAGACTTTTGGCGATATTATGGCTTGTCTCCAGCTTTTTGATTATTTTCGATTGTCTCTCTTTCTCTTCCTTACTGATATCCAATGATATCAGCTCCTTTTTCAGTGATTTCAAACCGGATATAATCTCATCTCTATCCCTTCCTGATATGTATATCTCAGCAAGCCTTTTCCAGAGTAACATGATACTTCCTCCGCCTCTGATAACACACTATAATGATTAAACATTATAAATATTTTTTGGTCAGCTATTCTTTTTATCAAAAAACAAAATCAAACAATCCAAAAATTGTGGAAGAAAGGTTGATATTGTTTCCGAGATAACAATTAGACTGAGCTTAAGAAACAAATATTCTCAGAGGTTCTGACAGTTTGAAGACTTTATTGTGGATGATAAAACATCAGGTGCAGTTATCAGAAAGTTTGAATAGATTGACAGACATTAACTGAACAATTCCATTCCATCCTGGATTAAACAAAAGCTCAGATGTTCTCCCCATGAAATATGCCAGTGTAAGGTGCTGTTATATCCACAAGCTTGATAAAAACAAGCTGGAGTATTCTGGCATCTCTTTTTAACCATACTCCCTCGGGGTTATGTACAACAAGTCCTACCTCGCTTCTACCGCTGTAACCAGCATCCCATACAGCTGTAATCAATCCAACTCCGGCTCTTGCAAGTGTTGAGCGTGGCCTTCCGAACGCCATGAGGTCTCGATCAAGAGTTACAATCTCATTCAAAAAAGCTTTGTATGTTCCCTTCTCGAGGAAGAGCCAGTCATCAACAAAACCAATTTCTTCAAAATCAGGTAATTCTCGCTCTTTATTGTCAAAATCTATTTTACCTGACCCCTTTAACCTTGCAACTCCTTTAAGGGTGCAATCAAAACCGTTTGGCTGTAACTGGGTCTTCAAATCTATATAATCACTTATCAGATTTTCGTAAATTATTCTCTTCTCAATCTCATCTCTGTTCAGGACACTTCCAGAATTCAAGTTCTTCCCCTCCAATTCTTTTTCTTCTTGATGAAATCAACGTAATATGTATCAACAATATCATAATAGTTCAGTTTCTCAGCGATTTTCACGGAAAGAATATGAGCACATGGTTTTTTTGATTTCAGGTTAATCTGGAAATCCTTACAGTTGCAGTAGTTGCCTTCAACAACATACTCTTCGTCACCCACAACAATAAAAAAATCCCTGTATTTTTTAATTCTATTCTCCTTCAGGTAGAAAAAAGCTTTTTCTCCTCTTTTTCCGTAATTCATAAGAAGTGTTTTATATAAATCGTAGCAGAGTTTACAGCTTTTTAAAGCATTTAAAACCTCATCAGGCAAATTAAAATTTTTATTCATCTTCAAAATCTTGGGAAGGAGCATCTATTTCACTGAGTAGCATTACAGTATTGATGGCATCGAGACCATCTAACCAGTTAAGGACATAACCATCCTCAGGAAGCTCCAAATCATCCGGCAATTTAGCTCCATTTAAAACTTTCAATCCCATCCTTGAGATCATTAAAAAAGCCCCTTCAAAGTCTCCTTCCTTCTCCTTTTCAATTGCTTCCTGAAGGAGATTCTCAAACGACTTTGTTGTTTTTTTACCTTCAAGTTTCATCTTTGTTGATTCAACTGCTACCTTGAGTCCTTCTCTTGCGAAGTCATAAAAATCAGTTTTGAGTGAGTCCCCGAAGTCGATACTTATATTCAGCAACTCTTTCATCCCCTCAAGTTCTTTAATTGCCTGTGCCTTTTTTATCTCTCTCTCCTTAACGGCTCTGATGATATTCATGCAGGCAACAACAAAATCTTCCATCATCTGGTCGAAAACAGCAAGTGAATCAGCATCATCCAGATCTATTTCTGCCTCCATAATCCTGTTTATCCAGTTATTAAACCTGTTTTCACTGTAGTAATCCATAATATCACCGCTTATAACCTGCAATCCCAAACTTACTCTTAACTGGCTTTATGCAGCATAACTATTATTAAGGTTTTTGCATCCTGAGATTGAAATTGAATATATTTTTAAAAAAAATGATTCCAGATTCGGTCTTTGAGATGGTGGATGTTTTTTATTGCTTTTCCTTTATTGCCTATCATTTCACTTGAGTCAACAAGAGCTACACCCACAGCTAAAGGAGTCTCTTTCCCCTCAACTGAGATATAAACGAAATCGCCTTTTTTGACCCCCTCATCTGCATAGACGATTCCCGGTTTCATTATATCTGCACCATTCATCACAAAAGGCATTGCACCTTCGTCAACTACAACCTTCCATCTGGGAGGTTTGAACTTTAAAATACCATAAACAGTCAAATAGTATCTATCCTGATACTCGATTATGACCGGCTCATTTTCAACAAGAATAACCACTCTTCCATCTATTTTTACTCTATCCATATCGCCTGTAATCTCTATTCCTGAGTTCTCTTTTAACTGTTGTGTCACAAATTTTGCCTGCTTCTTTCGCAATCTTTCTCTCATCAATTATCACCCTGACGTTGTAATTCAGGTCTCCGATATTTTTAAATACTATTCAGATAACGCATCTTAAAGCCTTTTTGGGAATGGAGGAAATGATACAGCTGGTAAAAATAAGGAGGAAGAAAACATGGCAAACAGACCACTGGACATATTGAACAAAGCTCTGCAAACTTCAGTGATTGTTAGGATAAAAGGGGGCAGGGAATTTAGAGGTGTTTTAAACGGTTATGACGTTCACATGAACCTTGTGCTTCAGAATGCTGAGGAGATTCAGGGAGGCGAGGTGACTAAGAAGCTCGGGAGTGTTGTTATCAGGGGAGATACGGTGGTGTTTATATCTCCATCACAGGTGTAGGTGAATACAGATGACAAAAGGTACATCTTCATTTGGGAAAAGGGGTAGGAAAACAATACATATTAAATGTAGACGTTGTGGTAATGTTTCTTTTCATCGAAGAAAGGGTTACTGTGCTTCTTGCGGCTTTGGACGCAGTAGCAAACTGAGAAGCTATAACTGGGTCAATAAGAAGAAAAGTCGAAATTAAATGTGTGGGGTTGTTGGAGTATACAGTAACGATGAAAAATTGTGTTCA
Organism: Archaeoglobus sp. JdFR-22; assembly: GCA_002010045.1. GTDB lineage: Archaea > Halobacteriota > Archaeoglobi > Archaeoglobales > Archaeoglobaceae > JdFR-22. The sequence goes on along the minus strand of MTMJ01000038.1, from coordinate 3,093 downwards.
CGTATCTCATATTATGCTCTCTTCTCACTTCAGCATCGTGGACAGGAGTCTGCCGGTATAGCCACAATCTCGAAGGATCACGTGCATCTGCACAAAGGGATGGGGCTCGTGAGCCACGTCTTCAATGAGGAAATTCTGAAAAGAATGTCTGCGGGCTATTCTATAGGTCACGTCAGGTATTCCACTACAGGCGAATCTCAGCTCGAGAATTCTCAGCCACTGCTTGTCAAGTCAAAGGCTGGAAATATCGCGGTGGCTCACAACGGCAACCTTGTAAATTACTGGGATTTGAGAAAACAGCTTGAAAATGAAGGAAGAGTTTTTCTCACAGATTCTGATACAGAAGTCATTGCACAATTGATTTCAGTAAATCTGCTCGAATACGACCTAATTGACTCATTGAGGTTGTTGAATAACCAATTGCTCGGCAGTTTTTCGTTCACAATGCTCGTTAATGATACCCTGATTGCCTATCGGGACCCTCTTGGGTTTAAGCCACTCTGTGTGGGTATTGCAGATTTCGGATATGTTATTGCAAGTGAATCCTGCGCAATTGATAGTACTGGAGCTACATTCTTGAAGGACATTGAGCCCGGAACTGCGGTTATAGTTAAGGATGGGGAAATTGACTTCGTTAAAATCGCTGAAAGCAAAAGAAGAGCATTTTGTGTCTTTGAATACATCTATTTTGCCCGTCCCGACTCTGTTATTGATGGAAGAAGTGTCTATGAGGTCAGATATAACATTGGGAGGATTCTTGCAAGAGAAAGTCCTGTTGAAGCAGATGCTGTCTCAGCCGTTCCAGACAGCGGGACAACCTCCTCTCTGGGATATTCACATGAATCAGGCATCCAGTACCTCGAGGCGTTGATAAAGAACAGATATGTTGGCAGAACATTCATCATGCCAGAACAGAAGGAAAGAGAGTTCTCTGTCAGGCTCAAAGTAAACTCGATTAAGAGCAATATCCGGGGGAAGCGGGTTGTTCTCGTTGATGACAGTATCGTAAGAGGCACAACTTCCCGCAAGATAGTTAATATGCTCAGGAAAGGAGGGGCAAAGAAGGTACACTTCAGAGTTGGCAGCCCTCCTATTATCGCTCCCTGCTACTTTGGAATTGACATGTCAACAAGGGAAGAACTGATTGCATCATGCAGAGATATTGAGGTGGTGAGACAGAAAATAAATGCTGACAGCCTTGCATATCTGAGTCTTGAGGGGTTGTTGAAGGCAGTTGGTTTTAATGAGAATGAGCTGTGTCTTGCATGTTTAACATCAAAATATCCTGTTTATGTACCGGGAGAGGAATGTGAAATTACACTCTGTTAGTAAATGTGAAGTACTGTAAGGTGGTTCAGAATGAACAGGAAAAACGCTTTGGATTTGTTAAAAAAGCATGTAGAGAATGAAAATCTCATCAAACACTGTATCGCCACTGCTGCGATTATGAAAAAAGTAGCAGAAGAACTCAGGGAAGATGCAACAGAATGGGAATTGATTGGCATACTTCACGACATTGATTACGAGGTTGTCTCGGGCAATATGGAGAAGCATGGTCTCGTAGGGGCGGAAATTTTGAAGGAAAATGGGGCTGATGAATACATTGTTGAGGTTGTGAGGAGGCATAATCACCTTCTTTTCGGAAATTACGAGAAACCTGTTGAGGTAACTCTGCAGGCTGCTGACAGCGTTTCTGGACTTATTATTGCCTGTGCCCTTGTTAAGAAAGGTAAGTTGACAGAAGTTACACCAAAATCTGTTAAAAAGAAGTTTAAAGAGAAAAGTTTTGCAGCAGGTTGTGACAGGGAAAGAATACGAGAGATCGAAAAAATTGGAATTGAACTTCCCAGATTTTATGAAATTGCCATCAAAGGGTTAATTGAAGTAAAGGAAGAACTCGGGCTGGAATGATTCAATAGGTTTATTCTTGTAAGTGAAAAATAATTTCGAGGATTTTCTGTGTTTTAGGATTTTTATATAAATAGGATAGAGATATTAAGCCTATATATTATATAAATACCTATATCTAAAAAATCAAAAAACTTTAATAATAAGTCCCTTTAAATCGCCAAAAAAAGGGGGTAGGCATAGTGAAGCGATTATGCATCTTAATCACAGCTAACACTGTGATGTTTTTGGGATGTGCGGAAGAAGTGAGTGAAGCGCCAGCTGAAGAAACCCATGTAGAGGAGACGCCTGTTGAGACGACTGAGGAAGTTCATGCAGAGGAGACAGTCGAAGAAGCTCATGTGGAAGAGACTCACTGGGGCTACGAGGGTGAGACGGGTCCAGAGCACTGGGCTGAGATTGGCTATCCAGACTGTGCTGGAAGTGAGCAGTCGCCTGTTGACATTTCGGATGCACCTGTCCACGATGCCGACATCACATTCAACTACAATCCAACAGCACTGAACATAATCAACAATGGACATACTATCAAGGTTGAATACGATGAAGGTAGTACGATAACAGTTGAAGGAAAAGCATACAATCTGCTCCAGTTCCACTTCCACGCACCGAGTGAGCATACGATCGACGGAGAATACTATGACATGGAATTGCATCTTGTACACCAGAGTGATGATGGAGAGTATGCAGTTATAGGCGTCATGATAACTGCTGGAAAAGAGAATGAAGCATATAAGCCAGTGTGGGACAATATGCCGGCAGAAGAGGGAGAACTTCAGACTATAAGTGGTGTTACAGTAAATGCAATTGACCTTCTGCCTGAAGACAGGTCATATTACAGGTATGATGGTTCATTCACAACACCACCATGTACAGAAGGAGTAAAGTGGTTCGTGCTGAGCAACCCTGTTGAGTTATCAGAAGAACAGATTGATGCTTTTGAAGCAATCTACTTGGGCAATAACAGACCTGTTCAGCCAATGAATGAACGTGAATTTATTTAACAAAGAATGCTCGAATTCAGGTAAATTTTTCTTTTTTCTTTTTTCTTTGTCGTTTGCTGTTAAAAAGTTTGGAATCTATTAGTGCCCCGGCCGGGAATTGAACCCCGACCTGCAGTCAGGTCGATCAACAAACCGCAGTATCTGCGATACTACACTAAGGAGTTTTAGGATGATTGCAGTG
>MTMJ01000123.1 GCA_002010045.1 Archaeoglobus sp. JdFR-22 | reverse complement strand
ATAACCATTCATTTCCCTGAGGGTTACTCCCATATACTCCTCTTCACTGTCATAGAGTGTATCCACGTTCCCTTCAGTTACTATTACATAATCTCCGTCCAAAAAGAATCTTGCAATCTGCTTGTCCTTTTCACCAATCCCAACATAGTTTATCAATTCTTGAGAGGTGCAATTAACATATTCGAATTCAGTTGCATCTATGGATGTTACATTAAGGAAATCATGTAATTCAGGCCTGTTTTCAGAACACTGCACCTGTTCCTGTGATGCTACATTTAAAATAATCGATACCAGTGCTAGAACAATCAAGAATTTCGAATTAATCATTATTGTAATTATTGTAATAGATTAATTAAGGGTTTTTAAAAACAGCTGATGAGGACTTTATAAAGAGAAATAATGAGGTAAATTTATTTATTAGTAAAAAGCAGGAATATATTAACGATTAAAGATGATTCATAAAATAAAGCAATTTTTTCCAAAACAAAGAAATAAGAAAATATTAATATCATTTGAATTTTAACACCGCTGTATTTAGAAAGATTTTAATAGTTTATAGTCCTTGTAATTATCATAATAGGGGTGAACAGATGCCCAAGAAAAAAAAGAAGGTGAGGATACTAATAGTGGATGATGAGCCTGCAATGAGAGAAGTGATGAGATTAATCCTGAAAAATCACGATATTGTAGAAGCAGCAAGTGGCTACGAGGCGATTAGAAGGTGTGATGAGAAAAAGCCGGATTTAATTTTGATGGATATAATGATGCCAAGAATGAACGGTGTTGAGGCTACAAAAGCCATTCTGGAGAGGTACCCTGACATCAAGATTGTCGCCGTTACTGCCTATGCAACACATAAGGGAAAGGAGATGCTTGAGGCAGGCGCGCTTGAGGTTCTTGAGAAGCCCTTTGGAAGAAAGAAGCTCGAAGAACTTGTGACGAGGATTGTGGATGGTGAACCGACAAAAGCTAAACAAAGAGCTTAGATTAGCTGAACTGCTACCCTATGCCGTCATTATCACTGACCTGGATTTTATTGTGTTATACTGGAGTGAGGGGGCAGAAAAATTACTTGGATGGAAGAAAAAAGAGGCTGAAGACCGACCTCTCTCAGAGCTTCTCGATGTTGAGGAGGAGGAACTTTTTAAAACTTCAGATGTAGAGGGTAGTCGTTTCTTTCAGAGGAAAGATGGTTCCAAAATCAATTGTGAGTTTAAATCTGTAAGTTATGATGACAAAAGAGTCTTTGTTTTAAGAGATCTTACAGAACAATACGAGCGGGAAAGGCATCTCGAAAGCTACCATGAGTTCTTCGAAAGAGCTCAGGACATGTTCTTCCGGATTGGTAAATTCGAATTCAATCCTAAACTCGTTGATGTTCTGGGCTACAGTAAGAATGAACTTGCTGGAATTTCTCTCAGTCCTCTTGTACATCCAGATGATGTTAAAAAAATACAGGAAGAGTTTTTTAGAGTTTTAAAGGGAGAGACCAGAAGTTACGAGGTGAGGATGGTGTCCAAAACTGGGGATGTTGTGTGGTTTGAGGTTGTGGCTTGGCCATGGAAGAGTGGTGGTTTAACTCTTGGAAGTGAGGGAATACTGAGAGATATTACAAAGAGAAAAATGGATGAGCTGTCAACTAAACGTCTGATCGAGAGGCTTGAAGTACTCAACAGTGTATTAAGGCACGATTTAAGCAATTACCTCAGTGTTATCGGAAATTATGTCGAGTTGATGGAAGAAGAGCCCAAAAAAGAGTATGTTGAGAAGATTCAGAGTATGGTAAAAAGAGCACTTGAATTAATCAAAGATATAAAAGTCGTTGAGGATGCTGAGAGAGCAGGGAGGGTGTTGAAAGTCATAAATCTTTCTGATGTCCTGATTAACGAGATTGATGCGATTGATGCTCCCAATGCCATAATCAAGGCGGATGTTCCTGAAGATTTGCACATATGGGCAGATGAAATGGTCAACTCTGTAATCAGTAATATACTGCGAAATGCAATCATTCATAACGATAAGGAGGAAAAGAGAATCGATTTAACGGCAAGAAAGGTCAGAGAAAGTGATATTGAGTGGATAGATGAGGAAAAGGTCAAAGAAGAAATAGAGTGGGTTGAGATCAGAGTTGCTGATAATGGCCCTGGCATTCCAGACGATATGAAAGAAGAGATCTTCAAAGAAGGAGTCAAGGATCAGACAACCGGGAGAACTGGACTGGGTCTTTTTCTGGTAAAAACTCTTGTTATGAGATATGGCGGCAGGATATGGGTCGAGGATAATGAACCCGAGGGGAGTGTCTTCATAATCAGGTTCAGAAGTGTTGAAAACCTGTACGATTCCTGATATATTTAGTTTTTATATCTCCATTTTTTACTTACAGCAAGATTAATGTGTTCACAGTGACACCCCTTTATTTCGTGTGGAAAGTTTATTTGATTTTGACGTGCAGTAGTATCATGTGTAGTCTGAAATTTTTGACTATATAAACCAAATTTATCGACTGAATTTGAAAAATTTAAGTAGTTTTATCGAATGCATTCGACGTGCGAGAAGAGGAGATAACTGAAATTGGAATCAAATATGGTTGTAACAATAACCGGGGTAAGAAGAGCTGGAAAATCCTTCCTGATAAGCTGGAAAAATGGAAATAGAGAAGTTGACTTTGTACTTAAAGACGGGTTAAATGTTGAACAGCTTATTCAGGCTACCTACGCATCCTCAGAAGAAGACATCAGGGATAGAGAGGTAAAAGCTCTGGATAAAGCTGGAAAAGAGCTTAATTGCGATAATTTAACCTGTATAACATGGGACTATGAGGATGAGTGGGAAGATATAGGATTTACCCCGTTATGGAAGTGGCTGCTGCGATAATGTCCTAAATTCCCATACTTATGCCATCCCCATGCTGTAGCTGGAATGTTACAGCTAATGCAGATAATAATCCTTACTATTTCAGAATCTCTTTCTCTGATCTATCCTCTGGTGAGTTTCTCTCTCAGACAGAATGTTTCCTCCTCTTTTATTCTGAGATCATTTAAAATCTCAATTATCCTGTCGATTTGTTGTGAGGTAACCTCAACAGTCTTTTTCAAACCGATATCGTCTTTAATATCGATGATTCCCTTTATTATTGCAACTGGATTTCTCAGCTTGTCTGAGAGGAATTCAAAATATTCTAAATTTTCTTTAATCCTGTCCAGTGCCTCCTTCCTTCTTTCCTCAATCTTGATTGACATTAGTGCAACACCCAGGTCGGACACAAGGTCTTTTATAAACTCAAGCTCTTCCTTCGAGAATATATCTTCCCTCAGGTAGAACCACAAATATCCAAAAACATGTTCTTCATGTATGATGGGCAGAACAAGATTAGTTTCGTATAACTTCTCAGCTCTATTACAAGTCTCACAGGTCTGTCTTTTAATTCTGAAAAATCTGTAGTTCCTCTTCAATGACTGAAGACATGGAAATTCCTTCTCACTTAACAGAATTGATTCCTCAGTACTGTAAGTATTCGTAGATAGTTCAATTTGATCTTCCTGTATCACTCCAATCGATACTTTAATATTATCACCAAGTTCTGTCAGGATTTTACACATTCTTCTCAGAAGTTCTCTTCTGTCCTTCTCAACAACAACCAGTTTGCTTATCTCCCCCCCGATTTTGAGTAATTTTTTAAACCTCTCAATCGACTTCTCTCTCCTCCTCTCTTCAGAAATATCTTGAATAATTATTAAATATCCGTCAAAGCCATTAAAGTGAAATGTTCTGTCTGTTTCAAGACATTCAATGATTCTACCATCTATACTCCTGATACTAACCTCTATTCTCCCGTTACCAATCCTATCAGGTGGAGATGTGTAAAATTCACTGAACTTTCTGTTATAAAGAGAGTCTCGAGGAATACCAAGCAAATCTTCTATTGAAGAATTTACTTCAATTATTCTCCCTTCAAAATTTGTCAGAACGGCTCCATCCGGTATGCTGTCAAGAATGCTTCTTAAATCCCTTTCAGGATTACTTCTCATTTCTATGAACCTCCTATGGACCTTTTTATCAACCATCTTTAAAACCGATGTTTTCCTTTAATCTGCTTGTAATTGATTTTACAGGCTCAGTTAAGTTCGAATATCTTCCCAGCCCCATATCAAAAATTTTGATACAGTCACTTATTATGGAGTGCATACTCGCGCCACAACCTCTCCAACTCGGGTTGGATGAGTCAACCCTATTAATTCTCCATCTTATTATACTTCTATTATTTTAGATTAATAGATTCTTTTTAAATCTTTTGCTTTTTATTTTTTAGAGTAAACTCATTGGGGAAGTGGAAAAAATTTAAAAAAACTTGGCGAATGCTGGAGAGTATGAGTAAAATTATTGAGATGCTCATCCGAAGAGGATTCTTATGGCAATCATTCGAAATATATGGTGGTATCGCTGGCTTTATTGATTTTGCTCCATTAGGAAATGGAATAAGAAGAAATATTGAGGAATTATGGAGAGATTATTTTGTTGTCAATGAACGAGCAGTTGAAATCGATACACCCACAATTGGAATAGAGGATATTTTCAGAGCGTCCGGACACCTCGACTCGTTCACTGACGTTGCAATTGAGTGTGAGAATTGCGGTAAGATTTACCGTGCAGACCATTATATTAAGGAGAAACTTGGAATCGAGTCTGATGAGACGATGGAGGCAGTACTGGAAATTCTTGAAACGTATGATCTGAAATGCGAATGTGGTGGCAGCCTCAAAAATCCTGAACACTTCAATCTGATGTTTTCGACGACAATCGGTCCGGGAAAGGGGAAGAGAGGCTATCTGAGACCCGAGACAGCTCAGGGGATATTTATCGATTTTAAAAGACTGATTGATTACTTCAGAGGAAAACTTCCATTCGGAGTTGCACAGATAGGTAGAGTTTATAGAAACGAAATCAGCCCGAGACAGGGAGTTATCAGATTAAGAGAATTTAATCAGGCTGAACTGGAATACTTCGTTGACCCGAGAAATAAAACTCATCCTGATTTTAAAATTTACAGTGATACTCCAGTAATCCTTGTAGATAAGCTTGATTATGAGCATATTATCACCTTAAAGGAGGCTGTTTCACAGGGAATTATTGCTAATGAGTTATTAGCCTATTTTATCGGTAAAACAAGAGAGTTTCTTCTTTGCATTGGAATAAAAGAGGATAAAATGAGGTTCAGGCAGCATAGAGAAGATGAGAGAGCCCATTATGCGATTGACTGCTGGGATGCTGAATGTCTAACTGCATACGGATGGATAGAACTTGTTGGAATTGCCGACAGAGGAGATTATGACCTCAAAAGCCACGCTGAGTTCAGTAGAGAGGATATGAGTGTTTTTATCCAGTTCAAAGAGCCTGTGAGAATGGCAAGAAGAAAGCTAAAGCCATTGATGAATAAACTCGGGCCTGAATTTAGAAGGAAAGCAAAGTTGATTGCAGAAGAAATTGAGAATTATGAGGGTGAGATTGAAGACCCAATTACCCTGAATATTAATGGTGAGATAGTAACCGTGTCAAGCGATTTTTTTGAGATTGGAGAAACAGAGGAAGAGGTTTTTGGAGAAAAAATTGTTCCGCATGTTATTGAACCATCATTTGGACTGGATAGAATAGTCTATACGGTCTTGGAACACTCTTTTGATACTGATATAATTGATGGGGAGGAAAGAAAAGTCCTCAGGTTAAAGAGGAACGTCTCTCCAGTTCAGGTTGCTGTACTTCCTCTACTCACGAGAGAAGATTTTATCGAGATATCACGGGAAATTACGAAAAGATTACAGAGTGCAGGTATATTCACTGAGTTTGACGACTCAGGTAGCATAGGAAGAAGATACAGAAGATTTGATGAGATTGGAACACCATTCTGCATTACGATTGACCATCAGACTCTTGAAGACAACACAGTAACGTTAAGGGATAGAGACTCTACTGAGCAGATTAGATTGAAGGTAGAAGAACTTGAAGGAATAATAAAAGAACTTCTGAGTTCTGATGGAAGTATTCTTGAGTTTGGGGAAAAGTTCAGATAGATATGTGGTAGCCTGTGTATGCTGATATCTGCAATTCCACACAGAAATTCAACCACTCCGGATTCTCTCAAGTAAGTTTGAAGTTCTCTCAATTGTCTCGATAATCTCTTTAATCTCAGAAAGATTCCTCGCATATTTTAATTCTCTCGAGAGCCTCAGGATGGTCTCTCTCAGGTGCTGTTCTATTTCGTTTACAACACCGGGATGAACCTGAGGAGGCATCTCTCTTTTCTTCAAATCAGAATATTCAGTGTCATCTCTACTCTCTTTCTGATTTGAAATGGATCTGGTTTTTTTATCTTCAGTTTCAATACTTAATCGCTCGGATTCTTTTTTACCCTCTATAATTACTTCTTTCTGGCAGGACGGACAGAAAACCCTATCACCTTCCTGAAAGAGTGGGATCTTACATTCAGGGCAGTGATAAGAAAGCATTTTTGCACCGCCAATAAGTAGTTTGGAAATATCCGAAATTTTTTTATCTTCCATGTTTACACTTGCGAGTAATTGTATTAAAATTTCACTTCTCGGGGAGGTGAACTTATGCCACAACATGTGCCAGAAAGTGTGCTGGAAGTTCTTGATAGAATAATGCAGGATGATACGGTTCCCAGAAATATCAGGAAGATTTCTGGAGAAATAAAAGAGAATTTACTTCATGGAGAAGAGAGTTTAGCGATAAAAGCATCGTCAGCAATATCAATTCTCGAGGATTTATCTGCTGACCCCAATATACCAATGCATGTGAGAACTCTGATCTGGAACCTGTCGAGTCAGCTTGAGAGAATCTCTGTTGAAGACTGACATAGGTTGCAGTTTCTAACAGGTTCATTCTAAATAGTTGCTTTTTTCGATTTAATGGATACTTTTAGGTTTAATTCCAGTGGAAATAAGGGGGAGACACACCCTCCCAGCCCCCATTATTTCCTGTGCAGAACAGAATTACCAAATTATTTAATTATATATTATAAAAAATATGGAAAATACAAATTTAATGTACACGAACTTTAAAATAGTGAAAACAAAAACATCTATTATGAAATTCGTTGTTCAGGAGCACTTCTCTCAGAAGCACCACTTTGACTTTCGGCTTGAAATGGATGGTGTTGCGAAAAGCTGGGCAGTTCCCAAAAACCTCCCTGAGAGAAGGGGCCAGAAAAGGCTTGCTATTGCTGTTGAGGATCATGAACTGGACTACATGGAGTTTGAAGGAGAAATCCCGGAAGGAATGTACGGGGCCGGGAAGGTGTACATATGGGATAATGGAAGTTATGAGCTCCTGAAAAGAACTGCAGAGGAGATAAAAATCAGGTTGAATGGAGAAAAATTAATAGGAACTTATATTCTCCTGAGATTTCCAAAGGGTGGAGAAAACGCATGGCTTGTAATAAAATTGGAGTGAGTTCGAGCTGTATTACGTGAAAAACTACACCTTTACCCACTCAATTAACAGATAGTTAATTTCACCTCTCTCCTTGAATGCAAAAATCATCTTTTTTCTCACATTCTGAGCAAGCCTAACAGAGCCTGCAATCTGATAGAGAGGCATCTTCTCATCCCCGACAACAGAAATCAGATATTTAGAGTGAGGTAAATCCTCTATCCCTTTAATCTCATCGTAAACTCTGAAATCACTACCAAATTTGAATCCTGTTTTTACTGAGAAATTTCTGTTCTTCAAATTTTTATAAACCTGATACCTGTCCTCAAAGTTATATTCAATCTTCTTTCCAAGTTCGTTCAATTCTGACCTGCTTATTGCTTTATTGTTAACATAAACATCCATAAAACCCTTCTCAGATAAATAGAGGCTCTCGACCAGCGATAGGCTAACTATGTCGTTCTTTTCGTTCCCATAAAAAAATTTGCTGAAAATCTGTTTGTTCTCAGTTATCACTCTGTCCCTTATAAAGTAACCTGCAAATCTGCTTATTTTCTCCTTCTGACAACCGTATAAGTCAGGAAAGATCAGATTATAGTATGTGACATCACTCTCCCCATCCACAATTGCGAGCGTCAGTTCCCCCATTTTCTTCCTCAGCCTATAGAGTTCGGGAATGGAAATCTCTTTTCTCTCAGACAACGGCAGAAATGTTTTTTTTGCCTCCAGATATTTATCTTTTATTTTTATTTTATGTCCACGTTCTCTTAAATCTTCGTAGGCAAAATAGTACTCGGAAAACTCAGGAATTACGTCTATTGCCCAGCTGAATATTTCAGGGATTTTAAGAACTTTATTTCTGAGTAGGATTGATAATTCTCTCCTCAGCGCGAGGTAAACAGCCTCTACAGGATGGAGAATAACATTATCTTTTCTCCTTTTCCCAAACCCTCTTCTCTCAAGTCGGGGAGAGTACTGAACCACGACAATTTCATCATCGATAATGCCTTCCATTGCTTTATTTTTAGATAATGGCAATATATGTCTATCGTTTCTCATTATCATGCTTTCTCTTTTCTCATTATGCCTAATCCGTTAAGCTTAATATGTTTTGAAATGTAATTTTATCTGGAGATTGTTATAATATGATGATGAATCATCAACTTCAATATCCTATTGCACAGATAAAAACAAAGCCTACTGGAATCCATCTTCTTGATAAACGCCTGGATGGGGGGTTACCTGAGGGCAGCCTCGTTTGTGTTTACGCTAACCCCATCAGCATGCCTGAAGCATTTCTCTACCAGTTTACAACTGAAAGAAAGACGTATTATGTTAATACATCCAGACCAGCCCAGTATATACAGCAGAACATAACTTCCATGGGATTCAGTGTTGAGAGAATTCAGTTTATTGACGTGTTCACCCAGTACTATCTCAATGAGTATGGCCAGTTCGTTCTGGAAGACAAGTACAGAGATAAAGAGATATTTGACTTTATTGATCATCAATTAAATGAAATAAATGACGACGGAGATTATAATGTAATATTCGATTCCATTTCTTTTTTCATGAAACTGGAAGTAAGCAATGGCCTAAAGGAGTGGCTTGTGAATAAACTCTATATTCTTTCAAAAGAAACGAGAAACCTGTTTTACATCTATTTGATGAAAGGTGTGCACCCCATCGACATAGTCAACATGGTGGTCGATATCTGTGATGTCATTCTCGACATCGACAGTGAAAGGCTGGGAGATAGAATTACAAGCAGGTTATCCATCCCAAAAATAAGAAATAAACCTCCAATGATGGAGACATTCAAGTTCTTCATCGGAGAGGGGATTCAAATCGACACCTCAAGAGATATCGCCTGACAGGTTACATCAGTCCAAGAGCAGCCAGTTCCTCTGCTATTTTATCAACAGCTTTGTTAGCATCTTCTGGATCTTTACCTCCCGTAACAACCATTTTCCCCGAGCCAAATATTAGAACAACAACCCTTGGATTACTGAGTCTGTAAACAAGTCCGGGAAACTGCTCTGGCTCATACTCAATGTTCTCAAGGCCGAGACCAATTGCAATAGCATTTAGGTTGAGATCAACTCCGAGATCAGCAGAAGCAACGATGTTCTGGACTTTAACATCAGGTTCAAGGATAACAGGAATATTAAGCTGGTTGATAACCTTTACTACCTGCCTTACTGCCTTATTTGCATCTTCAACACTTTTTGAACCCGTACACACAACTTTACCACTCCTGAATATAAGTGCAGCGGCTTTCGGTTCTTTTGTCCTCAAAACAAGTCCGGGAAACTGCTTTGGTTTATATTCAGCATCTTTAACTTCTCTTGAAATCTTATTGAGGTCAATATTTTCTCCAATCTGTGTCGAGGCTACAACATTTTCAATTTTTATTTTGTAATCTTTCATATCCTACCCCCGTTTAAGAAGGTATATAAACTATATAAATACCTTTGCCTGCAATCTATCGAAAATTTTAAAAATACTTACGAAATACTATTGACTGCCAGTTTAAATGGCTCTTTTAACAAAATAAACGAAGTGAAAAAAAATGATGCAGGATATGATATATAAAGGAACTACGACAGTAGGCTTGATATGTAAGGATGGAATCGTGATGGCTACGGAGAAGAGAGCCACCATGGGGAATTTCATCGCAAGTAAGAGGGCTAAGAAAATCTACCAGATAGGAGATAGAGTTGCGATTACAACTGCGGGCAGCGTTGGAGACGCACAATTTCTTGCCAGGCTCATGACAGTTGAGTCTTATCTGTATAATATAAGGAAGGAGGAGAAGCCAACGGTAAAATCAATTGCCACAATGCTCTCAAACATACTCAATTCAACCAGATATTTCCCGTACTTCGTTCAGCTTCTCGTAGGCGGTGTGGATAAAAGAGGCCCAAGTGTTTACTCAATTGACCCTATTGGCGGTGCAATTGAAGAGAAGGATATTGTTGCGACAGGTTCGGGAAGTTTAACTGCTTACGGTGTGCTTGAGGACAGGTATTCACCGGAACTTGGTGTGGACCAGGGTGTGGAACTTGTTGTAAGAGCAATCTACTCTGCAACGAGAAGAGATTCCGCATCAGGAGATGGAATGGACGTGGTAAAAATAACCGAGGAAGAATACTATCAGCTCTCTGAAGAGGAAATCAGAGAAGTGATCTCAAAATTTGCGAGCAAGTAATAATATTTTTTATACTTTAATATAGAAATGGAAATAAATAATTTGGGACATAACACATAATATTAGATGGTAGACATGACGAGTGATTCATACCTTAGAGAATTAAAAGAAAGGATTATAACTTCTTTGCCAGCTGGAGTCAGGGTTAAGAATGTAGAGTTTGAAGGGCCCCTGTTAGTGATTTATGTGGATAACCCGCAGGAGCTGGCTGAAGTTGATATTATTAAAAAGCTTGCAAAGGATTTGAGAAAGAGAATCATTATAAGACCCGATCCAAGAAGCTTAAAGCCTCCTGAAGAAGCGAAGGAAATAATAAAAGAGACGGTTCCTGAAGATGCACAGCTCACAAGTTTCTTCTTTGATGAAGAAAATGGCGAAGTTATTATTGAAGCTGAAAAGCCGGGAGTTGTAATCGGGAAGCAGGGCGCAACACTCAGAGAAATTATGAAAAGAGTTGGCTGGAGTCCAAGAGTTATAAGGACACCTCCAATAAAATCCAAGACAGTCAACAACATTCGACAATTCCTGATAAGCGTTAAAGACGATAGAAAAGATATTTTGACGAAAATTGGAGAGCGAATACACAGGGGAGTCATACATGATGAAAAATGGGTCAGGGTGACCTTTCTTGGCGGGTCAAGAGAGGTTGGAAGAAGCTGCTATCTCATGCAGACTCCTGAAAGTAAAATTATGGTGGATTGCGGTGTGAATGTCAGCAACATTCAGTATTCACCATACCTCTATATTCCTGAAGCCCAGCCTCTCGACTCGATAGATGCTGTTGTAATTACACATGCTCATCTTGACCACTGCGGTCTGGTACCGATCCTCTATAAGTACGGTTACAGAGGGCCGATATACCTCACTCCACCCACAAGAGACCTGATGGTTCTTCTTCAGCTTGACTTTATTGAAGTTGCAGCACGTGAAGGCTCACAGACCCCGTTTGAATCCTCGTTCATCAGGGAAGCTTTAAAGCATACGATAACCCTCGATTACGGTGTTGTTACGGACATCAGCCCTGATGTAAGGCTCACGTTCTATAACGCAGGTCACATTCTCGGTTCTGCAATAGCCCACTTCCACATTGGTGAAGGGCTTTACAACATAGCCTTCACTGGAGACTTCAAGTTCGAGCGAACGAGGTTGTTTGACAGGGCAGAAACCAATTTTCCGAGACTCGAGGCGCTTGTGATGGAGGCGACGTATGGCGGGAGCAACGACCTCCAACCATCACGAAAAGAAGCAGAGGACAGGCTGATTCAGATAATCAACGAAACCACGCAGAAAGGAGGAAAAGTTCTCATTCCCACATTTTCAGTTGGCAGGAGTCAGGAAGTCATGATAGCTCTCGAGGAAGCAATAAGATATGAAAGAGCAAATCAGATACCTGTTTATCTGGATGGGATGATATATGAAGCTACTGCGATTCACACAGCATATCCTGAGTATCTGAATGCAAATCTGAGAGACATGATATTCCATCACGGTCTGAATCCATTTATCAGTGACAATTTCGTTAACGTTGACTCAACCTCAAAGCGTGATGAAGTAATTACCGAGGAAAAACCCTCAGTTATCCTTGCGACATCCGGGATGCTCAATGGCGGTCCGGTAATGGAATATCTCAAGAATCTGGCCCCTGATGAAAGGAATACATTAATTTTCGTCGGTTATCAGGCTGAAGGAACGCTTGGTAGAAGAATCCAGAAAGGCTGGAGAGAAGTACCGTTTCCGGTAAATGGAAAGAGGGAAGTTGTCATAGTTGAGATGAATGTTGAGACTGTAGATGGTTTTTCAGGTCATTCAGATCGCAGACAGTTAATGAATTACATAAAGGCATTAAGTTCAAAGCCTGAAAAAGTTATTACTGTACATGGAGATGAGAACAAGTGTGTTGACCTCGCATCAAGCATCTATAAATCAAACAGGATTGAAACAAGGGCACCCATGAACATTGAAACAGTCAGGTTTGTATGATTTTGAGCATTCTCGGGAATTCTGATGTCGGTAAAACAACGTTGATATCGAGAATTGTCCCGATTCTTAAAGTCAGGGGTTTGAAGGTTGTGGTTATAAAACACACCCATAAAGACGTGGAGGTTGACGTTAAAGAAAAAGATTCATGGAAGATTTTCAAGAGTGGAGCAGATGTGATACTTTCTTCTCCCGGTAAGCTCGCTTTTATCAGGAATGAAGAGGATAATCTTGATAAAATCGTCAGTTATCTTGAGGAGTATGATCTGATTTTGACTGAAGGATTCAATCGGGCTGGAAAAGACAGGATAGTGGTGATTGACAATGAAGAAGAACTGGAACGGTTTAAAAACGGAAAGATTCTTGCAGTTGTTTCAGATAACGCTGTAACAGGATACAGAACATTCAGAAAGGATGATGTTGAAGAAATTGCAAATTTTATTTTATCTCTTCTGAAGGATAGCCTTCAGGGTCAAACAAAACGTGCTGAAAACCAAGCTTTTTAATTCTGGCTGAAATCTCCTTCTTGATCCTCATTAAATCCTGAACTCTGTTTCTGGCAACCTGTACTGTGGCATTGTCTCCCCGAGTTCTGACCCTGATGAGTTTGAAACCGAAATTTCGCAGGACATTCTCTGCCTCCTCAATTTTCCTCAATTTCTCTTCAGATATCTCCTCACCATTCACCCTTGTGGCAAGACAGGAATTAGAGGGCCTGTTCCACGTGGGCAAACTGAGTTCATTTGAGATAGTCCTTATCTCGTTCTTTGTCAGATGTTTGAGTGGGCTGATTACACCAAATTCCTGTAGAGCTTTTCTTCCCGGTCTGTTCTCGTTCATGTCGTCAGCATTTGAGCCGTCGACAATTGTTCTTCCGTTAAAAGTTGATTTTATCGCTGTTAATATTGTTTTTTTGCAATGATAACATCTTTTCTGGTCATTTCTCACGAATTCTGGCACATCCAGAAGGCTGACATTAATTACTTCATGATTCAGGTTCAAAATTTCTGCAACTCTGATTGCATTCTCGAGTTCATCTCTTGACAGAACCTCAGAATTAACCGTGACAGCCACATAGTCAATCCCTGTCATCTTGCAGAGATATGTAACCAGGGTTGAATCAGCACCACCGCTATAGGCAACCACCACTTTCTTCAATTTTTTCAATTGTTTGATTGCCGGTTCAGCAACTTCTGCTTCCACAGAGGTAGTTACAGGGTAATTTTTTAATCCTTTCTCTTACTTGAATTACCTGAAAATTCAGCTAAAAGCAATCAAGAAACCAAAACACTCAACGAAAAAATTAATAACTGAGCTACCCACAAATTATCTGCCCCATAAATGCAGACATCAGATCCTTCGGACAACCAAGCCGCCGTGGCTCAGCTGGCAGAGCGAGTGACTTGTAATTGGGTATGTGCACCCAACAGGCAATCACTAGGTCGCGGGTTCAAGCCCCGCCGGCGGCTTTGTTTTATTGAATCGTTCCACCAGTATTCTACCCTCATCTGCTGCAAAGGTAAATCCTCCTGGTCAGGGAACCGTGAATCCTCTGCATCAACCTCTCTTCAATTCTAAAAATCTCTGAGATTAACGTGTCAATATCTATATTCGAGATCAGAACTGCTTTTCCATCTGAAACAAGAACCCTGTTAAACTCATTCAGAGAGTCAGAATACAGTTCATCAAGCTCTCCATAACTTCTTGAAGACTTCAGGTATGGGAAGTCGGTAACAATTGCGTTAAATGATCCTTCTTTGATGGGAAGTGTCCTGACATCCCCCTGTATCACATTGGCCGGAAGTCTGTAGTGTAACAGGTTTCTGGAGCAACCTTTAACAATGTCACCGAAAATTTCAACTCCCAAGAAACTAATACCCATTAGCCCCGCCTCTATCAGGATTGTTCCAGCACCACACATCGGGTCGAGAAGAGCCTCTCCTTTCCTGATGCCCGAGATGTTAACGAGAGCCCTTGCCAGCTTTGGCAGAATAACCCCCGGCCTGAAATAGGGTTTCAAATCAGGCTGTCTTTCAAGAAACTGCTTTTTATCTGTTGAATGGACAAGAATGCCAGTGTATGCTCTATCCGATATATAGACTTTGATGATGATTTCCGGATTTGAGACGCTGATTCTCGCTCCTTTTTTATATAATATAGCCCCGAGTTCCCTCTCAAGCCTGACAGAATTAATGTTGACCCGTCCAATTCTCCTGACTCTCACACACATTTTTTTATCAGAGATTTTCAGCTCACTGAATAACTCTCCCAACTCACCAACTTCGCATGAACCTGCGAACTCACACACCTCGTGGGTCATTGCAAGTCTGCTGAAGATACTGTGGATGTCACATAAACTTGAGCTATGAACATCGATCAGAGCAATCTGATTATGAAACTCATTCAGATCAGCTTTGCAGTGGGCTTTGAGAAGATTGATTGCTTCAACCATTGCAATACCGGTATTCTCGCCGGATAAAAAGAAGATGTACTTCGTTACCCCCTTACACTTCATTTCCTTTTACTGTTTTTTCTTCTTATCTTTTCTCTCTCTTAAACTGGAGATTTCCTCTGCAATTCCTATCATAACCTGAGATTTACTTCTGTTCTTGGGTACAATTATCCTTCCAGTTTCTTCCCACCAGAACTTCGGGTATTTTTTGACCTCAGGTATGCATTTGATTCCAAGATTCTTACATGCCTCGACCATCTCACTTAACCTGACATTGGAAACTGCTTTCTTTCTTGAGATCTTTCTCCCCTGCCCTCGGCTCTTCTTTCTATCAATGTTCACTGTCCAGATAACCATATTATTATTTTTTGATTTGGACTTCACAACATCTCCGCCTTATTTTATATTTTTAAGCGTAATTTCGACAAGAGGATGGGGTACACTCTCAATGATTTCAACATCAGTGATCGATTTTAATCCTTTTTTCTTTGAGAGTTTCTCAATTCCAAGCTCAACCTCATCCGGCACCACGATGATATATGCATCCAGCTTTTTTATGCCCATCCTTCGAGCTGCAACGACTCTATGGTGCCCGTCGATGAGGAAAATTCTGGTGTCTTTTCTTATTACAACAATAGGCTCTGCCAGCCCCCTCCTCAATTCGTAGACCCTTCCTTTGAGCTCGTCTGCATAAACTTTCGTTTGCGTAGGAATCAGTTTTTTCACATCAACTTCTCCATGAGTGATTTCAACCTTGGTGTTATGAACTTTTTCAATTGTCTTTTTCAGCTTATTGACCTTTTCAGGGTCTGCTCTTTCGATCTGACTCCTTATCACATCCGAGTTTGAGATTATACCAACAATTTTTCCTTCACTGTCGACAACAGGTAACTTTGAATGACCTGTTCTGAACATAACTCGAGCAGCATCTCTTAAATCCATATATTCTCTCGCAACATACAGTGTTTGAACCATAACTTCCTTAATTTTCGCTTCCGGACTTTTTCTCAGAAAGTCACGGGCAGATACATATCCAATAATCCTTTTTCTCTCATCAACCACAGGGAAGCCATCATGACCTGTCTCCGTGATAAGTGCTATTGCCTCATCAACGCTGCTCTCAGGGGATAAAGTTATAACGTTTCTGGTCATATAATCCGAGACCCTCAACTTGTTCATTTAATCAGAATTGCTGTTTCAGGTATTAAAAAGTTTGGAGTTAATTAGAGATGGCTAAATATTAAATAGTTTGCAACAATACTTATAGATGATGTTTGGATGGGGAGAACTGGGAATAATCGTGGTACTTGCAATTGTTTTGCTTGGACCTGATAAGCTTCCAGAGGTAATGAGAACCCTCGGAAAACTGTATGCAGAATACAATAATGCAAAGAGAAGATTTGAGCTTGAGGTACTTCAGGGTCAAAACCTTCCGGAGAGAGATTTCCTCCAGAGAATGGCTCAGAACAAAATGAATCTGATAAAAGAGGAAGTTACATCGAGTATATCAGAATCAACGGAAAATTATATAAATACTGAAAGTGATAATAATATATCAGAAGTAAAGGAACATAAAAAGAATGTTTCAGAGTCAAATATAAAAGAGAAAACTACCGAATCGGGTAAGAACGTTGGAGAGGCTGGAAATAAAGTAGATGAATAACCCCCCAGAATTGAAAAAGGGTAATGAAAATGTGTGAGAATCATCAATCAAATAGGAGGGAGAAAAGATGTTACCCAGCATTGGCCCACAAGAATTGATGTTGATTTTAATAATAGCATTTTTGCTATTTGGTGCAAGTAAACTTCCTCAACTTGCAAGAAGCATGGGGAAGAGTATGGGAGAATTCAAAAAAGCTCAGAGAGAGGCGGAAATTGAGCTGAGAAAGTTTGAGCAGGAACTACAGGAAGGAAAGTACAAAACTGGTGAAGATAAAAGAGAGAAGCTTGAGAAGATTGCAAAAGACCTTGGAATTGACACAGAAGACAAAACAGACGAGGAACTGATTGAAGAAATAAACAAGGCAATACCGAAAGCAGAAAAAGCTGAACCCTGACTACTCTTTCTTTTTTGACCCTTTCTTTACCTTCAGAAGAGAAGGAAGGTGAAGCACATACTTTCCGTCTTCCTGCAATGCTATAACTATTTCATCTCTTGAAAGAATTTTGTCGAGATTGATCTCATACTGTCCGGGTGAGATAATTCTAACACTTTCCACTCCAAGCTCAGAGATTTTACTCTTTGTCTCCTCTGCCTTCTCCTTAACGTCTCTTCTGTCCTTGGGAACATAGAGGAATTTGTTGTTGCCACACTCGCAGCCCTTGAGTATCTGCATATCTCCGTCCGCATACTCCTTTCCACAGTTGGTGCAGCGATGTGGCATATATAACCTCTTTAATCTTCAAATTTTACCATAGCAGTGATAAAGTCACTCTGCCTGTGTAATGTTTCAAGCCTGTTCGCAGGGCCTATTACAGTCAGCCTTCCTTTTGGCTTTCCGAAGAGCCTTCCAAGGAAACTACCAGTTTTCTGCCTGTAAGTCTCAACCTCAATACCAACAAATTTTTCGTGGTCAATCTCTACCATCGTCATCTCAATAAGTTTTGCTTCCTCTTCCGGACTCAAACCGCTCTCAAGAACAATAATCCTTCCTGATTTTACCTCATCAATAATCATCCTGAGTTTTTCCATCGAAGCCATCCTGTCGAGTCTTTCTCTGGACACCATATTAAGCTGTACACCCTCCATAATCTCACCCGAACCTGTCTGCAAGTGATTTATACAGACTATCGATGTTCAAGCCTTTGAGGGCTGAGATCGGCACAACAGGGTGTTGAGGAAAAGCGGACTTAATTCTGGCGGGAGAAGCAGCGGGCAAATCAATCTTATTAGCCACAATCAGTAAAGGGAGGTTTCTTGCTTCGATATTTCCAACAACAGTTACATTCACCTGAGTAAAAGGATCATCAGCAGAATCCATAACCAGCAGAATACCGTCTAAATCGTCGAGCCACTTAATTGCTTCAATAACACCTTCAGTTGCCTCCTTTGCCCTTCTTTTTGCCTCAGTTTCGTCCAGCCCATATTTCAAAAATTCATGAAAATCTATTTTAGTTGCGAGACCGGGAGTATCAATAATATCCAAATCAAGAGATTTTCCATCAACTTCTATTCTGACGCCTTCCCTTAATCTCGAGCGCCTTGTTTCATGCGGCACTTCGCTCGCTGAGCCCATTATATCTCCAGTCCAGTCTCTTAGAATGCGATTTGCCAGAGTGGTCTTACCCGCGTTCGGTGGGCCATAGATTCCAATTCTCATTTTGTCTTTTTTAAAGAACCATTTAAAAATGAAACCAAATCTTCTTTTCAACCTGAGTATCAGTCCCATTCACACCCCTCTGATTCTCTTATACAAACATGATAATTAAAATTTACCCCTTTAATCGAGCATGATTGCATTATTAGGACATACATCAATACAACTCCCACAATCTGTACACATATCCTCATCCACCACCGCAGTATCGTTAAGTTCAATCGCTCCTACAGGACACTCGTCCACGCATGTCCCGCATCCATCACACAACTGCTTGTCAATGATTGCCGGCAACTGTAACACCTAACTGATTGATTTATGGAACAAATATAATCCTTTTGCTCACTCCTCAACCGGTTCAAATGAGATTATCGGTCTGAGTCTTGGCTGTGCTTCCATTAATTTAGTCAGATTATAGTCATGCATTATTGCCACACTGAACCCATCTTCGAAATTTGTGAAATCATAGTATTCAACGGGAATAGTATCATTTACGGAAAAGTTTGCAAATCCTCCGCTTCCTGTGAAATGTATTGCAACAACCTTCTCATAAATAGTGCCATTCACTCTGACACCCTCAAGATAGAAGTCCGTGTAATCTTCAAGATTTCCTCCACTTATCAGCATTTCTGCTGCTTCACCATAAAACATAAACATTACATTGAAGTTCCCGGGAATACGGGGGGTGTAATTCGAAATGAGTTTGTATGTTCCCCCACCCTCTGAAATAACAGTATCAATAACAGCCGCTGAATGGGGGGCTGTGCCAATAATGAAGGGAGAAATCTCAGGCACAAGCATCACACCCTGTCCGAATTTGACATTGAATCCTTTATACACATCCGGGTCTCCGGTGTAAAACACTCTTGTCTTGTTAATATCAACCATGTAGAGCAATCCATCGCGATATCCTGCAATAAGCATTTTTTTGACGGGGCTGTCAATCCTCAATCCAGTAAAAATATTTGGATTCCAGTTTTTGGCAATTACAGAGTCAATATATTCCAGAAGTACCCTATCCTCTGTGTCAGTATCAATGTAAATTACCTGATCCGGAACTGCCGGTAAAATCATGAGCCATTCATCAAATTTATCAAATTCATATTTCACTTCTCTTTCGGGTGACTTTTGAGTACCTCTGGGAAGCATTGCCAGGACGCTCCCTATCATTATAAACGCCAGTAATAAAGCGAGGAATCTGGCTGACTTTTTTTCCATCTTTTTTGCCATGGTCTCCAGCTGGACTGGAAAAAGATAAAATTTTTGGTATCTGTAAAAATTGAGAAAATTATAGTATTTGACATAACTTACTTAACCAAAATTCAAAAATTCCTTAACCCACTTCTCCGCAAAACTGATTCTCTGAGCTAGCTGGTAAAAACTAC
>MTMJ01000100.1 GCA_002010045.1 Archaeoglobus sp. JdFR-22 | reverse complement strand
TGATTGAGGAGGTTCTTGATAAAGATAAAAAAATCTACAGAACAACCGAAAAGGGTAAGAGTCTGCTGAGCAAATTTGAGGATTTACTCGGCGCTGCAAATTCAGGCAGTATTTGATTGGCCATAGATTAACCCACAGCTAACTTTTCAACAGATATCCTATTCTGTAAGTTAACCATGGCTGAACGTATGAAGTAAAAATTAAAGTGAAAAATGTATAATATAATAGAAAAACTTTAATAATAGTATATTTTTATTCAGAGGGTGATAGATATGGCAGGATACGAATGTTCAGATGATTACCAGTGTTTAATCTGCAGGAGAAAAGTGAATTCTCTACGGGAAGAATCTGACTCGATAAAAATCTGTAAAGATTGCATAATCCAGGGTAAACTCGGAGAGATGATGGCAAAAGCCATTCTGAAGGATGTAGATTTTAAAAAACTTCGAAATGCAGAATACAGAAAAAAGATTTTTTATGAAACGGAAAAAATAATGGAAACTACCAAGATGCACTTTTATAAAAATTTATTCCATGGTACCATAGACCTTGTCTGCTGTTCGAGTGCTGAAATTGAGATTGAAAAATCAGAACCTGAAAACAAAATTCAAGACTCAGAAGGGCGATTGATTGGTGAAGTAGAGTTGCTGAATTATCTCGACGGCTGGAAATCAATCAATGAGATAAAAAAACATTTTAACGTAAGTGAGGTGGAGCTTTCAGGCATTTTAAACAGGTTATTTTTCAAAGGATATGTTCTTAAGAGGATTCTGACAGATGACCAGATGTTTATGAGAACACCATCTGAAAAAGAATAATTCTTTTCATCTCCCAGACAGATTTTTCCAAGCAGTATAACCGAGCTTTTCACTTCCGTCAAATTTAATCAGTCCAATTGCATCGTTTTCATCCAAATCATGGAGCCATGGCCATCCAAAGAGGTGCAAATTTATTCCTCTATCACGGGTGAGTCGACCGGATGCTTGTTCAATGAAATCCGCTTGAGCCTGTTCTCCTCCAAAAGCCTCAAGTGAAGGCCATGCGATTTCAGTAAAGCCAAAGGGTTTTCCCGGCATGTAATCTGCAGCTTTCGAGTAATAATCATCCGGGATATCAGAAGGATTGTTTATTCCCTGAACAGCATATGGATAACTGGAGAAAACCAGCAAATCCATTTTGTTCGGGTTGAATAAGCGAAGGACATCTAAGTCTGCTTCACGATTCTCAGAAACGATTTCTCGGGCAAACACGCAGAAAACATTTGTTTCCGGAGACAACTTTTTAACCTCATCGTAAATTTCTTCATAGAGGCTGACGTAATGCTTGAATCCGTTTGCCCCATCTTCACCGTATTTTTCATACCATCTATTGACCTCGTTTCCGAGTGATAAGTATTTTGGCTTTGTGACTCTGACAACATCAAGGACTGCTTGTTTATATGCTTCTCTCCATGCGGGGTCGCTTAAAGTTGCACCCTCCATTTCTGATGGAGTGACAAGAGTTAGCCCACGACCTATAAATGATAGATGAATTACCGGAAACATTCCGTTGTCACGGATGAGTTGATTTACAAATGTCTGTCCCCAACTTCCTCTGAGATCGGATGCAAGATTATAAAAGGGGGTTGGTTTGCCCCATACTGGAACAAATTCTGAATGCTGAGCAGCCTGTGTATATACATCATCAAACGATTGACCTTGAGCTGTAGTAGGCAGAATGCCCATAAAGAATCCTCTTGATGGAAGTTGCGGAGAATCCAATTGAACAAGCATCTCCGGTTCGATAGGAGCTGTTTCTTTTTTCATACATCCACTTATTAAGACAATTACAATTAAAAGAACTATAGAGAGTAGCAACAGCTCAAATTTTTTTGTGTTCATTTTCATTACCTTTTCAACTCCTATCTTACTTCCTTAATGCAGCCCTGTCTCAACTCTTTCGTCTTCTCTTTCAACTTGTCCAGAGTCTTCTCTGAATTACCGTATTCTTCAATGATTTTGACAAGAACACTGCCAACAACAACACCATCAGCCCCGCTATCGATGATTCTCTTAACATGTTCCTTTCTGGAAATTCCAAATCCGACACAAACTGGCTTTCTGCATATATTCTTAGCTCTTCTAACAAAGTCAAAAGCCATCTGCGGTAAGTCATCTCTCGCTCCAGTGGTTCCGTAAAGAGATACGAGATATACAAATGCTGAGCTGAGTTCATCAATTGTTCTCAGTCTGTCTTCAGGGGTATTTGGTGCCGATAAGAAAACAGTTCCCATTTCATAATTCCTGCAGGCTTTAACGTAATTATCAGCCTCCTCGACCGGCAAGTCAACAACAATCAACCCATTAACGCCTGAATCCTTAGCCATTTTCACGAAATTCTCTTCACCCCTGACATATACAGGATTGTAGTATGTCATGAGAATTATCGGTTTTTCTGAGAAGTCTCTGAAATTTTTTACAATCTCGAATACACTTGCTACCTTCATTCCGCTGCCCAGTGCCCGATAATTTGCCTTCTGAATTGTCCTTCCGTCAGCCATCGGGTCGCTAAATGGAATTCCGAGTTCAATAATGTCGGAGTTCTCCTCAAGAGCGAGCAGAAACTTCAGAGTTGCTTCAGGATTCGGATCACCTGCGGTGATGAATGTAATAAGGGCTTTATTATCAAAAACCTTTTTTATTGCCCTCATTGTCCCACCGCAGACATTACTATACTCAAGTCTTTGTCTCCTCTCCCTGAAAGGTTTATGATGATTATGTCCTCTTTGCTCATCTCTCTGGCCATCTCAATTGCATGAGCTATTGCATGTGCTGACTCCAGGGCTGGAATAATTCCCTCAGCTTTTGATAGCTCAACAAAAGCCTTTACCGCTTCGTCATCATTAACAGCAACGTACTCTGCTCTTCCCGTATTACTGAGATATGCATGCTCAGGGCCCACACCCGGGTAATCAAGTCCGGCAGCAATGCTGTGTGTTTGTTTCATCTGACCATCTTCATCCTGAAGGAAATACGATAGCATTCCGTGCAGAACACCCTTATCTCCTGCGCAGATTGAGGCAGAGTGCTTCCCACTCTCAAGGCCTCTTCCAGCAGCTTCAACTCCAATCAACCTGACATCGTCCTCAACGAATGGATGGAAGATTCCTATTGCGTTACTTCCACCTCCAACGCATGCAACAATACAGTCGGGTATCCTGTCCTCAAGCTCAAGAATCTGCTTTCTTGTTTCTCTGCCAATGACTGATTGAAAATCTCTGACAATGACGGGATATGGAAAAGGGCCCACTACAGAGCCAATAAGGTAAAGAGTATTCTCAAAAGAAGCGACCCAGTCTCTCAAAGCCTCATTTATCGCATCCTTCAAAGTTCTTGAGCCAGATTCTACCGGATGGACTTCTGCATTCAACAATTTCATCCTGAAAACATTCATTGCCTGCCTTTCAACATCCTCACTTCCCATGTAAACTTCAGTCTTTAAGCCAAATAAAGCTCCAGCCATTGCTGTTGCGACACCATGCTGACCTGCCCCTGTTTCTGCGATCAGTCTCGTCTTGCTCATTTTTTTTGCAAGTAAAGCCTGACCTATTGTGTTGTTGATTTTATGAGCTCCGCCATGAAGCAAGTCTTCCCTTTTCAGGTAAATTTTCGCCCCTCCAACCTTTTCAGTCAAATTCTTCGCAAAATAAAGTGGTGTGGGTCTGCCAGCATGCTTTAGATAAAAATTGAGCTCTTTTTTAAATGATTCATCATCTTTAAGCCTGTTATATGCTTCATCAAGCTCTTCAAGCGGTGGAATAAGAACTTCTGGAACAAACCTTCCACCGAATTCAGCAAACTTCATTTCATCACCTTCACAGCTCCAACAAATTCCCTGATTTTTCCCTCATCCTTTCTTCCATTGCTTTCAACCCCCGATGACACGTCAACACCAAATGGTCTCACAAACTCAATGATTCCCCTAACATTCACAGGATTTAAACCGCCTGCGAGTATAATATTGGCAGTTCTTCTGCAGATTTCTCTGGTAACACGCAGGTCATGCAGCCTTCCTGTTCCTTTGCCAGTATCAAGAAGATAATAATCTGCATCAAACTCTGAAATTCTCTCAAATAGTTTTTCAGCCTCTTCCTCTGGATTTTCGCTCAGTTTTGTAACGATGAATGACTTTGTAATTACTCCGTCAAAATTACATCTTAATTTTTCATATTCTCTCAATACCATCTCGGTGTGAACCTGAATGTATTTTGCTCCAGTTTTCTCGATAATTTCCTTCCATCCATCATACGTTCTCTCTGTTGAAACAGCAAAAACAGGAATCTCTGTGTTTGAAATTATCTCACGTGCTTTCTTGAGACTTATCCTTCTTCTCGATTTTGCTCTGACAACCACTCCGGTTGCATCTGCAACTTCAACAAATCTGAGCTCATCTACCTCTCTGATACCACAGACCTTAACAAACATTCAGAATCTCCACCCAGTTCTTTATTATTTTCAAGCCGTCTTCAGTCAGCACACTCTCCGGATGAAACTGAACACCCTCAATCATCTCATCTCTGCTCCGTATTCCCATTACAATCCCGTCTTCGGATTTTGCTGAGACCTCAAAACCTCCCGGGACATTGAGTACAGCCAGAGAGTGGTATCTGCCTGCTTCCAGAGGATTTCTGATTCCCCTGAAAATTGTTTTCCCGTCATGCCTTACCGTCGAAGTTTTACCATGAACAGGTTTTACTCTTCCAACCTCTCCACCAAAAACATAAGCTATGGTCTGAAGTCCAAGACATACACCGAGGATGGGAACTTCCACCTTCCTGATAATCTCAGGGCAGTTTCCCACATCTCTCCTCCTGTCAGGAGAACCCGGACCGGGTGAGATAATGACTCCATCAGGGTTAATCATCCTCACTTCCTCGATAGTTATTGTATTTGGCACAACTTTTATCTCATCGTGGAGAGATGCATATTCTGCGAGATTCCACACGAAAGAGTCTTTATTGTCAATTATCAATATCATGCTCCACCTCCAGTGCCCTGATGACAGCAGCCATCTTCTTCTCCGTCTCGAAGTACTCCTTCTCTGGATTGGAGTCTGCGACAATGCCAGCACCAGCCCTGACTCTGCAGAAATTATCAATTTCTACCATCCTGATGGCTATTGCCATATCTGTATAACCATTCAGGGAGAAATAGCCCACTGCACCACCATAAATTCTCCTCCTCGATTTTTCAAGCTCATCAATAATTTCCATAGCCCTGATTTTTGGTGCACCTGTGAGTGTTCCGGCGGGAAATGCTGCCTCCATTGCATCAAATGCTGTTGCATTCTCAACTAAATCGCCCAGAACCTCACTCTCTATGTGTTGAACATGACTGTATTTCACAACATCGAAGTATCTCGAGACTCTGACACTTCCCGACTTCGATACTTTTCTTACATCATTTCTTGCGAGATCAACAAGCATTACGTGTTCAGCCCTCTCTTTCTCATCCCTGAGTAACTCCTCTGCCAGTATCCTATCTTCCTCTTCATTTTCCCCCCTTCCAATAGTTCCTGCAATCGGGTTAATTTTAAAAACATTTTTCTCCACCGATGCCATTGTTTCAGGGGAAGCGCCTGCTACACCCTTGTCAAATTCGAAAAGAAACATATAAGGGCTTGGATTTATTTCTCTGATATTTCTGTATATTTTGAAAGTAGAATAATCACTTTTGAGTCTATATTCTCTCGAAAGAACAATCTGAAAGGCATCTCCGGCAAAAATGTAATCCTTCGCTTTCTCGACCATGTTGATGAAGTCTTCTTTCTCAACATCACAGTTTACAATCTCACTCCCTCCCCATTCTTCCTCAATAACGGCTTTTTTTGCTCTTGAAACTATCTTCTGTGCGTAACTTTCATCATCTTTCGAATCTCTGATAGAGTAGTAAAAGAACCTGTTAAGAATGTGGTCGTAAATGAAGGCATGGTCATAATACCCGAAAACTGATTTCTCACGTATTTCTCCGTCGATGTATGCATGAACAGCATCATAAGCCACATAACCGACAAAACCTCCGGCGAACCTCTCTTCTATTGAATTTACTGAATCAAAACAGGGTTTCAAAGCCTGAAAGGGGCTTCTCTCATTCGATTGTTTTTTACCGTCTATCCTCACATCTTCTCCAATCTCAACCACAAACTCAGGATTTGATGAAAGGAAAGTATATCGAGCTTTCAACTCATGTCTTGTCAGAGATTCGAGAATGAATGAGTAGTTATCAGCCCTCAATACTGAATAAAGCTTTAATGGATCAACATAATCAAGTTTTACTTGCATTCTGTATCTCCTCAATTTTTTTGAGAACTGAGCCTTCAGATATAGCATTTTCAGCTATTTCTACACCCTCTCTGAAATCTTCAGCGATTCCAGAAGCATAGAGCGCAGCAGATGAATTCATCAGGATAAAATTTGAATCCTCACCCATTCTCCCCGAGAAGACACTGATAATTCTTGCAGCACTCTCCCCGGGACTGCTAATCCGAATTACTTCTGAAGCAGGTAAACCAAAGTCATCTGGAGAGATTCTGTAAATCTCAATTTTACGATTAACCTCTGCTACTGTTGTTTCTCTGCATGGATTTACCTCATCCATACCACTCCCATACACCACAAGAGCTTTTTTTACATCCAGTATCCTCAGAGATTCTGCGACTTTCTCAACTAAATCCAGGGAATTCACTCCAACAAGCTGGAACTCTGGATTTGCGGGGTTTGCTAAGGGCCCAAGTATATTGAATACTGTCTTGATTCCGAGCTGCTTCCTTACAGGCATTATTTTCTTCAGAGCTGGATGATATACTGGAGCGAGTAAAAAGGTGAAATTTGTTTTTTCAATCATCCTTCGAGCCTCCTCAGGATTCGCGTCAATTTTAACATTCATAGTTTCAAGAACATTGGCAGAACCACTTTTTGAAGTTATTGACACATTCCCATGCTTTGCTACCCTGATAAAGCACGAAAGAAGGAGTGCTGATGCTGTGCTAACATTTATTGTGCTTGAGTGATCCCCACCTGTTCCGCACGTATCTGCTACACTGCCAAAATCAACGTTCAGAGCGCTATTTCGCATTGCCTTTGCAAGTCCGGCAACCTCTTCGGCAGTATAACCCTTTGTCTGTAAGGCTGCGAGATATGCGGCAATTTTCAGCTCGTTCTCATTTAGAAGATTAAAGAAAAGCTCATAAGCTTCATTAAAACTTAAATCCTGACCCTCTATGAGTCTGCTCAGCATAATTCAGCCTCCACAAAACTTCTGACGAATTCTTCAGTATTCTCAGCCTGCATAAAAGCAGTTCCAATCAGAACCGCATCAGCAAGGCTGAGAGCTCTCTTCAAATCTTCAAGAGTGGAGATTCCACTCTCACTCACAATAATCCTGTCATTCGGGATGAACCTGGAAAGTCTTTCAGTTAGAGATACATTTCCATCATCTATCTCAAGTTTTGATATGTCTCTGTTGTTTATTCCTATTAGTTTTGTTTTTGTGTTAAGCGTTAGCTCAATATCAGACTGGTTATGTACCTCGACAAGCGGCTGCAAGCCGTGTTCAATAGAATAATCAACAAACTCTGCTGTTTTCTCATTCAGCATTCTTGCTATCAGTAGAATGATAGAGGCTTCTGCTTCCGCAGTTTTCTCAACTTCATCTCTTGACAGAATGAAATCCTTGCGAAGCACCGGAAGCTCTGTTTCACGGCATATTGTCTTCAGCATCTCAATATTCCCTTTAAAATGCTCAGTTTCTGTGATATATGATATACCGATTGCTCCTGCATCCTCATATGCACTTAAAATGTCCTGAGCATTCCTTCCCTTCAGCAAATCACCATATTTTGGTGAATACACCTTCACTTCAGCAAGAATCGGGTTTTTCCTGTTCTCTTTACATAAGCTAATATTTTTGAGTATATCCCTGTTTCTAAAGCTTACTCCCATTAAAAAGGAATATACCTGAACAGTGTATTTAAGCTTTTTTGTTAAATTCATTATAGCAGGTGGCTCGGATCAGTCATGAATAATAATTGTGAACGAAAATGTAATAAGAATCAAGTGCAGAGAAAAGACTGACTGGGGTAATACCATGACAGAGAAAAAAAGTAAGAAAAGCCAGAAAGGTAGAATCGTGAAACCGCCAGAGAGAAGACCGAATATTGAAGAGCTTAAGGAGAACAGAGATATTGATGGATTGATACAGGCAATGAAGTACGAGGATCAGGATGTCAGGATGTATGCATCCATAGCTCTTTTCAATCTTGGAGAGGATGTTCTTGAACCCTGTCTCAAAGCTTTGAAGGATAAAGACCCCCACCTCAGATGGGGATTGATCTGGGTTCTGAGTAAACTGGGAAAACCGGCACTCGAACCATTGAAAAAAATCGTCAGTGAGAGTAAAGATGAGGAGGAAAGAGAGGCTGCCCAGATGGCTCTTGATATGATGTATGAGGAGGGTAAGATTTTCTTTGAATAATTTCTTAATTTAGCTCAATAATTAACCTCTAATATATTACCTTTTTTCCCGTACTCCATGAATGTATCAGCGAAAAGTTGATATTATTTCTTTTTACCAGCGATTCCTTAAAATCATTTTTTGGCAGTACTGAATTTAAAAGGAATATAGGCTGTGCAATGCCTCGTTATAGCAGTAAATAAACCTATTAAGGCAATTAAAGCCACCAGCCACTTCCATGGATGTGTAACCAAATCCATTGCTAAAGCTATGGTCGCAGCAGTTCCAATCAATGCCCTGATAAACAAATCAATACCCCCTACATTCTCTTCCAGTAAAATATCGGTAAAACCCATTTTGCCACCTCCTGGAAAAAGTAATTCTTATCAAATAAAAGAGGTTCTCTTTAATTTTGTGTGGGAAACATAATTTATCTGCAACAAATAACCCTGCAGGTCGACTGCCTTCAAACTTCAACCACTTCCAGGTCTTTTGCAATTCTTAAGGTGCAGTTCGCATGTTTACTCAGGTAATTCAGTATTTCGTCGATGCGAGAGTAAGCATGGGGATAAATGTGGGTAAAGTATATTACATCCGCCCTGCAGTCTTTGAGAAACTCTACAATGTTCTCAGGTGTTGTATGGTCGGTAGTAACTGACCCGAAAGGAAGAGATAACTCGTGAATCAGAACATCACAGTCCAAACTGAACAACTCTCTGAAAGGCATAGTATCTCCTGAGATAACAACCTTTTTTTCACAACACTCAATAACATATGCTCTGCTTTTGATTGAGTGGAACGAATCTATTGCTGCGATATTGGAATCCTTGATTGAAAATTTATTCTCCTCATGAACGGTGAAATTGATTTTGTTTCTCAGATAAGAAAACGCCTCAAGAAGTGATTCGAGAAACTGTTCAGTCCCATGGGGTCCATAGATATCAATACTATTTCCATTTTCAAGCCATCTCGCTTTTAAAATTGTGAAAAGGTCGGAGCAGTGGTCAAGGTGTATATGCGTCAGCAAGATTGCATCCAGACTATTTACGTGGACTTTTACATCATGCAACCTCAAAAATGTACCAGCTCCGCAGTCAACGAGCATCTTCGAATTACCTTCAATGAGTATGCTGCTCTGAGCCTGATTTATGGTGTTTTGCACACACGTTCCGGTACCGAGGAACGTCAACCTCATCATCTATCTCCTCGATAGTGTCAGAAATTCGACGAGATACTTATTAAATTCATCATCCAGCTCCAGAATCTCTGCATTCTTCAGGAGAGTAAAGTTTGTGAGCTTCTCTCCAATATTCTTTCCCAGATACTTTCCTTCTTTTCTAATGAAGTCTTTGAGAATGTTTTCAGTTTTATTGCATTTTCTCCTGGCATAGACATAATACCTGCCCCCCTCAATAAAGGGTACATACTCTCTCCTTTTAGTCACAAATTTCTTTACGTTCTCATAATCTTCAAAAACCGGACCAGAACGTCTCTCAATTGCTGATATCTCTTTAACTTCTGTTTCGAAGACAAGATAACACATCTTTCCTGCAAAATATCCTGATCTCAAAGGCATTAATTTATTTCTCGATAAGTGTTCTGTTATCTTCTTACATGCCCTCTCTAACTGAGGATATAGGTTATCCTTGACTATATCTGGCTTCTCAAATTCAATAACATACAGTCCCGTATTTCTATCCTTTATCTCCTGTTCGAGCAGTTCCTTACTGACTTCAGGCTTCTCTTTTTCATGGAAGAAGTCAATTGATGGCGATTCTACAAAATTTCGACATTTTTCAACAAATTCTGCGAGTTTATCAAGACTCAGATTTGCTGCAACGTTTCTTTTCTCGTCCACGGGATCTATAACGAGTATGTTGTCCAACCCCTTCTTTTTTGTGAATTCTCCGGAGTTCACATCAATTACGGTGTTTCTGGTCAGATTTCTGCACTTCATTACTGTCTCCCTGAATGAACCGAAGAAAATTATCAGTAACTCGCACAGATATCCGGAGAAACCTCTGACACTGTACTCTGCCCCATAGAGACTGGAACTTTTCAAAAATTTTTTAAGTAGCCTGACATCAGTTTGTTTACCCTTTATTCTATCTATCAACCAGTAGTGGTGAAAAGGCGTTCTATCCACAGCAGATTGTATTTTTGCTGTACTCTTCAAAGCATAACATGGCACGATGTCAACCTCTGCTTCCTTCACCCAGCCGTGAACGTACGGATGAGCAGCATATCTCAATTCATATTTATCAAGAGCGGCTTTTCCGATCTCAAGACCTCTCTTCTCAAGTTCTTCAGGAGGATATTCCTCAGGAAAGAGAATAAAAACATCAAACTCAAGGCTCCCTTTTAACCATGTATCTCTCGCATAGCTCCCAAGAAATTCGAATCTCAGGTTTTCATAATCTTTCAGAATCTCTGTCATTCTTCTTGATAGGTCAACCTCAACCTCCTTAGCTCTTTTTTTCTCCTCGTCCGTTGGTATTACTAACCTGACCGCTTCTTCAATAACCTCTTCAATTTTCATCTCTATTCTCCAGTTCAAAAACACCTATATCTGAGTAAACCGGTCCTCTGGGTGTCAGTACACTTTTTTTAAGTCTGAAATCAGTAACTCTCATCCATCCAAAATCTTTTTTCAGGTAAGATTCAAGCTCATGCACAATTTTTTTTCTGTCTTCAGCGGTAATCTTCTTCACCCTTGCAATTGTTGCATGGGCAACAAAATTTTTTTCTCTCCCGAATCCAAATTTTTTCATTCTGTAATCAATATCCTCTGCTATCTTCACGAATTCGTCATTGCCCTCTTCAACTCCTGCCCAGACTACCCTTATGTTCTTAGGGGATGGAAAGAATCCAACTCCTTTTACGTGCATTTTGAACGGAGTTGTTTTGATCTCTTTCAGAGTTTCTTTGATTGGCTCAACCCTTCTATCATCAACCTCTCCGAGAAATTTAAGGGTGAAGTGAATGTTCTCCTCCTCAACGGGTTTTATTCCTTTCCTGTTAAGAATTTTCTGAACCTGTGCAAGTTTATCTCTTATCTCCGATGCGATGTCAATAGCTATGAACAACCTCATTGAACCACCAACGGTAAAGAATATTAACAGGTAGAAATAGCTTATGTTTAACAATGACGAGAAAATCAACGAAATCAAGAAGTATGGAACTGAAATATCTGATATTAAAACCTCTCGGTTATCCTTTAAAGGCAAGTTACAGCGAATATCCCGTAATCGACAATCCAAAAGTGTTCGAAAGATATGCTAAAGACCAGTGGAAAGGAGAGCTTGTATCAAAGGGCAAAATGCTCTTTGACATCCGCCTGTTTCCTGATTTTGCTTTTGAGGTTATAAACGCTGAGCCGGAGAGCGGTATTGTTGGAGAATCAACGGTTATTGTTGTAGAAAGCCTGTCAAAGCCATTCGAGACTGAGATTGTAAAAGATGTGACGCTGGATGATGTTGTCGGGCAGGATGAAGCAAAGAAGAAAGGCAGAGTCATCCTTGAATTCCTGAAAAATCCGAAGAAATTCGGTAAATGGGCTCCAAAAAATGACCTGTTTTATGGGCCACCTGGCACAGGAAAGACAATGACGGCTAAAGCACTCGCAAATGAAGCCAGTGTGCCTTTTCTCTCGGTAAAAG
Organism: Archaeoglobus sp. JdFR-22; assembly: GCA_002010045.1. Taxonomy (GTDB): domain Archaea; phylum Halobacteriota; class Archaeoglobi; order Archaeoglobales; family Archaeoglobaceae; genus JdFR-22. The sequence continues at coordinate 7,825 of MTMJ01000100.1, read as the reverse complement.
CCACGAAATTGATTGGAGAACATGTCGGTGATGGAGCGAGAAGAATTCATGAACTTTATGATCGAGCAAGACAGCTCTCTCCCAGTATTGTCTTCATCGACGAGTTTGATGCGATAGCTCTTGACAGGAGTTATCAGGATTTAAGAGGAGATGTTTCAGAGGTTGTTAATGCTTTGCTAACAGAACTGGATGGAATTCAGAAGAACGACAGCATATGTACAATTGCAGCAACCAACAGGGTTGATCTGCTTGATTCGTCAATAAGAAGTAGATTTGAGGAAGAGATTGAATTCAGGTTGCCTGATTATGAAGAAAGACTCGAGATTCTCAGGAAAAATTTTGAGGATTTCCCGATTAAAGTTAAGGCAAATTTTGAAGAAATCTCGAAGCATACAGAAGGTTTCTCAGGAAGAGATATTGTAGAGAAAATCATAAAATCCACTCTCCATAAGGCAATCGCAGATGGAAAAGAAGCCATTGAAACTGATGATTTGATAGAGTTTGTTGTAAGAATCAAATCTCCATCAAGACAGCCGCCAAAGCAGATGTTTGTTTAACTTTCCTTCAGTTCATGCCAATCTCTGGAGTACCATTTCTTTATCACTTCCTTTGCCCCTTCATTATCTCTAAAGCTGAACTCCAGATCAGACCATCCCAAAAAGCAGTAGCCATCTACTCTGCCCCATGTTTCATCTAAAACTGTCTCAAAGATTTCAGTCTGAGTTTCTTCGTCAACCATTGATTTTTCAGCACCCAGTTCACCGAAGATAAAACCTTTGAGGTTGTATTTCTCTTTCAAACTTTCCCCTCTCTCAACAGCAAAATTCAGATGTTCTCTCAATTCATCATAATTTGCATCTCCCCACAGGATATCAAAAGCAACATAATCATATCCACTGATGTCAATACCTTCGGGACCCACGTCAGCAAATTTTATTACGAGATCGCCCGAGAATAGGTGTCTGGCTTCCTTGGACTTCTCAATCCACTCGTTTATTAGATTATAACCTAACACAATATCTGGCTCATTTAATGGAGAATAGAACTCCACATTCTCTTCTTCAGCAATTTTAGCCCAGTATGCTGCGATATCCAGTAAATCATCAAGATATCTTGAATCCAGAGTTTGAAAACCTGGTCCCCCGATAGCGTTTGGCTCTAAAAATACAGCCCATCCGGAGCTGTGGGCTTTTCTAATCAAATCTCTGTAGAATTCTTCTGATTCAATTAACCTGAAACTGCCATCAGGCATCGGCTCATAAAGAGGACAGATTCGTATGCAGTTAATATTCAGAGATTTCAGCTCTGCTATTTCTTTATCATCAAAGGAATACATGCCGTTCTCGCTCGAGACCATTTTTATGAAAGTCAGGTTCCTTCTCTCATATGTCATCTGTTCCTGTACTTCAGATTCCTTCTTTCCTGAGGTTTCTCCAGACCGCTCCTCTGTAATTGTTGAGGGTTTATGGATCTCACTGTAATTACCTACGCAGCTCGATAATGCTACAACCAGCATCAGGGCTGCAATTATGCAATTCATTTTCATTAATAATTAATTGTCAATTTATCTTTTAAAAATTTTGTTGATGCCCCTTAAGTAAGCCTCTCAAAACAATACTTTGCAATTCACAGAGATAGAAAGACTTATTTATTTAGCGTAAAATAAGAGCTAAGGATGCGGTCGTAGTCTAGTGGCAGGACAGGGGCTTCCCGAGCCTCTAACCCGGGTTCAAATCCCGGCGGCCGCATATAAGAGCTTTTTATCTGTTTAAAATCCATATTCTCTAATTTGGTGCAGATTTTTCAAAATACTCGCTTATAAATTTTACTTTGGGTTTCAAATCAGGTTAAGGAATAATTCCAGAAAAAGACCTGCAGACATGAATCCAAAAGACTTAAAACTCAAGTGAATTAGTGAAGAAAGATGCTGGATATTGATAAATTTATTCAGGATGCAATTAATGAGATAAGGGAAAAAGTCAGGGATGGTAATGCGATAATAGCTCTTTCAGGCGGAGTTGACAGTTCGGTCTGTACAAAGCTTGCGCATATGGCTATAGGTGAGAGGTTAACTCCAGTGTATGTGGACACAGGGTTGATGAGAGAAGGAGAAACCGACCAGATAAAGAAGGTGTTCAGTGAAACGAACCTGGTTGTTGTGGATGCAAGGGAAGAGTTCTTCAATGCACTGAAAGGTGTTTCAGACCCGGAAGAGAAAAGAAAAATTATTGGTGAGCAATTTGTCAGGGTTTTTGAGAGAATTGCTGAAGAAAAAAAAGCAGATTATCTTATTCAGGGGACAATTTATCCCGACATCATCGAGAGTATGGGGGGAATCAAAAGTCATCATAACGTGGGTGGCTTTCCTGTCAAATATGCTTTCAAAGATGTTGTTGAGCCATTAAGAGACCTTTACAAAGACGAGGTCAGGGAGGTTGCAAAAAAGATTGGTCTTCCGGAAGAGATTTCTGAACGGATGCCCTTTCCTGGTCCTGGTCTTGCCGTCAGAGTTATAGGGGAGGTAACTCCAGAGAATATTGAGGTTGTCAGAAGAGCAACAAAAATAGTTGAAGATGAGCTCGAAGAGTACCAGAAGTGGCAGGCTTTTGCAGCACTTGTTGGAAAAGCGACAGGGGTTAAAGGAGATATCAGAGTGTGGGGTTACATTATATCGATAAGGGCAGTCGACTCAAGAGACGGGATGACTGCTGATCCCCTGAGCATTGAATACGGTGTTCTGAGAAAGATTGCTTTAAGAATCACATCTGAGATTCCGGAAGTTGCAAGAGTTGTATATGACATAACGCCAAAACCACCGTCTACAATTGAATACGAATAGCTTTTTTATTATGATAGCTGAACTTCATGCGCACTCGAACAACAGTGATGGTAGGGACTCTGTTAAAAATTTAATAACCTCGGCGATTGAGAAAGGGATTGAAGCAATTTCTATCACCGACCACAACACAATTGGTGGTTCCCTCGAGGCAATGGAGCTTGTGGAAGATGAACATCTTCCGATTCTTGTCATTCCGGGCGTTGAGATATCAACAAGAGATGGCCATCTTCTTGCGTATGGTATCACAGATGACATAGATTCTGGAATGGGCATGGAGAACACTGCCCGGGAGGTCAGAAAAAACGGTGGAGTTTCTGTTGTTGCACATCCGTTTCAAATACATAAGAGTGGTGTTACATCTCTCAGCAGGATAATAAGGTTTATAGAGGCAGTAGAAGTATTTAATGCAAAATTTTATATAGGATTATGCAACAAATTTTCACGTTATATCGCCAGAAAGTTCAATAAGCCTGAAATTGCTGGTAGTGATGCTCACACCGTGGATGCGTTGGGGCATGGCATCACGTTGCTTTACAATGCAAATGATGTGGAATCTGCACTTAAAGATATTCGATATGGGTTTACGGGGGTAATTGGGTATAGAATTCCAATCAGTCTTCAATTAAAAACCTCAATGAGGGGTATCTGGGGTGGCGTAGTTGGACGATATTGAAAGAATAAATACTGGAGTCTCCAATTTAGATGACTTTATTGGAGGAGGGATCCCCAGAGGCATTGATATCGTTTTACACGGTGAACCGGGTTGTGGGAAGACAACTTTTGCGATACAGTTCATCAGAGAAGGTTTGAGAAATGGGGAAAACTGTATTTTCGTGGAAATGGACATTTTGCCAAGGGACTTGAGAACAAAAATGCAACTGCTTGGCTTGGACCCCGGTCAATACGAGAATAGCGATAAATTGGTAATAATAGATGGGGTCAGCGGAAAGAGACTTGGTGCTTCGAGTAATGAAAAATTTGTGATAAAAGACCCGAGAGACTTGAATTCAATCGCTAAAGCAATAAGTGATGCACGGCAGATGCTTGGAACCGGGGGAAGACTTGTCATTGATTCATGGGCATCCATTGCTCTCAACTTTCACGCAGAATATCGGGGTTTGATTCGTTTTACTGAGGCATTTATAGTCGAATCGAGGAATTCAAACTACACAACACTGCTGATAACCGATTTTTCGATAGATGATAAATTGATGAAAATTTTAAGGCATATAACTTCAGGTTTTATCGAGCTCATAACTAAATTCGAGTCAAATGTAAAGAGAAGATACATAATGGTTCACAATCTCCCGTTCACCTTCCACAGGGAGACACCAATCCCATATACTCTGGGAAATGCAGGTATCAGAATTACTGAAGGCAGGCTATAGACTGGCGATTAATGTCTGTGGACAAAAGTTTTATTAATTGATTCATTATTCAATGTTGCATCTGAATCTCATTTGAGATTTTTACTTCCAGATTCAAAAGATGGAGGGATATATTTGGCACGAAAAAGAACATCAAGAGTTAAGGATAAATGGACGTTAAAGAAATGGTTTAATTTAATAGCTCCCGAGTATTTTGGAATGGCTGAAGTTGGAATGACGCCAGCAGATGATGAGAGCAAGTTGCTTAATAGAAGTGTCGAAATAACGCTTGCAGAACTTACAAATGACTACTCCAATCAGAACCCGTACAAAAAGCTGATTTTCAGAGTTACTAAGGTTGCTGGTGAGAATGCATACACTAAATTTTACAGATTTGAGCTAACGAGAGACTACATGAATAGCCTTACAAGAAGGAGAACGAGTAAAATCGAAGATGTTATTGACATCACAACTTCAGATGGGTATGTTCTCAGAGTAAAACCCGTGACATTCACAATTAAGAGATGCAGGACGTCCCAGAAGAAGGCGATACGGGCGATAATGCGAGATATAGTACTTCAGTCTGCTGACAAAAACTTTGTTCAGTTCCTTCAGGAGTGTGTTCTCGGTAAAATACCCTCGGAAATTTACAAGAACGCCAAGAAGATTTATCCTCTGAGAAGGGTCGAGATTAAAAAGATTGAACTCCTTAAAGAACCATCAAAGGCTGAAGAGAAGGTAGAAGAAGTTAAAGAAGCTGTTGCTGCATGATTTAAATTGCCTTAACAACACCATCATCAGCAAAGAGATGCAAATTATGTGAAAGATTTACTTCAGTTGAGATTTTTATTTCATAACTCAGTTTAATAAAATAAATTAAAGAAAAAAATTATTTATAGTAATAATAATGTGATTTTATTAAGCTAATGAATTAACCCGCTGTAGCGACAGGATGAATTTTTTATTTTTGAAAAAAACGGAGGATTACAATGGAAAGGAGTGCATCCAGAGATAATAATTTCTCCAGAAAATTCAGAGTATTATGGGGTGGCGTAATCCTCGCTTCAGTTTACTGGATTATTGAATCTGTATTCCACGTTTACGTTTTCAACGAAGGTACACTCTCAGGTCAACTTTTTTATCCGAGTAAACATGAACTGTGGATGCGTTCTGTTATTGTATCCACGATTCTCTTTTTCAGTTTTTATGCACAGCGCTCTGTTAATCTCCAGAGAAAATCCAGAGAGGCAACATCCTTGGCGCATTCAGAGCTTAACCAGATATTCAATACAGCAGCAGATGGAATGCGGATAGTTGATAAAGACTTCAACGTTCTCAGGATTAACGATACATTTTCATCCATGACTGGTGTAAGTAAAGAAGAAGCAAAAAATAAAAAATGTTATGAGATTTTTAGAGGAGAAGTCTGCCAAACACCTGACTGTCCACTCACCCGAATACTTGCGGGAGAAGAAAGAGTAGAAGTGGATGCTGTCAAAGAAACAAGAGATGGAAAACAGATTTCATGTATTGTCACGGCAACACCATATCGAGACATGTATGGAAACGTGGTGGGGATAGTTGAGAACTTTAAAGACATAACAGAGCGTAAGACAGCAGAGATTGCGTTGAAAGAAAGCGAGGAGAAGTACAGACTCGTTGTTGAGAATGCAAATGAGGGTATTGTAATTGTTCAGGATGCGAAATTCTGTTTTGTTAATGATAAAGCTGCTGAAACAGCCGGTTATTCCAGAGAAGAATTGCTTGGCACCAGTATAGAGAAGCTGATACACCATGATGATATAGAGGTGGTTATTAATAGACATTATGAAAGACTGAAGGGAGTTAAACTGCCGGGGAAATACTCATTCAGGATAACCAACAGGAATGGGGAAGTCAGATGGGTCGAAACGAACGCAGTGCTTATCAACTGGGAAGGGAAACCAGCGGTTCTTAACTTTGTTACAGATGTAACCGAGCGAAAAAAGGCTGAAGAGAAAATCGAGGCTGCATTGAGAGAAAAAGAGGCTTTATTGAAGGAAATTCACCATCGGGTGAAAAACAACCTTCAGATAATTTCGAGTTTGATTAACCTTCAAACCAGATTCATCAGTGATGATAAAATTATTTCAGCTTTGAAAGACAGTCAGAATCGTATAAAATCGATGGCGCTTGTGCATGAGAAACTGTATGGTTCAGATAGTTTAACAAGAATTAACTTTATGGAATATCTACAAAGCCTTATTTCTCACCTCCTCCATTCATACGAGTCCATTTCGAGAAAAATCAGGTTGAAAGTTGATGTTGACAATATTGAAATGAATATTGACACGGCAATTCCGTGCAGCCTCATTATAAATGAACTCATATCCAACTCTCTTCAGCATGCTTTTCCAGATGGAAAAGAGGGAGAACTGATTGTAGGGCTAAAGGAAAGTCATAATGGCAAGCTTAAGCTAACTGTTTCAGATAATGGAATCGGTTTTCCAGAAAACCTCGATTTAGATACCACAGAAACTCTCGGTTTGCAGCTTGTTGTAAGTCTTACAAAGCAGTTGAATGGAGAAATTCAGCTCTATAAAGAGGGAGGAACAAAGTTTGAGATTCTATTTTCACCCGAATCAGGTAGGTGATGTTATGAAAAAAATCGGCATTCTGATTGTTGAAGATGAAGGCATTGTTGCAATGGATGTAAGGAACATGCTTACAGAATTGGGCTATAAACCTCTTGGAATCGCAGTTTCAGGAGAGGAGGCGATTAAGTTTGTTGATAAAAACAAGCCAGACCTCGTATTGATGGATATAATGCTGAAGGGAAAAATGGATGGAATTCAGGCAGCTGAAATAATACGTTCCCGTTATCGCATTCCTGTTATATACCTTACTGCATATTCAGACGAGACAACACTGAGACGGGCAAAGATTACCGAGCCATTCGGCTACATACTCAAACCTTTTGAAGAGAGGGAACTCAGAACCAGCATCGAAATTGCTCTTTACAGGCACAAAATGGAGATGAAGCTGGAGGAGAGCAGAAAATGGTTCTCCACAACTCTCAGAAGCATCGGGGATGCTGTAATTGCAACTGACACGAAAGGAATAATCACATATATGAACCCTGTTGCAGTCCAGCTGACAGGATGGAGCGAGGATGAAGCAGCCGGTAAGAACATCCAAGAGGTTTTCAAAATCAGATACGAGAATTCAGATAACTCAGTTGAGAACCCGTTAATTCAGTCTCTCAAGAACGGTGAAGTTGTCACCGCAGAAGACATTCTTCTCATCACCAGAGATGGCAGAGAGATTCCGATTGATGATAGTGCGGCACCAATTATTGACGACATGAATAACAAAATTGGAGGGGTTCTCGTCTTCAAAGATGTAACTGAGAGAAGAGAAGCTGAGAGAAGAATAAAGAGGAGATTGAAATTTGAGAGAACACTCTCAGACATATCTTCGAAATTTGTCGGTATTTTTGATATGAATGATTCCATAAACTACTCTCTTGAGAAACTTGGTAGATTATAGTATTTGACATAACTTACTTAACCAAAATTCAAAAATTCCTTAACCCACTTCTCCGCAAAACTGATTCTCTGAGCTAGCTGGTAAAAACTAC
>MTMJ01000074.1 GCA_002010045.1 Archaeoglobus sp. JdFR-22 | reverse complement strand
GCAACCTTAAAACGGGTTTTAAATCAGGCAAATCTTTAAATGATATCTTACCATCAATAATTGATTTTGATAGCTCTTCCACTGACTTGAAACCTCTCTCTTTTATATACTCTTCTGTCAGAGGCTTATTTCCGGTAAGCCTGCCCCTTTTTTTAAGTAGATTGCTTAAAATTTCAGGATTTATTTCACCGAAAGCGACATAATCCTTAACAATCTGCAACATGCCTCTGTAATCCGGGGTATCTGGGACAAGAACACAATGATTGATTTTATGAAGTCTTAACATGGCAAGAGTATCCTTTATCTTTTTACTGACTCCAACTTCCCCTCTCAGTCTTATGACAGCAAACATCTTTATCACCTCTTGATGTACATCGTCTTCTTCAGTGCATCATACATTGCTCGAGCAAAGTTGATTGTTGACCTTGTATTTCCGGTTGTGAAAGTCCATACATCTTTAACTCCAGCAAGGTCAAGAACCTTTTTTCCAATATCTCCCGCAACAAGTCCAAGACCTTTTGGGCCCGGAACAAGTGTGATTCTGACACTACCAGAATTTCCCTTTACCTTAAACGGTATGCTGTGAAGTCCCCCGCATCCACNCTCCCACGAGCCGCATCCCCTCTCGACTCTGAAAATATTTAATTTTGCATCGTTTATAGCCTTCTGGATTGCTGGAGCGACCTGAGTCGCTTTTCCTGTGCCGACACCAACGTATCCATCTTTATTTCCTACAACCGCAGTTACCCTGAATTTTGTTCTTCTACCACTATCGGTCATCCTCTGAACCATGGATATCTCAAGCACCTCGTCATCGAGGTCGGGAAGAAGAACATCAATTATTTCAGGCTCTTTTAGAGGTAAGCCACTGGCAACAGCCTCGTCTATGGTTGTTATCTTTTCTTCTGCAACCAGTTTTCCAAGCTTTGTTTTTGGAATCCATTCCTGAACCATTCAATCACCTTAACCTGTAATATTTGCTTTTATTTCATCAAAATGTCCCGGCAAATCTGAGGGTTTGAGATTTCTCTTTTCATATTCTGAAAACCTTTCTGCAGCAGACCCATAATATCCTGCGATATGCTCGCCTCGAATTCTTGATTCGTCCGGAAACACATCCGGGTTGTGAGGAACGTTAAGGCCGCTATCTACCGCTCCTTTCAGGACTGCAAAGACTCTTGAACCCCTCACGGGCGACTTGAGGCCAATATCCAGCACCGCTTCATTTATTCCCTTCTCAACTGCTTTCTTTCCTGCAAGAAGCCCAGTCAGATAGGCTGCTGGGGTATTGTTGAGGTCTCCTTTCCATCCAGAATCTCTCAACATTGACGAATCAACTGAAAGAATTATTTCATCACCATCTGTCTGATACTCAATAATCTGGGCAATAACTCTCCTGTTTGTGATTCTTATAACAAATCTCGGTCTTCTGGAAACAAGTAACTTTAATCTTTTAGCGTAATTCGTCTTTCCTTCTCTTCTTCTTCTGAAACCGACTCTATACCTTGGACCTTTAGCCATTTCAATCACCTTACCTTCCGGCGGAACCCTCAGGGGTAGAAATCAAATTCTGTGCCTCCAGATAGACATTCAGATGAGCAACATTTCTGAATTCTCCACCTTTTGCCTTTCTGTAGAGGATTCTGTATGCTCGTCTGTCTATCATCTCTGAATCTCTCAGATACTTCAGTCTCCTTCTCAATGCTCTGATTCTTATTATCCACAATCTCTTCGATGGCATTCTTGCGCCCTTCTTTCCTTTTCTTGAACCATGTCCTTTTCTCCTTCCTTTAGATTTCTGGATTCTTTTTTTGTTTATTCTTGCACGGCTGATTCCCCTCACAGGTTTTCTTTTGATTGACTCTCCAATCAAGCCTCTGACATCTTCTTTGGTTGCTGCAGACGCCACATCCTCAATTGCATCAGGGTCGACCCAGACTCTATTCACACCGCATTTCAGTATTTCTGCAGCCATTCTTTTCTGTAAGCGTAAATCCATCTAAATCACCTCTGTACAGGGTTAAGAACTTTCAGACCCATTTCTTTAGCCCTGTCTTCGATAAGCAGTCTCTTTTTCAATCCAACTCTTGATGCGATCCTGACTGCCTGCTTATTCCCGTCTATCAATTCAAGTTCAGCAGGGCTGTGGACAAGAACATCTTCAAAGCCACTTGGATGTAAAAATCTGACCTCTTTTGGACTGCCATAGCCTGCCATAACAACCTTTCTGCCACCATATCTTGTTCTCAATTTACTGTGCCTCCCCCTGGGCCTTCTCCAGCTCTTATCTCTTAATCTCAATTTTTTATGAGCCTCGTACCTTCTGAATTCAGGTTTTCTTGCCTTCTGTCTCCTTCTGAGCTTCAATAAGCGTGAATTACTTTCCATGATATCACCCTTCAACAATGTAAATCCCATCCTGAAACACACGGGGGTCAAGATTCTTTACTTTAGTTGTCTGCTCAAGGTTTGCGGCAGTCTGCCCGCATTCCTCTTTATCAACTCCAGAAACAATTACTTCATTTCCCTTTACCCTAACTTCCGCTCTGCCTGCAATTTTTGATCTCCTCGGATATTTTTCACCGAGGAAATTCTCAATTATTACTTCTTTGCCTTCCACTCTGACTTTTATCGGAAAATGTGAATACAGGATTTTTAATTTATATTCAAAACCTTCATTAACCCCTTTTATCAGGTTATTAATATGGGCTGCAAATGTCCTCACCATCGGCTTTAACTTCTTCTCCTGCTCTGCATAAACCCTTATACTGTCATCTTCTTTCACAATATACATCCCTCTGAACTTCAAATTCCGGGAATTTTCCCCCTTTGGACCCTTTGCAGTGATAGTGTATCCTGAGACGGTATCTCCTTCAATCTTCACTTCAACATCTTCTGGAACCTTCACTACCCATTCGATCATCTTTTACACCTCAGTAAACGTAAGCAAGAAGGATTCCACTCAATCCCCTCTCAAGTGCTTCCCTCTGCGACATTACTCCGTCGACCGTTGATACCACCATTATTCCAAAATCTCTTGCCGGGAGGTAACGCTTCTCAAATTTCTCGAACTCTGCCTTCTTAACTGAAAATCTTGGCCTAACAGCCCCACAATCATTTATTCTACCGGATAATTCTATTCTGTAAGTTGCCCCCCTCTTATCGTCAATATATTCGAAACCCCTGATATAACCATAATCTTTGAACACTCTCAGCACGTTTCCTATTAACTTTGAAGCTTTGACTTCGCAGACGCTGTGGCCACTTCTCTCAGCATTTTTAATTGCGGTCATTGCATTTGACAGATTGTCATTGAGCATGATATCACCAGTTCTTCCTGAAACCAAGCTCGAGTGCTATTTCTCTGAAACACTGTCTGCACATGTATATTCCATAACGTCTTACAAGACCGTTTTTCCTGCCACATCTTCTGCACTCATTTGCCGCTCTTCCAAATTTTCTGGTCATTTTATTCAACCTCCACACCAAGAGTTCTTAAAAAATCAACTGTCTCATCTCTGGTGATTCGATGATTTTTACCAATCTTGCTTTTTGCAATTTTTCTTCTATTTACGCGAAAACCCTTTCTTTTAAGTAAAACGCTCACATCCATCCCGTACATGCCTATATCAGGGTCGTACGTAACACCCGGGAGGTCAATGTGCTCTTCAATTCCGAATGAGAACTCTCCGTTCCCAACTTGCCTCTTCTTCAGTTTATTTTCTTTAACCACGAGAGCTCTTTTAAGAAATTCCATTGCGTTTTCCCCTCTGAGGGTTACCTTTCCACCGATTGCTTCGCCTTTTCTTATTCCGAAGTTCTTGATTGTCTTCTCGGAATACGTTACCGTTGGTCTCTGACCTGTAAGCTGCTCAATAACTGTCAGAGCTTTTTTATGTCTCTCTCCACTCTCGCCCACGCACAGATTAACGACAACCTTGTCAAGCAGCAGTTCTCTCATTGGATTTGTCTGTTCAGCCATAAATCACACTCCCAGATCAATTACGGGTTTGTCTTTACCAACAACAAAAACATAATCCTCAATCGTCGTATATTCCTTTCTATCTCCCTCAATCGTGACAAGATTTGGGGCTGCACCTCTCATTATCCTGTGTTTCTTCAGTTTACCCATCTCACCTGCATGGGTACCGCCTGTAATCATGACCAGCACTCCTTCTTCGAATTTAAGATGATTGACTATTTTTTTCTCCGGTAATTCCATTAAAATGCTGTCCTTAACTCCAAATCCAGAGGCGAAAATATTTGTTCCATCAAAGAGATTTAGCTGTTCTTTTCCACCCCTGACTATTGTTTTTCCGGTTATTTTATAGAGTTTGAGTTTATCATCGTCTATCTCTTTGGGAATATACCTGCCCTGATCATCGAATAGAATCCTGTAACTCTTCTTCAATTCTGGAATGCTGATGACATCAAACAAACCAAGAGGAAAACGGTAATCTTTTCGCCTGACTCCGTCAACAAGAACCGCTCCACTGGCAATTATTCTCTTAGCCTCCCTTGCAGTATCAGCCATCTCAAGAAAGTCTCTGACTATAACAAGAAGAGGGACTGCCTCCTTATTATGGGGTCCCGGGGAAGTTCTGACTACCCATTTTTTGGTTTTTCGCTGGATTTTAATTGTCTTAGGAGCTGAAAGTCTTTTTTGATGCATTTATTTCACCTCTCAAGAATTTTCTTTCTCACGTCATCTACTTTGATGTCGATAATCATAACATTTGATGGCTGTATTATCACCGCTACTTCTGTACCATCAACTTTTTTCACATTTGCTCCATCAACTTTTATCACAAGATTCTTCATATCCACATCAGTCACCTTACCTTCATGACCCGTAAAATTACCTCTCATGATTCTTACTTTATCACCTTTCCTGATTCTCAAGCTTCTCTTTCCATATTTCTTTCTGAGGTCTTTTGAAAGAGTTGCTTTAAGCAGGCGATGTCTTTCATGAAGATTTGAGGTTTTGAACCGCCACCTTCTCTGTTTCTTTGGTGAAACTGATTTTGGTATCATCTTAAACACCTCACACTATTGAAGATGCAATTGAACCTATTTTCCCAAATCTTTCTGCAGCTTCCTTTGCCACAACTCCACGGATTTCTGAACCCTTTGGATTTCCTTTTTCGTCAGTAATGACCGCTGCGTTGTCTTCAAACTTTACTCTTGTCCCATCAGCTCTTCTGAACTCTCTTCTCTGTCTCACAATCACTGCAAACTGTATTTGCTTTCTGACATCAGGTGTTCCTTTCTTCACCGAGACAACAACGATATCGCCTACTCTTGCTTCCGGATACCTTCTCTTAACTCCTTTGTAACCCTTTACTGCGATAATTTCCAGTTCTCTTGCACCTGTATTATCTGTGCAGAATAATCTTGCTCCTTTTGGTAGTGATTTGGTAATATTACCCTTGACTCCCTTCATCTCCAATCCTCTCCACGATTACAAATGATTTTGTTTTACTGAGTGGTCTGCATTCTGCTATTGTTACCATTTCTCCGGGTTTTGCATTAATACAGCGTGGGTTATGGGCATGGATTTTTGACTTCTTTTTCAGGTATCTTTCATATTTTGGAATCCGCCTTAACATCTCTTTTTCAACAACAGCGGACTTCTTATACGTTCTTACAACTTTTCCCTTGAAAACCTGTCCCCTTACAGGTAATTTACCGTGAAATGGACACATATCATCTTTACATTCCTTTTCAGGTGGTTTAACATCAATACCGATATCTCTCAAATACATCACCTCTTTGCCTTTCTGAGAAGGATTATTCCTCTTTTTATCCTGTCCTCAGGTCTGAAACATAAGTAATTACCGTTAATTCTCAAATTTTTTTCCTGAAAATTAACACCAAAAACCCTGTTCTTTTTTGCAACCTTTTTCAGGCTTTTTTTGGTTTTTATCAGGAAAGTATTCATGGTTTCATCAACTACTTCTCCACATATTCCAACTTCAGATTTGTTTGGACTTTCTTTAACAGAGACTTTCAGCCCAATCCATTCATGGGCAATCACGTATTCAGGTTTTATACCGGATTTTATGCTTTTACTTCTGTTCTTCATTCTAAAGCTCCTTTAAAGCAGTTTTAAGCCTTGCAATATCTTTACGAATTACTTTTATCTGTCCGGGATTCTCCACAGCCCCACCAGATTTGACGAGTGTTCTGAGTCTCAACAGCTCATTTTCAAAGTCTGAGAGCTTTTTAACGATCTCTTCCCTATTCATTTCACGTATTTCCTTCATCTTCATTTTCCTTTCCTCCAGCTACTCCCTCTGTTTCTTCAACTGTTTCTACCTTCGACTCTTCTTCAACATCTGCTTCAGTTATTGCTTCTTTCTCATCCTCAGCTTCAACTTTTTCAGGCTGAAGTTCTTTAACCATAAATTCATCCGGAAGCAATGTATCTGACGGAATAATCCTGATAGAAACCCCCAGAACTCCAAGTTTCTTAACAGCGACGTCAAAGCCTTTATTTACAAGATTGAACGCGGGATCACCGGTATGAACCATTGTCCCATCAACAAATTTTTCAGTTCTTGCCCTCTCACTCGTAAGCTTACCACTAATCTCAATTTCGCATCCTTTTGCTCCAGCTTCCATTATTCTGTAAAGAAATCTATATCCAGCTTTTCTGAAATACCATCCTCTCTCAAGGGCACGGGCAAGAAGTGAAGCCATTAATTGAGCGTTAAATTCAGGTTTTTCAATCTCATCCACACTGACCTGTGGATTCTCTATTCCAAATTCTTTCAGCTTCTCCGTGAGCATTCTTATTCTCCTTCCACCTTTTCCAATTACAAGACCGGGTCTTTCAACAAAAAGTGTTACCTGTGTTCCAAGAGGAGTTCTTGTGATGTCAACTCCACCGAATCCAGCATTTCTGACTTCCTGAATCATCCATTCCTTTACACGAAGCTTTTTAATCCTCTCTTCGACAAACTTTCTTTCTACAGCCATTCTCTCACCGTACCTCTGCAATGAATTCGACTGTTGTTAAAATTCTGAACTTGGGAGTTGCCCTTCCGTATGCCCTTGGCATGTACCTCTTCAGAATTCTTCCCTTTTTTGCCTGCGCATGAACGATTACAAGGTCTTCCTTCTCCAGCCCTTTATATTCAGCATTCGCATCCAGATTTCTCAAAACCTTCAGAATGTGTCTGGCAGCCTTCTGGGGATACCTGCCGGCATACCAGCCATCAAGCTTCTTATGTGCAACTTTCTTCTTGTGATTCCTGAACGGGACTGGCTGTTTCAATTCTATTACTTCTTCAAGATACTTCATAGCATCCTCAATTTTCTTGCCCTTCAGAGCTGAGCAGATTTCAACTGCATGCTTGAAGCTGATTGACATCTCATACCCCATTGCCTTTGCAATCCTTGTTTCATCCTCTGGTTTGAAAGAATAATCAATTCTTGCCATTTTATCACCTACTTGAGTGGTACATACTTGCTGCTTCTTGTAGCTCCGACTCCTGGACCACTGTGTTTCAAAAATGTTCGTGTAATCGCAAACTCTCCAAATCTATGACCTATCATTTCGGGCTTTACTTCAATTCTGACGAATTCCTTACCGTTATACACCTGAATGACTTTTCCAACCATTTCAGGCAAAATAATCATGTCCCTGCAATGAGTTTTTACAGTATTGTTCCTTCTCAATTTCTTCAGAATTTTTTCTTCTTCCTGCGTGAATCCCCTCTTTAGTTTTCTTCTCTCCCTTGAAGGGAGGAGCTTTGCGAGCTCATCAAGACTCATTTTCTGGAGTTCCTCGAGAGTATGGCCTCTCAACCTGAAATCTCTGGGTCTGACAACTTTACTTTTTAATGCCATGGTTATCTGCCTCCTGTCCTCCTTGCAGATATACTTCCGACTTTTCTGCCGGGTGGAGCGTTCCTGCTTACTGTTTTGGGCTTACCAGTATGCTGATGCTTCCCCCCACCAAAAGGATGGTAGACAGCACACATGGCAACACCCCTGACCTTTGGATATTTGGATGCTTTACTCTTCATTTTGTGATACTTTTTGCCAGCCTTCACAAACGGCTTGTCAGTTCTCCCGCCACCGGCAACAATTCCTATCGTTGCCCTGCATTTTGGATGGAACCATTTTAGCTGCCCGGAAGGCATCTGAACAAGTGTTCTCTTTTCTTCATGGGCAATGACGAGACCAAAGGTACCGCTCGACCTTGCAAACTTACCGCCATCTCCCGGCTGGGATTCTATATTACATACAGGCGTCCCTTCAGGAATGTTTTTCAGATAACTACTGTTCCCGGCCGATATTGATGCTTTACCGCCCGATTCTATAATATCTCCTACACCCATTCCCTCAGTTGCGATGATGTATGACTTTCCTTCAGGTATTTCAACAAGGGCGATTGGAGCGTTTCTAGCTGTATCATGCTCGATATCAATAATCTTTGATTTTATAACCTCATCAGTAATTTTAAGATGTCTTATATCAGCTTTAAATTTATGGGACGGTGCTTTATGAGTTGGAGTTCCTTTTCCTCTCACCTGTGCTGTTATACGCTTACCCATTTATATCACCTCAAAATACTCCAAGATTGGCAAGGATTTCTTCGGCAGAATACTCTGGATCGATCTTAATGTATGCTTTTTTCTCTCCTCTGGGAGTTATCGAGACATTCACCTTATCCACCTTCACATCGAATTTTCGTTCAATTTCTCTTTTTATTTCAGGTTTTTTCGCACGGATATCCACCACTGCTGTGAGTATATTTTTTTCAAGCTCTGCAGTGGTTTTTTCAGTTACTATGAAGTATTTAATCATAACCACCCCTCCAGATACTCGATAGCAGATTTTGTCCAGACTGTCAATCTTCCGGGATGGGTTCCGGGAGCAAGCAATTCTACATTCAAGTCCTTAACATTTACAGCGTCCACACCGGGAAGGTTATTTGCAGCCTTCAAAATTCCGTTATCATCACCAACAACGAGCAGAACGCTTTTCTTTCGTTTATATCTCCTGCCTCTCATCTTTCCTTTGCCTGCTCTCTTTCTCTTTCTCTCTTTTGCCCTCTCAATATCGGAATAAACTCCAATTGACTTCATCAAATCAATCAATTCTCTTGTTTTTGAGATTGACTGGGCATCATCAACAATAATTTTGGGCAGGTCGCCTTCAAAAATGTGATTTCTACTGGCTACTATTTCAGCTGAGGAGGTTGCGGCAATAGCTGAGCGCAAAGCCTTTTTCATCTCTTTCCTGTTGATCTTCTCGTCCCACTTTTTCTGCACCTTAGGAGGATGTGCCTGTCTGCCCTTAACTGCCTGTGGAACCTTTGCTGCTCTTCTTCCTCCACTCTTCAATCTTGGAAGTCTTGCAACACCTCTCCCCGGACCCCAGTTCTCTGCAGAATAATTGATGCCGGAAAGAGGATTTACACCATACGGTTGTCTCCTGTGACTCTGGATTGAATGAACAGCCTTCCTGATGATATCGGGTCTGAATTCTTCCTCAAAAACCGATGGAAGCTTGATTTCCTTCTTTTTCTTCCCATCCACACTAAGAACTTTAGCTTTCATATTAATCACCTGCCCTGTTTTGAAGAATTGCTGACATACAGCAGATTTATTCCTTCAAATTTAGCTTTTAAAGGTCTTATAGCATCTCTAACTCTGACAAGTCTCTTTACAGGTCCGGGAACGCTTCCAGAAATCAGGACATAATCGTTTCTCACCACACCATAATTAACAAATCCACCATTTGGTGTTACCTCCTCTCCATTGCCCCCTATCTTCAGAATTCTTTTATTGTATTCTGTCCTGTGATGGAAACCCATCTGCCCTGCCTGAGGAACTGTTGGTCGTATGTGGTGAGGATTCCATGGACCAAGGCAACCAATTCTTCTTCCTTTACTGCTTCTTGCATACTTCTCGTTCAATGAGATAACGCCCCATCTCTTTACAACACCCTGAAGCCCCTTTCCCTTAGTTATTGAGGCTACATCAACGAGCGTTCCTTCCTTGAATACCTCTGTAATGCTGATTTCAGAACCGAGTTTTGAAAGTGCATAATCCAGAGCTTCTTCAATGCTGCCTCCAACCTTAACTTCCATGAGATCAGGAACTTTTTTCGGAATGCTCGGGATTTTATATGGTTGAGTATAAACAATAACTCTTACCTCAGCTATATTTTCAATACTCTTAAGTTTACTTACATCCCCGGATTTTCCGGGCAATCTTATCCTTTTTCCAAGTTTCTCATCAAGTTTATCACTCCAGACCTCACCAGCAATTTGCAGACCATACTGAGTTTTCTTATACACTCTGATTCCTGCAATTTTAACAGGAGGTACTTCCAGAACAGTAACGGGTATTACAATTTCCTCTCCATAAGAGAGGGAATTTTTCCTGTCGTCAATCATCACAACATGCGTCATCCCGGCTTTATAACCGGCAAAATCAAGTAACTTAGGTTCTCCATCATATTCTGGCCAGCTTTTGAATTTTGGGATGATGCTGGCTGCTCTCTTTCTTGGAGAAAATCCCATTGACCCTCTTCTTGGCCTGTGTGTTTTCATCTTAACTCACCTTCTTACTCACTCCTGTTTAATGAAATTTATAACCGCAAGACTTGCAAATATTGCTTCTTCAAGCCTTACAGTCTCAGTACCCTGCGCAGGTACCATGTTCCAGCATTCTGCTTCTATCTTTACCCTGAGTCTCTGTGCAATTCTATGGACACCTTCTTCAGGATTCCCGAATATTACGAGTATTCCATTTCTGATTTTCGCACTGATGGAACGATATTCCGGAGTTTTACATTTTCTTGAAGCTATTACAGCTCTGTCATCGCTGAGGAGTTCTTCTAAACTGGCTTCCTTTACTTCATATCCCCAGTAATCCAGGGGTTTGGTTTCTTCAACGACCAACGGCTTCTTCGAACAGACCCTGACGGCCAGACGGGCACCCATCTCGCTTTTAGAGTTCATGAGTGCCAGGGCGTCAGCACCTATATCCACCCACGCCTTACCATCAGTGACCTTTCTTACAACCCCTTCCCTCACCTCTCCGATTTTTAAATGTTTTGCTCGATGAGATGGTATCTGCAACGGTGGTAAAACTCCGGCATACTTCAACTCACCCTTCAATGGAAAGAGAGTTTTTCGAAGATACTGTGGAGTGTTGAGGTATTCAAGAATTTCTATGATAAACTTTGATTCATCAAGTTTTGGATCATTATAGACGTATACATCGTCTATCCGAAAAACTGCCAGAGCTCTCGCTATCTGACCAACTTTATATGTTTTGATTTTCTCATCACCCTCATTCATCAATGATGAAGATGGAATTGCTATCGAGATTGAAGACATAGGCAACAGATTACGGTGAGTTTAAAAATGATTTTTGTTTGTTTTTCCTTGTAATTCATCTATTCATTTATTGTGTTACTCAGATAGAAGTTAATCTTTAGGATTTAAATTTACTGAAAAATGGATTCAAGCATAACTCCAATTTCAGAACCCATTGTGTATCTTTTCTGTAAACTATTTATATGCCGACCTTATACGAATTTACATGAATAATTGCCTGTTCGTCTCCCAGCTAAATATTGAAGAATTTAGAGGTATAAAACGTTGTAAAGAGCCAATAAAATTTTCAAAATTTACTGTTTTGGTTGGAAGAAACTGCTCGGGGAAGTCGACAATACTTGAGGCGTTATCTTTTTTACCTGATCCCGATATTAACGATCCATTCAGGAAAACCTCCAAATACACCTTTGTTAAAGACCTTCACAGTGGTAAGCCATTAGTATATGGATATTCTGGAACTGCAAAATTAGAATACTTGAGTTGCAGTAAAGATATCACAAGAAATGTTAGGATAAATATACGTGACGAAAAATCTCCAGACTTATTTATCGATGAGAAGGAATTTGGAGAACCAGTAGGTAAGCTTGCAGAGCTTATGAAAATGAATAAAGAAGAGATTCAGAATTGTGTGTTTTTCATCCCTAACAGCACTGATTTTATGAGAAAAATTGAGAATCTTATAATTAATGAAAATTTCAGGGATAAAATAAACAAGATTGGTGCAAACTTAAGTGTGGCAAGGGCTGTCAGCAACTGTATCCATGAAAAATTTACGGAAGTTATCGTTGAAACTTTGAGTGTAAGAAAAGAACTTCCAGATAAGGTTTTTTACATAAAACTCTCAGATCTCGGAGATGGCATCGAAAAAGCCATCAAGATAATGCTCATCTTAGAGACTTTAAAACCAAAATTAGTTATATGGGATGACTTTGAATCTTCTGCCCATCCATCTCTCATAGAAATCCTGCTTAACTGGTTAATTAAGAAAGACTGGCAGGTTGTGATCTCCACACACAGTATAGATGTTTTATATGAACTTATAGACATGAAAGATGGTAAGAACGTCAATACAGAAGATGTGACAGTTCTGCTGCTTGAAAAAATGGATGATGACGTTTTAGTTTACGAAAAACTCAGTTTTGACGAACTTGAGGATTTAATAATTGCAAATCAGGATCCAAGAATTGTATCAAAGGTTTTGCAATTAAGGTGAAGTTATGCATGTCATCAGAGAAGCAGATCAAAAACCTGACTTCATAGTTTTAACCGGTGATGGGAAGAGAGAATTTGACGTTTTGAGAGCTCTTGGAGAAAAATATGATGGAAGAAGAACATTGTGGTTTCCTAAAGCACCATTGTCCTACTTAAAATTAAAAATGAAGGAAAAACCTGTCAGACTATCGGGTCAATCTGTTTATAATGCAATACGAACTTATGCTGGAAAAGGATACTGTAAATTTCTCGTTCTCTACGATAAGGAGTATTACGAGGATTTTAACAAAGATAAAATGTACTTGGAAAACGAAGTGCGAATACAAATTATTGAAATCATTACTTTAATCGAGGATAAAGCATTCCAATTGAGAGGAAAATTCGGTTCAAGAGATATTGAGATCTTCATATCGATTCAAGGGGACAAAAAAGATATAAACGAAGAAATTAGCAGGTTAATAAGGCTGAAATACAATGAAGGAATAGAACCAGATGATAAAATAATCAAGATGTTTCTCAGAGAAAAGGGAGAAGATGTTAAAAAACTGATAAAAAACAGCAACAAAAGACATTTACAAGAAGCATTTAAAGGAATCTGTAAAATCTTGGATGTGTTGCATTTCTCGTAATTTTCACAATTCTTTGGTTTCTTAAGCTATCTATGGTGCAATGACAATCAAAAAAGAGAGGAGAGAAAGCAGAAGACAATAATCGGGATGGTAAATGAGAGAACTAAATACACTACTTCTATTAATTAGTATGATACTGCATAACTACCGGACTGTTATAATCTGCTCAAAAAAGTCCCCTCTTAATCCTTTGTTGCCCATTGTTCAAAACTTGTCTTAATAAATCACTCGTCTTTTTCTTATGAAGCACTACATCCCCCGCATTCTCTGAGAGCAGGTAGATAGTTATTACATGCTCTCCAGTTTCTTCTGCTTTAACTGACCAGGAGACATCAGCTTATCAACGGACCATAACTGATAGATTCCAGTCTCAATCCATTCTTTTGCCATTCTTCAAAACCATAACGCCCATAAAACCATCCAAAAAGATACTCTTTCCCCCCGTATTCGCACCGAATTGTATACGCTTCTGCTACTCGAATCAATCCCTCATCATCTATCTGCGGTTCAATGAAAGTATTACCTGAATCGAGAGGATAAACAAGGTCTTTAAGATAGCCATTTGCAGCAGAAACCGAAATCTCTGTATTGGAAACTGTAACACCAGAAAATAGATCAGCTTTGACAGTATTGATTTGAATTGCCAAAAAGATTAAAAGGAGAATCAACTTAAACCTGCCCAACCTCATCCGATCCTCCGGCTGAATCTCCCCAGACTAACAGACCTCCTTCTTGAATTTCCTCTAAATTATTGTAAAATGGATTATTCGGTAAAAACAGGTAAACAATAACTATTCCAAGTTCTGTGTATTTGCCAAACAGATTTTCAGAAACATAACAGCTACAATCCGGATCCAAGCAGCTTATAGAGATTACTTCAAGATAAACTTTATTTTTAAAGATTACTCCTTCGCTCCAGATTACTGAAGATATCTCGCTTTCATATTTTTTCACAACCCCAAGAACCTTAGGGCCAGCAGACTTCCATCCCTCCTCAGGAACATGTGAAAGAAACTTCTCCGCAAGAGATCTCCCTTTCAACTTCGGGTCTTTGATGTAGATTCTTATCTCTCCACCAATTAAATCTCCAGTTACTCTATCATACCCTATGTATGCCCTAAGATAAGCATCATCAGTTGACCAGTTTGCAGCATAATGACTTGCGTACCTTCTACCAAATGGAGTAGGATATTTGAGATTCTCAATCTCAGACTGGTTAATAATGTGGTATTCTGCAGGCAGAAACTCCTCCCTGATGTACTTCTCAACGAACATGGGTAAAGCAGACTCAGGAGGAGTTCCTTTAGAAAACGTAGATGTATGTACCTCATTTTTTTCAATACATGAACAGAAACATAATACTACCAGTATTAATGCAAATAACATAGCTGAAATCCGCATTTTGATTGCTGAAGATTCTAAATAATTAAACTTTGTGTTTCTCTATCCTGTAATTTACTTTAAAAAAATTAATTCAGTAAATACACAATTAAAATGTATAGATTTACAGACACTTATCACACACAGAGAATATCAATTCACCACACTTTGGACAGAATCGATGATTGTAGCACCTCTTTTTGCATCGAATACATGGATTGGGCTCGCCTGTGTGTTTTATTTCAAGGCACCTTGCCCAGACGTGATACCATCTCCCACACCCGGGACACCTTACAGCAGGCTCATCATCAGCAATGATCTCATAACAGCCCTGACATACCTTCATATAATCCACCTTTCATGATACAAACACCTGTTCTTTGCTCTGGATAACCTCAGCAGTTATCGCATTTATTGCGACAATATACACTTCAATTCTGCCGTTTCCAGCTTCAGGAGGGTAAAAGACCACTTTCCATTGCGGGTCAGAATGAGGTGGAGCTGTCAGAGCCATGTTGGTGCATATGTAACCTCCCTTCCCGTTTCTCAATGCAAATCTCTTGGCAATGTGGAAAGCATCAGTACTGTCCAGCTTCCAGTCTGATAAGGAAGAGTGACTGCTCTGCAAATCGATGTTTTTGTAATTGTATGCTCGCGTAATCTGACTTCCATCAACGGATGCGTATCCATCAATCAAAAATTTTTTATCAGGCGATAGATATGAAAAAAACCAGTCAACGCTCTTACCTTCCTTAATCTCACTTTCTGTACTCCATGAGCCAGCTTCCAGTTTGATTAAATATGCGTCCGGGTATTTTACACTGATTTCCTGCCAGGAAATAGCATATGCTTCCTTAGCACTGATTTGAGCGTGTTCACTGCAACATGATAGAATCAATGCAATTGTAACGGTGAAAACTAAAAGAATTCGCTGCAATCTCAGGCTACAGTGTAGAGAGTATTTCATAGACTTACTCGGACTAAAAACTTAAATATTTATTTCCAATTTTCTGAGTGGTATCAAATGATAACATTGCTTGACTACGGAGCAGGAAATGTAAGAAGCGTAAGAAACGCCATAAGAAAACTTGGCTACTCTGTTAAAGATGTGACAAGCCCTGAAGACATCATAACCGCTGAGAAACTCGTATTTCCCGGAGTTGGAAGTTTCGGGAGTGCCATGGCAAGACTTGATAAGGATGGATACATTGAACCTCTTAAAAAATATATCAATTCCGGAAAGCCTTTTCTGGGAATCTGTCTTGGATTGCAGACTCTTTTCGAAGGGAGCGAAGAATCGCCCGGAACTACCGGATTGGGAATCCTGAAAGGATATGTTAAGAGGTTTGATAATGCAACGCTTTCTGTTCCATTAATCGGCTGGAATGGAATAAAAATCAAAAAGAACTCAAAGTTGTTTTCAGGATATAACGGAGAAAAGCTGTATTTTGTACATTCATACCATGCAGTTCCATCTGGTGAGAACAAGGAGTGGATACTGACAACAACAGACTACGGTGAAGAGTTCCTGAGTGGAGTTCAGAAGGGAAATGTTGCAGCAGTTCAATTTCATCCCGAGAAAAGTGGTGAGGCTGGTTTGAGAATTCTGAAGAACTTTCTTGAATCAGATAACCTTGAGATACCGGATTCTCCAATCCCGCCTCAGAAGAAGACAACACTTGCTAAAAGAATTATTGCCTGTCTCGATGTAAGAACAAATGACGAAGGAGACCTTGTGGTCACAAAAGGCGATAAATACGATGTGAGGGAAAAAGGCATAGTCAGAAACCTCGGAAAGCCAGTTGAACTGGCAAAAAGATATTTTGAAGAAGGTGCGGATGAAATCGTTTTTCTGAATATTACAGGATTCAGAGATTTTCCGCTGAAAGACCAGCCTATGCTCGAGGTGTTGCGATTAACCTCCGAGAATGTATTTGTTCCTCTCACGATAGGTGGTGGAATCAGAGAATATACTGATTCGGATGGGCAGTATTATTCTGCCCTTGATGTTGCATCCGAGTACTTTAGATCCGGAGCAGACAAAATCTCAATTGGAAGTGATGCTGTTTACGCGGTGGAAGAGTACCTGAAAACTGGCAAAAAAACTGGCAAAAGTTCAATAGAACAGATATCAAGAGTCTATGGAAATCAGGCAGTTGTAGTATCCATAGACCCCAGAAGGGTTTATGTTGACTCCCCTGACGACACAGAGCATAACACAATAAAGACCGTACTAAAGGGACCTAATGGAGAAGAATATTGCTGGTATCAGTGCACAGTAAAAGGAGGGAGAGAAGGCAGAGATGTCGATGCTCTGCAGTTAGCGAAAACTGTTGAAGAACTTGGTGCTGGAGAAATACTGCTTAACTGCATCGATAGGGATGGCACAAATATGGGATTTGATATTGAACTGATCAACCATATAAGGAACAATGTTGGAATTCCCGTGATTGCTTCAAGCGGGGCAGGAAGCGTTGAGCACTTTTATGAGGTTTTTACAAAAACTTATGCCGAGGCAGCACTTGCTGCAGGCATATTCCACAGAAGAGAAGTACCCATTCAGGAAGTAAAAGAATTTCTTAAAAAAATGAATGTTGAGATTAGATAATGGGGTGCACCCCTGAAAGTGGATAACTGGTTAAGCAATAAAATTAAGGGATGAATAATGAACAAAACCAGCAAAAGGAAAAACTTTTAAGTATGCTGATTGATAGTAATTTACCCCCAAGGATAGATTGTTCAATTTCCTCAACCTGCAACCCCTTATATACTCTCCAACCAACCGGCTATCCTTGGGGTCTCTTCTAAAAACCTTTAAATATCGAAAAAGGTATTGACAGGAAGGTTATCAACATGAACAGAATAAATACAAAAATTACCGGAATACATGGAATTTCAGAGCAGGGAATTAGCATGAATGACCTTCTCACCCCAAAAAAAATATTCTTTACTTCAGGCACTGGAAGACACGAAGATGAACTTGTTAGTTTTGAGCTTGCTTTAAGGGATGCAGGAATCGAGAAGTTCAATCTTGTGACAGTCAGCAGCATTTATCCGCCGGGATGTGAAGAGATTGGAGTTGATAAGGGAGTTTCCATGCTAAACCCCGGACAGATTGTCTTCTGTGTAATGGCAAAGAAGACGAGTAATGAAGAAGGCAGGGAGATTTTTGCAAGCATTGGTTCTGCAGTTCCCGAAGACCCTTCGTTAAATGGTTATCTTTCAGAATATAGCGGCTACTGTAATGAAGAGGATGTTGGCAGTTATTCAGAAGAAATGGCTGCCTTAATGCTCGAATCTGCTTTCGGAATAAAACCTGTAAGAACCTTCAACGTTACAGAGAAGGCTGTGGTTAAGGATTACACGACTGTGGTTGCTGCTGCAGTTCTCGTCCTGTGATTTATTCTATCAAAAATTCCAGAAAAGCTTATAAGGTTTAATTTCATTATTATCATAATGGACTCATCCGGTAAATTAGGCATAGACATGATTGTTGGAGTTGCCATCTTTACAATCAGTTTCATTTTTGTTGCCCAGTATGTGCCTCAAATCTTCTCCATAGAGAGAGGTACGTTAAACCTACAGCCTTTTGCTTACAGAACTGCTGCACTTCTTACAGAAGATGCAGGATACTGGACGAATGGAAGTGCAAATGGTACGGACTGGTGGAACCATACGGAAGATAGCATACGTATTGGGCTTATCAGTGGTGAAGCTAATAAGCTTGATTATGATAAGATTCAGGAACTTGTTAACTTTTACAACGATTCTAATAATTACTCAGTGATTCAAAAAGCTCTCGGGTTGACAGTGCCAGAACGTGGCTACGATTACAACATATCCCTGCAATCATTCTCATCTAACTCAACCTATCTCGATTATGTTACCCACAACGGTACACCCGTCCTTCTCATCGGCAAACCCATTCCAAGATGGACGGACGTGGCAAAGTATGAGAGGTATGTGTCATATGAGGATCCGAGAAGTATCACAGAAAATCACAGCAAGCTCGATACATCAAATACTGTGTTATATTCCTTTGGTGTAGCCCCACCTGTAAGAGCTTTTGTTATAATTGTTACCGGGGTTGGTGACAATCAAACCGCAAGTGACCCGTGGATGCAGGTCTGGTTTGATAGCCCAAACAATCCGAGAATTATCGACGTTTATGGGGAGAATGAGACAATCGGCTCATTTGATTTAACTGAGAGGGTCAATTCGGACATGCCAGACACAGTTTTTGTAAATGTGCACAATCTGAAGGGTTATGTTGTTAATACGAATGCCGGAGAATACGTTGGGGGCAGATTCGGAGCAAAACTTGTCATCAACGTGTGGTAAGCTACCATGAAAGAGGTAAAAGAGTTAAAATCAAAAAGGAAAACAGAAGACGATGGAATTTCACTTATTCTGGAGTATGTAATGATTGCGGGAGTGTGTATTGTATTTGTTTCTGTCATACTCACTTACACAAACACTCTTTTCATAGACAAGCCCACTAAATCGACGCTGAGCAATCAGATGATGGACGTTGGAAATCAAATTTCGAACAAAATAGTCGATGTTGCTTTAATTGCACCCCAGAACGGGGAGGTAAAGGTTAAGCTCTTCATGCCGTACACAGTAGGCGACAATGACTTCAAGGCTGGGTTTGTACAGATGGGGGGCAGATACATACTCGAGTTGAAATCCGAGAAATTGAACAGGACTGAGCATATACCTCTCAGCAATATTGTTCTTCAGGTGATACCAGAGGGGAGTACCTACAGTCTCAGCATCAACCACGAGTTCACGTATTCCAGTACATCACATATAACACCAACCGCAGTTGCTCTTGCTTATCCTTCAACCCTTACTGCAGGAGGTAATACTACATTTGATATGACATATTCAACTGGAGAAGGACAACTATGGTTTACATGGGAGTTTGGAGATGGTGACACATACACTGGGAGTTTTACTCCTGGAAATCCTGATGGCGCACTTGTTGAACATAGATATTCATCCCCGGGCAACTATACTGCAAAACTCACGGTCTGGGACAGCCTTGGGTACACAGATACAGATTCAATAAACATTACAGTACTGTCAAGTACACCTGACCCCTTCATATATATCGATAAAATCTTGAATCCAGAGGTTGTTGAGCCATATGAGGATGTGAAAGTAACTATTTATATAAGAGGTGGCGGAATAGTTCAGGAACCAAGAAACGTAAGTGTAATGCATGTGATTGACTGTTCGGGAAGTATGGATCCCGATAAATACAGCGATGGTTATACTTTTTATGAGTTAATTACAAGTGGCTCAGTTTCTCCGTCAAAGTGGAATGGTAATGTTACCGTAGATGGTTGGCAAAGTATGATTGTTGATGCATATTCAACGGGCGAGGACGTTGATTTGTGGGTTAAATCTCCTGACGGAGATTTTGCAAGGGCACAGTACTGGATTCTTAATGGAGAGCGATACTATGTCTCCAGTCCAATCTCAGGAATATGGGAAATAGCAGTTGTAGCAGACTATCCAACTGCAACAGATAGCATCACCGTACAGATATGGAAAAAGGATGGAGAATGGTCTATTTACGCAACTTATAATTTCCTGCTTTCCGGAAATGCATTTCCGATACCTCTTACAGTACCGAGTGTTGAGAATCTGAAAATTGATGTTGACGCTGTTAATGGCTCGAAAACCCTTCATCTCTGGGTTGATGATGGTTCATTGCATGGCCCATATTCCGATTCTTCTGGATACACTGAATCGAATGCGGGTGGAAGCTA
>MTMJ01000079.1 GCA_002010045.1 Archaeoglobus sp. JdFR-22 | reverse complement strand
TTGTCAATGTCCTTTTGATTGGGATGGTTGTAGCTGTTGGTATAAGAGAAAAGAGAGTCTTGCAGAGGTTGGCTGAGATGTGAGTTGGCAAGTACCTTATTAATTTTAAATATTTCTCAAGCCACCTCAAGCCCGATTTTACTTTACAGACATTATCACCACGTACCTGGAGAATAACTGAACTCAAATTCATTTACTTTATCGGGCAGTCCAAGATTTGCAAACATAGCTCTGAAAACCTCTC
Organism: Archaeoglobus sp. JdFR-22; assembly: GCA_002010045.1. GTDB lineage: Archaea > Halobacteriota > Archaeoglobi > Archaeoglobales > Archaeoglobaceae > JdFR-22. The sequence goes on along the minus strand of MTMJ01000079.1, from coordinate 20,601 downwards.
TGTATTCTTCCTCCTGAATCTTCTCTCCTGCATCAAGTTTAATGCTTAACATGACGCCTCCAAGCCCGTCAATTTTAATCGTGTATTCATGCCCATTATCCCAGTGAATTATTCTCATATTCGGAACGATATAACCTATTGTGCCAATTTTCTCATCTCCGCTGTAAAACGTCTGCCTGCACCAACCTTCTCCAGCAGGAAGAGAAAGAGATTGATTGCTGCTTTTCTCTTTAAAATTGGTATAGACTGCCTGCAGGTCAGGCACTTCTTTTATCAGGATTTTGGGCTTCTTATCGCTTGTGATTGTGCTCTTGAGCTGTGATAGATAGTGCCTCGCTCTTTGTTCATCAAAACCAAACATCAGTTCAAACTTCTGAATAATCCATTCATCGGGTGGAAAATTCTTTAGTTCGGAGTTGAAGAAGGATATGCTCGTCTCACCATTGCCTCTTGGCAACCATGCTGAAAAACCCGAATCCTCTGTATAATAAAACCTCACCTCCAAAATCCTGTAATCCTCGCCAAGTCTTTCCTCCAATTCTCTTATATCTGGATGTAAACCAAGATTCTGCTTTGTATTGACGTAATAAGGACCATCCAAGGTATATCCTGCTTTTTTAGCATTGGATATAATTCTGTCATAGTCAATTTCACCGAGGTTCTTTCCCTTCGTGAAATAGTAAGCATAATCAGAAGATACAAGGATGGCTGCAAACAGTGCATACACTATGGCTATTGAACAAGCCAAAAGTATCAAGCCAATCAAGATTTTTTTCATTTTCTCATCTTTACTTTTTTCTTCAGCTTGTCTCGATTTTTGATTAACTCGGCTATAGATTCCTTAACAATGAATTTATCGTAGAGAAGTATGAGCAGATTTATAATTCCAAGTGTTATAAATCCCGCTAACCCGGTTAAACCAATTATCAGGTCATTTCCACCTTCAACAAGTATTATAGACAGGTTGTAGGTAGCGTTTAGAGAGCCATGCATGATAGCAGCAGATATAACTGATCCAGCTTTAAGCCTGACATAACTGAAAATTGGGGAAAGAAGGATACACCATGCTGTCATCATAAATACACCAGCAACTGGATGCTGTGGATAGTTATGTCCCTGCAGAATTAATGGAGCATGCCATATACCCCAGATGACGCCTATGATTGTTGAGGATCTCCAGAAATTCATGTAGCTCAATTCCTTTTGCAGAAATCCCCTCCACCCAATCTCTTCACCAAATGCAGGAATTGCGTTTATGGTTATCCCAAAAATCAGTCCCTGAATCAGTGCAATCCATACTGGATGAATGGGCATTATTTTAATCTGCTCTTTCATCTCCTCAATTGCTTCAGCTGGCAGCACATCCTTCAGCCTCTCAAAAAATCCCTCCATTTCAGGACTGTATTCCACGCCCGGAAAGAGTAAGCTTATGGCAAGAGTCATGAAAGCAAGAAAAGGTGGTAAAAGCCATGCCACAATCCACCATCTGTTGGGCTTAAAAGAAACTCCCAACTCCTTTATTGATTCTCTGTAAAGTTTTTGGACAAACAGGGTTGCGAGCATTGGCATGAACATGTATCCTGTCGCAAAGATGTAGGTAGCATATTTGATTTGGCTGATACTGAAGAAGATAAACGCTGAAAGATAGCTGATAAAGAATGTTATTGCAACAAACAGAGCAACTTTATTCATTCGCTTCACCCAAAACATAGAATATCGTATTCTCTGCAACCTTCATATTCACATTCAAAACAATCTTGTAGTGCCCAGGTCTAAGCAAACTGCCGTCATTCAACTTCTGATCCCAAGTCCATGTCAACGTCTCATTTGGATGAATTAATGCTGTTTGCTCCACATCAGGTTCGTAGATAAGGCTATTAGTTATATCGTACATGTCAGGATAAATCTTCGGGAATTTAGCATATACGCTCTCTTCCGGACTGCAGTGCAATCTGCCTTCAATTTCTGCATCAAGCATAGGCAAAACTATTACTTTCCATGGAGGATCTGGAAGAGCTACCACTTCTTTGCCAGTATTCTCAACGGATATTCTTATCTCCTCACCCTGACCAAATTCATGAACCCGTTCTTCCCTATCATCATTCAGATATAGGTGTAGTTCAGGTCTCCGAAAAGGCGGGTCTTGAGGTGTTGAAACTGGAACGGAAGATATATCGAACTCTCTGACCTTCACCACTTTTTTCGTTTCCATATCAACCGCACAAAGAATGCCATATAATTCCTCTGTTCTTTCCTTATGCGGATTATATTCTGGAGTAAATCTGAGTTCAACTATGTATGTATCTGAAGAAGTAAAGACAATTGACACGTTTTCGTATCTTTCTCTTAGAGATTCAATTTTGCTTCTTGCTTCATGATTCGCTAAGACAATATCTAAAAGCATTGCCTCTTCAAAGTGCCAGCCTAAGATTTCTTCAACCTCTTCTGTGTCCATGTTTACTGTGCAGCTGAACCCATGGGGTTTGTGGGAGAAGAAAATCAGTTCTTTCTCAGTTCTCTCAGCCTTCTTTTTATCAACCTCAAGGTTGAATCTGACCGTGCATCTGTTATCATACCACGTAACTTCTGGCGTAATTTTTCCATACCTTCTCTCGAGAAATTCAACTTTTTCTTTGACTGTGGGATCTGCTAATGCGATATCAATTGCTTTACTGTGCTTGCCATTTGAACTGGAAGGATTTTCATTAAAGTTTATTCCAGTAAGTATAAATAACGCCAAGATGCAGAAAATTGCCAGAATTTTATTCACAGTGTCACCCTATGCCCCATATTTATCTTACTTTCTTCAGCCTTACAGCAGTCCCGTAAGCCAAAAGCTCTGCTGCTCCAGCCATTGTCTGTGATGTTGTAAATCTCACATTCACAACAGCATCAGCTTTAAGTTTCTTCGCCTCATCTATCATTCTTTCAATTGCTTCCCTTCTCGCATCTGCAAGCATATCTGTGTATTGCTTCAGTTCACCGCCAATGATGTTCTTCAAGCCTGCTATGATGTCCTTGCCTATGTGCTTAGCCCTGACAGTATTTCCAAAAACAACTCCGAGAATCTCAATCTCATATCCCGGAATGGATTCTGTACTTGTTACCAACATTATATCACCTCCTACTCTATTGAGGTAACTATCTTTTCTTTGCTGAGATATTTTGTTAAATAGCCCATAATAACTCTATATCAAAATCTCTTTCTTCGTATCTAATTCCATATTTGAAGTTCTGCTCTGAATTATGTGAATAAGCCGGATAAATATAGGCAAATACTGCTGTTGCTGCAGGTAATGCTAAGATTACAATTGCTTTTCTAATCATTTCTTATCGCCTCTTCACTTCTAACTTTTCTGTAGAAATTCAGCATTGATGCTGCTAAGATAAAAGCCCACAGAAATTCAAGAACTGTCAGCTTTACATCGATATCTGGTCCATAGGCTGGTACATTTATTGTTAGATTACTCAGCAGCCTTACGAGTGGATAGAATCCGAGTATTGTTAATGGCAGTGCAATCTGTTTCATTCAACCACCTCATGCACAACACTGCTCGAAAGAGAAGATACATGTAAAAGCATTCCATCCAGAGCGAAGATCTCTATGTGATATTCCACATAAGAGCTCTCATTTATCGGAAAAATGATAGTTATTGGATTCTCATCGCTTACGTTATAGAACACTTCATCCCCACAGCTCGCATCTCTATTATTTTCTTTGAACTGATAAATTACCTCGTAATCCCCTTTTTTGCTGGGAATAAGTTCTAAAACGAAACGGTCATGGTATCTGCCTACATTTTCTTTAAAGTCAACCAGACCTGCTGATACAGATGGTTTAACTGGAGGTAAAATCCTGACCTTTCTCTGCCCATCCTCCAGCCATTCAATCCTTATTTTTGCTTCAACTGAGCTCTTTGGAATTGTTTTTTCTCTGAAATATTCAGCATGGATGCTCATTTGCTCATCTGGCAGTAAACTTTCCTTCACTCTTATTGGTTTTTCAGTAATTTTGCCGTAATGCTCATCTATGAAAAGTGCGGTAATTTCCAAATTCCTTGCCTCTTTTTCTCCATGATTCCATATGGTTCCATTAAGTTCCACCTTCTCCATCCCAGATTCTGCCAAGCCTTGGGTTACAACGTAATGGTAGGCAATGTCTACCTTCTTTAACGGTTCAGGTGTGAAAGTAATGTCTCCTTTGTATTCCGTCAGGATAACTGCCACATAGGCGATTAGCAATACTAATCCGGCAACAAGAACAATCTTCATTTTTCTCATTCTTTCACCTCTTTTTCGACCATTCGATCACCTTGTTTTGGACAGGAATTTGCTCTGATAGGTTATTTAAGCATTTTCCACTGCTTATTTTTCAAAATAAGCTTTCAGAAAACTGAAATCAGATTGCGAGAATTTAAAATCAGATTGCAAGAAAAGGCAATCCTTAAATAACTACATAAAAAATAGAATTTAATGGAAGGAGAAGGAATTAACAGGATCATAGGACTTCTATCAAGCAAAACAAACCTCAAAATCCTTAAAATACTTATGGAAGGCAATAGCTACCCCAGAAAAATAGCAAGGAAAATCAACAAAACTGAAGGTGTTGTTGTTAGAGCTCTAAAGTCGATGGAAAAAGCTAATCCATGCCATATCCAAATATCAATCCAATAAACGGTCTAATCCAAGTTCCCAAACTCTTGGAACTGGATAACAGAGACAGAGGTGTAATAACCCGTTTAAAACTTGGAAGGCAAATTTCTCTGGCAGATACGGATATACATATAGAATATCTGAATTCAAAATTCAAATAAGAATGAATAGTTTTAAGCAATTAAGTGAATTAAGACTTACTAACATACCTTTTGAGAAAAAGTGACAATCCATGCTCTCTGTATCCTCTCTAACTACATACCTCACCTTCAACAAACCAGCAGAATTCCCTTACTGGATGGGTTCTACCTTCCGGGGAGGATTCGGCATCTATTTGAGAAAAGCGTGCTGTCCTGACACCAACAGGGACTGTCTTACATGTGAAGAAAGGGAAGAATGTATTTTCTACCACTCTCATATGAGAGAGACCTCCAGTTACGGGTACTCGGCACCACCCAAACCCCTCGTGATTATCCCTCCATTCTTTGGCAAGATAATATCCATCAAAAAAGGATATCTCTACCTTAATATCCTGCTATTCGGTAAGTTTACTCGATACCTTCCCCATACTGTACTGGGACTCAGGTTACTTGGGCAAGCTGGGATAGGTAGCAAGAGACACTATAATATAAACCAGTTTATCATCTCTGAAATTTACTGTAACTTTTCCAGAGAAGTGGTATATAACGGACACACCATAAATCTTGAGTCCATGAAGGTTATTGATATAACAGACATCAAACCAGTAAATGTAAATAAAACTCTCACTATCAGGTTCAAAACTCCTTTTATAGCCAAAAACGAGTTTCCCCCTTCTTTTGACCGTTTGATCTGGCACATCAGACAGCGAACAATACAATATGTAAATGAATACGGAGATGCCAGTCAGATACCGGATTTCAGAGCAAAAGGAGAAGTAACCGACTTCAAGAAACACTTCCACAAACTAAAGCGAAGATCGCAGAGAGGCGGTAAACAGGAATTCTATGGATATACAGGAATTGTAAATTACCATGTAGATGAGATGGATGAAACTGCTAGATGGCTTCTTGGAGTTGGAGAACTGGTTGGGGCAGGACCAAAAGCATCCTTTGGGTGTGGACATTTCAATTGCAGCATTCCTTGTTAACGGAGCTGATCTCAATCACTTTACTTTCATATTCACGCCCATAAACATTAATATAATATATGCCGTGAATATATAAAAGAGGTAAACAATGAGTGAGAAAGTTGGTCGAAACGAACCATGCCCGTGCGGTTCAGGATTGAAGTACAAGAAGTGCTGTCTGCCGAAAGACAGGGAAAAAGAGAAGTCGAAGGAGGAAGAAATAACCATAGAAGTTCCCGAGGAAGTTGCTGCTGAAGAGGGTGAAGAGGTGGAAGAAATATCCGATGAGGATGCCCTGCGATTTTACACCACAGAATTCGCAAAAAATGGATACAGTATCACTGCTGAATTGCTCTACACATTTTTCGACAGATGTCTCAGTCTGGATGGATATATGGATAGTGGTAGAGTGAAAGAATTCTGCGATTATCTGAGGAAGAAACACAGAATAGACATAAAGAAAGATGACATTGAGGATTTCTTTGGCAGTCTGTGATTAAATGTCGAGCACAGCCTCTTTTGAGTGTTTCACAATAAATTCCCTTCTCGACTCGACATCTTCTCCCATCAAAACGCTGAAGAGTCTTTCAGCTTCCAGTGCATCCTCTATTGTAACCTGAAGAAGGATTCTTTTTGCTGGGTCCATTGTGGTATCCCAGAGCTGGTCGGGGTTCATCTCTCCAAGACCCTTGAATCTCTGGACATCAGCTTTATCTCTTTTCTCCATAAATTCCTCCAGTTCTCTATCTGAATAGAAGTATAGGGTTTTTTTGTCCTTCTTAACTCTGTAGAGTGGTGGTTGAGCAATGTAGAGGTAACCCTGTTCAATGAGAGGTCTCATGTATCTGTAGAAGAACGTCAGAAGCAGAGTCTTTATGTGAGCGCCATCGACATCAGCATCAGTCATTATTATAATTTTACCATATCTTACACTGTCCGAATCAAAATCACTGCCTATGCCTGCTCCAATCGCAGATGCGATAGCCTTCACTTCTTCATTCTTCAACGCCTTGCCAAGTCCGGCTTTCTCCACGTTGATTATCTTACCTCTGATTGCTAAAATTGCCTGAAATTCTCTATTTCTTGCCTGCTTTGCTGAACCTCCAGCAGATTCGCCCTCAACGATGAACAGCTCTCTCTCTTCGGGCTTCCTCGATGAACAGTCTGCCAGTTTACCCGGAAGGGTCAGAGAAAGTTCTCCTCGCTTCCTCACAAGTTCTCTCGCTCTTTTGGCAGCCTCTCTTGCTTTTCTGGAAATCAGACATTTATCGATTATTTTATTAGCCTCAGCGGGATGTTCCTCAAGCCACTCAAGCAGCTCTGAGTAGACCACAGATTCCACAGATGTCTTGATTTCACTGTTCGTCAGCTTCGTTTTTGTCTGCCCCTCAAACTGTGGTTCAGGGACTTTTACTGACAGGACAGCGGTCAAGCCTTCTCTAACATCCATACCACTGAGTGGAGAGAATTTTCTCAGATTCTTCCTCCCATATTCATTAATCGCTCTTGTAAGACCGGCTCTGAACCCGGCAACGTGTGTACCACCCTCTATTGTGTGAATGTTATTAGCAAACGGAAAGACATTCTCAAATTCTGTATCAGTGAACTGAATCGCAATCTCAATAATTGCACCGTTTTTCTCACTTGTGATATGTATTATGTCGTGGATTGGTTCTCTGTTCTTATTTACAACAGATACGTATTCTGTGATTCCTTTTTCTGTGAAGAGCTCCTCTTCCTTACCATCCCTCTCGTCAATCAATTTGAATCTTATACCCTTGTTGAGGTATGAAAGCTCTCTCAACCTCTGGGAGATAATATCAAAATCATACCTAACTGCCTCAAAGATGGTTTCGTCAGGCTTAAACCTCAAGCGTGTTCCAGATTCTTCAGTCTCACCTATAACTTTCAATTCAGAGACAGGAATTCCTCTTTCGTACTTCTGATAGTGAAGTCTTCCCTTCCTTGAGACCCATACCTCGAGCCATTCAGATAATGCATTTACAACAGACACACCAACGCCATGTAAACCCCCAGCTATTCTGTATGCTTTCTTCTTGAATTTACCACCAGCATGGAGCTTTGTCATTACGATTTCGACCGCTGGTTTTCCAAGTTCATGCATTCCCGTAGGAATGCCCCTTCCATTATCCTCCACACTGGCAGAACCGTCGGGGTGCAGCCTTACCACTATGGTATCGCAGTAACCTGCAAGAGCCTCATCCACACTGTTGTCAATAACCTCCCATAAAAGGTGGTGAAGACCTCTCACACCAACGCCACCAATATACATGCCCGGTCGCTTTCTAACAGCCTCAAGGTCACCGAGAACTTCAATCTGCTCTGCCGAATATTCCATAATCTCTCCGTCCATTTTTTCTAAAAAATCAATATAAAAATGATTTTCTGTGTAGATAAACTTTTCTATGCATAATTTTTGAAATTCAATTGTATTTTTGAAAATGTTTCCACAATTATCTGAAATGACTGTATATATTTCAATATAATGGCATAATTTCTGAGTTAAAATTTTCGAACTATTTAAGAACTTTCACGCCACCTTCTTCACCTGCTATAACCGAATCCACTATCTCTTTTGAGAAAATGCCATTCTCAAGCACCCCGGGAATAAAATTAATCGTTTTTTCAAGCTCCTCTGGTTCGTTCAGGACACCAAAATCACAGTCAGCGATTAAATTACCGTTGTCCGATACAACTGGTCCAAACTTTCCCCCACCCTCTCTGAGCGTTATTCTTCCACCACATTGTCTTATCTTTTTCTCAACATAACCGTAGGCAAATGGTATGATTTCGACAGGCACAGGCATATGAAGCTTCTCCACAATTTTGGAAGAATCTACTATAACCACAAATTTTTTTGATGCGTGTGCCACTATTTTCTCCCTTGTTAAAGCGGCTCCACCACCCTTTATGCAATTAAACTGTAAGTCAATCTGGTCAGCACCATCAACGTAGATGTCAGGCTCTGGAAACTGTATTAAATCTGAGACTGCAATGCCACTCTCGACTGCAAGCATGTGTGATTTGAGAGAGGATGCTACGCCTGTAATCTCAATATTCTCATTTACAATCTTCTTTCCGAGCTCTTTTATGAAAATTTCAACTGTAGTGCCGCTTCCTATCCCCACAACCAATCCATCCTCAATATACTCGATAGCTTTTCTTGCAGCGTTAAGTTTGCTATTGTAAACCATCAAACCACCTTTCAAGCTCCTTGAAATTAATTCTGGCTGTTGAATCGAGTGTTAATGGTGTTATAGATACTTTTCCCTTCCTCAGAGCATTCAGGTCAGTTCCTTCCTCTGCATCCTCAATTTCCACTCCATCAATCCAGTAATATTCTCTTCCTCTGGGGTCTATTCTCTCTTCAATTCTCGTTCTGTAGAGTTTTCTCGTAAGTCTTGTAATCTCGAATCCTCCTGAGAACTTTGAAGGGATGTTGATGTTCAGTACGTCAATATTCTGTGGAAATCCTTTTTCAATAACAATCTCCATACAGCTTTTCAGAATTTTCTGAGCGAGTGAGAAATCAAAACTTCTCGAGAAGAACTCAAATTTCTCTATGTCAGGTACCTGCAGAGAAATTGCGATTGCAGGAACTCCCTGAGTAGCTGCCTCAAGCGCAGCACCAACAGTTCCTGAGGTTGTTACAGAGTCTGAGGAAATATTCTCACCTATATTTATGCCTGAAACAACAACATCCGGGTTTTTCTTTATAATCTTGTGAATTCCAATAATAACAGCATCTGTGGGAGTGCCATCAACCGCAAAAGCCCTCATACCATCAATTGTTACTTCTGAGACTCTCACTGGCTCCATTATTGAGATACTTCTTCCAACGGCACTCTTCTGCACCGCAGGTGATACGACGTAGACTTTTTTGAGGTATTTTAAAGCTTCATAGCCAGCTCTCAGTCCTGCTGAATAAACACCATCATCGTTTGTCAGTAATATAGTTACCATTTTAGAACAGTTAATCAGGAGGCAGAAAAAGTTTTTCAGGAGGGCTGGATTTAACTCGTGCATGTCTATTTTGAGTAGGTTTATAAACATACACATACACATACATTATATGGCTACCAAGACTATTTCAATAACTCTTGAAGCATATGAGAGGCTTAGAAGAGAGAAAATGGAGGGAGAGAGTTTCAGCGATGTAATACTGAGACTTACTGAGAAGCAAAAGATGGATTTGACTGAGTTTGCCGGGGTATGGAAGGACGCTGATGAAATAGAGAAGATAATCTTAAAAGGAAGAAAGGAGTTTAACAAAAATGCGGAAATATTGCCTTGAAACGACGTTTCTCATAGACTTTCTAAGGGGAAAAGAACCAGCTGTAGAAAAATACGATGAAATTAGAAAGTTTGAGCTGGTTACAACATCTATTGTGGCATGGGAAATCTTAAGAGGTCCAAAGCTGGCTGGTAGAGTTAGAGAATATAATGAAGCTGTGAAACTGCTGGAAAGACTGAGAATTCTACCTTTCACATCAGCTTCTTCAAGAATCGCAGCGGAAATTGAGACTGAATTAAGAAAGAAGAGAAGGGAAGTAAATCTCGTAGATGTATTGATCGCTGCTGTTACAATTGAAAATAACTCAAAACTGCTCACCAGAGATGAAGGATATACAAATATAGGAAACCTTCAGGTTGAAACTTACTTATAAAAATTCTCAGTATCTACCATAGGTTGCTTTCTCAATCTCAGCACAACAGAAGTATCAACCTGCCTCTCGGGAACATTCCAGTATTCACGCAAAAGTCTGTCCTTTTCCTCTTGCGATACCAGCCTGAAACCATGCTTCTCATAAAATCTAATTGCCCATGCAGCATCTGCCCACGTACCCACCAAAATTTCTTCAGATTTAGCCAAGTTAATTAGATATTCAATCAATTTCCCTCCAATTCCTCTTCTCTGAAATTTTGTAAGCACGTAGGTATGTCTGATTAGTGTTTTATCCCTAACAGTCTGTATTCCAGAAATTCCGACTAGATTACCTTCTCTCTCGTATCCGTAAAATTTTACACCAGATTCGATCTCATTTCTTAGTTCTCCAGATGACATATATGGTTCTTTCCACCTGTCGTCTGGTATCACGCCTTTATAGGCTATCGCTGCCTCGTTTATTATTTCCAATATTATATTGCGTTCAGATGGTTGAAGTTTACGAATCATTATTTTTTCGCCCACACAATTTATATAAATCCCTTGCCAAAAAGAGCAAAAGCTATGTCGTGGCTAATAATAACTGAAAAAGATAATACCGCAAGAAGAATTGCCTCAATTCTATTCAAAAATGTCAGGCAGGAAAAAAAATTTGGTGTTCCTTTTTACAGATCAAATGGCAATTGTGTGGTGGGGCTGAAAGGACATGTAATTTCGCTTGATTTTCCGAAGGAATACAACAACTGGATGAAAGTTCCCCTGAAATCCCTCCTTGAAGCGGAAATTGTTAAAGAAGTAAAATCAAAGAACATTGTCAGGCTTTTGAAAAGTCTGGCGAAGGATGCAAGCAGAGTTACTGTTGCCACCGACTACGACAGAGAAGGAGAATTAATAGGTTTTGAAGCCCTCGAAATCATAAAGGAAGTGAACCCGGATGTGAAGGTGAGTCGAGCACGTTACAGTGCAATCACACATTCTGACATCAAAAAGGCATTTGATAATCTCTCCAACATTGACGTCAATCTTGCAAAGGCTGCTGAAGCAAGACAGAAGATTGACTTAATCTGGGGTTCAGTGCTCACGAGACTGATCTCAATTTCTTCCGGGAGGCTTGGAAAAGACTTTCTCAGCGTTGGAAGGGTTCAGTCTCCCACCCTGCGGCTTATTGTTGAGAGGGAGAAGGAGATTGAGGCGTTTGTTCCTGAACCCTACTGGGAAATTATTGCAACATTCGTAAAGGATGGAGATAAGTTTGAGGCAAAACACATAAAACGCTTTTTAAAGAAGGAAGAGGCTGAAAAAGCATTCAATAATGTCGGTAAAACTGGTAAAGTCATTAAATTTGAGAAAAAAGATAGAAAAGACCTGAAACCCATTCCATTCAATACAACTGAATTTCTGAGGGAAGCCTCAAAGTTTATGAGTCCTGACAGAGCAATGGCAGTTGCAGAGAGTTTATACATGAATGGACACATTTCCTATCCAAGAACGGATAACACTGTTTATCCAGAGACCCTTGACATAATATCCATTGCATCCGAATTCAGGGAGAGCGAGTTCAGGAAAGAATCAGGAATTGTTTTTTCTCAGAAGAAAATTACACCATCAAGGGGTAAAAAGGAGTCAAAAGATCATCCCCCTATCTATCCAACCGCTGTTGTGTCCCGAAATAACCTTTCAGATGATGAATGGAAGATTTACGAGCTTGTTGTGAGACGTTTTCTCGCAACACTTGCCCCTGATGCAATATGGGAGACAAAGAATACAAATATTGATTCAAATGGAGAAGTATTCAGAGCTTCTGGGAAAAAACTGATTGAGGCTGGCTGGAGAGAGATATATACATATTCAAAGGTAGAAGAATATCACATTCCTGATTTAAAAGTCGGAGAAGAGGTAGAAACACTCAAAAAGGAGCTTCTGGACAAGGAAACAAAGCCGCCGGGGAGGTATTCAACCGGGAATTTAATAAAAACAATGGAGAATCTTGGTCTTGGCACAAAATCAACAAGACATGAGATAATAAAAAAGCTCTATGGCAGGAGATACGTTTACGGTAATCCTCCACGTCCAACCAGAACAGCTTTTGCAGTCATAGAAGCTTTAAAGAAGAACGCTGAAACTATAACCCTGCCGGAAATGACATCAAAACTTGAGAAAGAAATGGACAGAATTGCTGAGGGTAAAAAACAGGAAGTAATTGTGGTCAGAAAGTCTGCAAAGTTTCTTGACGAGATTCTGAGCAATATTGATTTAGAGGAGCTATCAAAAAGCCTTAAAAAAGAGGTTAAAAAAGATTCTGAATTTGGAAAATGTCCAGAATGTAAAAAAGAGCTCGTTTTGAGGAGAACGAGAGGAAAAGACTATAAAAGATTTATTGGCTGCACAGGATACCCTAAATGCAACTTCACTCTACCACTTCCGCAGAAGGGGACAATCTATGCAACTGAAGATGAATGCGAGAAGCATGCAATAAAAAAGATAAAAATTCGAACAAAGAAAGGTTACTGGGAACTTGGCTGTCCGTACTGCAATTATCTTGAGTGGAGAAACAATAATATCGGAATGAAAGAGAAAAAAGATAAATAATAATCTGTTGTTATATTAAAGATTTTTCTAACGTCCCACAAGATTTAAGTATAATCAAGGGTATAGATAATATTGCAGGCTGGAGAGGATGCTAAGGGGGCTGGACGCCCGCAAAAAACTTTGGGAGGTGAAATCGAACAAAGTTTCGTAGGCGATTCCAGTACTCTCAGGCTCAAATCCAGCCTGTGTTTCTCGGTTGAGAATTTTCAATCATTAATACACAGCAGATGTCCCATTTTCTCCTTCTTGACCTTCAGGTAGCTATAATTCTCTTCTGAAGGCTCCACCTCAATTGGCTCTCTTTTAACCCTGAGACCATATTTTTCCAGCTCTTCAATTTTGAGCGGATTATTTGTCATCAGCTTTACTTCCTTTACACCGAGGTCAATCAAAATCTGGGCTGCAATTCCGTAGCTTCTCATGTCCGGAGGGAAACCAAGTTCGATGTTCGCTTCTACAGTATCTTTCCCTTTTTCCTGTAATTTGTATGCCATTAACTTGTGAATTAAACCAATCCCTCTTCCCTCATGCCCTCGCATATAGATTGCAACGCCCTTGCCTTCTTTATCAATAATTTTTAAAGCTTTCTCAAGCTGGTCCCCACAATCACATCTGAGGGAGTGGAAAACATCACCTGTCAGGCATTCGGAATGAATTCTTACAAAAACTCTGCCTTCTGAGACATCTCCTCTTACAACTGTTAGAATCTCGCCTATCGGTGTTCTGTAACCGACAGCCTGAAAGACACCATAAAATTTTGTGGGTAGTGTGGCTGTAACAACCTTTTCAACTAGCTTCTCTGTTTTGAGTCTGTAGAAAATAAGGTCGTTGATGCTTATAAATGGTAAATCTCTGCTCTCTGCAAATTCTATGGCATAATTCGAATCAGCAATCTCTCCTTCGGGAGTAATAATGGTCGAATAAACACCTGTAACCTTGAGACCTGCCATTCTTGCAATATCGAGGCACGCTTCTGCAAAAGATGGTCTTTCAAGTACTCCACCTTCTTTTGCTTCCTCCACGAAGATTCTTCCGGGACAGACTATGTCATCAGGATGGACTTTTCCCTTTATAAGATCCCTGATGAATGTTGCCCTTTCTTCTGCAGAAGAGCCATTCTTCCTGAAATCAATTGGAATTACATTTCCACCATAGAAATGGAATCTGTTAAGTCCAATTTTAGATATTGTGACCCATGGCATTGCAACGCGGATTTCATCGCAATTTTTCATCATTGTTGCTATTACACTGCCGGAAACTGATTCAGCAGGAATGCAAAGCACCGCTTTCTTCTCGTCAAAGATAACAACGGGTTTTCCCTGCTTTACTGCACCGATTATATCATCCATATCAGGCGGAATGAAGAAGACTATATATAATTTTTGAGATGTATCTCAATATTGTTAAATCGTTTTTACCCTATGAAAACTCCAACGGTAATCCACCCGTCCTCATTTGAATACACTCTGACATTCTCGAGATCGATTCCGTAATCCTCAATCATTGATAGGAAAACGAGCAAATCTTTTCCCTGGCATTCTTCAAATTCAATAACCACATCCTCGCCAAATTCATAAAGGTCTGCATATTTCATTATGCCGTCGGCACATACAGTAAGATACTCAAGCAAATTTCCTGTATCCTTTTTATTCCCGATTTTATTGCATGCAACCTGACTGACGTTTTCTGAAATCCTTTTCTCCATTTCCAGTTTCTCCATAATTCCACCCATTAAATCATTAAAGGTAGCAAATTTAGGTTTATTTTTTTATTAATAAACTATTCTAAAACCCCATAATGATGAGGTTTAACAATGCAGGCAGGATGTTATTGAGAGATTGTTACAACACCTCTCTAAGAAAATCAGAGCTGGACCATCTTTCCGCCCCTCGTCATTGAGATTTTACCCGTCTTAACAAGCTCCTTAATCCCGAACTGCCTCATCAGGTTAACGAAAGCATTAATCTTCTCCTCGTCGCCTGTGATTTCTATAATCATACTTTCTTTGGCAACATCAACAATTCTTGCCCTGAATATATTCGCTATCTCTGCAATTTCACCCCTGTTTGCAGAATTGGTTGCAACCTTCACCATGACGAGCTCCCTCTCAACGCTGTTTACAGTGACATCGCTGATTTTTATCACATCTATGAGTTTGTTCAGCTGTTTCATGACCTGTTCCATGATTTTCTCGTTTCCGCTGACAACGATGGTCATGCGTGAGATATCTTCTCTCTCTGTTGTGCCGACAGCAAGGCTTTCTATGTTGAAGCCTCTTCGTCTGAAAAGAGAAGATACTCTTGCAAGAACTCCCGGTTTATTCTCAACTAAGACTGCGATTGTGTATCTCGACATCGCTCACACCTCTTCGTCTATAATTTCATTGAGCGCTGCGCCAGCAGGAACCATTGGATAAACGTTTTCAAGCCTCTCAACCCTGAAATCTATAACAACGGGAACATCATCAATTTTAAAAGCCTCTTTCAATGCGTCTTCAACTTCAGAAACTTTTTCAACTGTCATTCCCACCCCACCAAAACCTTCAGCAATTTTCTCAAAGCTCATTTCCTTGCATCTCAGGCATGTTGCAGAATATCTCTCATCGTAAAACAGTTCCTGCCACTGTCTCACCATGCCTAAAAACATGTTATTGAGAACACAGATTTTTACAGGAATTCTGTAATCCACACAGGTTGCAAGTTCCTGAATATTCATCTGAAAACTACCATCCCCAGCGATATCAACCACAGTTCTGTCGGGAAATGCAACCTGTGCACCCATCGCAGCTGGAAAACCAAAGCCCATTGTTCCGAGTCCTCCACTTGATATGAACTGTCTCGGATAACTTGTCCTGAAATACTGGGCAGCCCACATCTGATTCTGACCTACTTCGGTTGTAACAATCGCATCTGGCATAAGCTCATAGATTTTCTCTATAACATACTGGGGTCTGAGTTTTCCATCATCGTTTTTGTATTTCAACGGGTAAGCTTTTCTCCATCCGGTTACTCTATCCCCCCATTCCTTTCTCTTCTTATATTCAATTATGCTCGTAAGCTTTGGCAAAATCTGTTTTGCACTTCCGACAATCGGGACATCCACCCTTACATTCTTCCCGATTTCAGCAGCATCTATGTCAATGTGAATAATCTTTGCATATGGGGCAAAGCTTGCAACCTTTCCTGTCGTTCTGTCACTGAATCTGCAACCAATGGCTATAACGAGGTCTGACTCCGTGACAGTATAGTTGCCGTATTTTGTCCCGTGCATCCCGATAAATCCAAGCGATAGATGATGAGTTTCAGGAATTGAGCCTTTTCCCATTAACGTTGTGACTACAAAGGCTGGAATCGTTTCAGCAAGTTTAACAAGCTCTTTGCTTGCGTTTGATAGTATGACACCACCACCCGCTATGATAACTGGTCTCTCCGACTTCATTATGAGTTCTGCTGCCTTTTTAATCTGTTTTGGATGTCCTGCTATCCTGGGGTTGTAACCCATTAGACTGACTTTCTTCGAATAATTGAATTCAACATCAACCATTGTTACGTCCTTGGGAAGGTCGATCAGCACAGGCCCGGGTCGTCCGGTTGAGGCAATATAAAAAGCCTCTTTTACCACATCGGTGAGTGATTCAGGGTCTGTTACGAGATAATTGTGCTTGGTAGCAGGCATGGTGATTCCGGTTATATCAGCCTCCTGAAAAGCATCAAATCCAATCAGACTTCGGGGAACCTGACCTGTAAATACCACAACTGGTGAGGAATCCATATAGGCATTTACAATTCCAGTTACAGTGTTTGTTGCCCCAGGACCAGAGGTAGCAAAGGCAACACCCACCTTTCCGCTCGCTCTCGCATAACCGTCTGCCGCATGAACAGCAGCCTGCTCATGCCTCGTCAGAACATGGGATATATCCGAGTCCCACAGGGCATCATAAACCTCAATGATTGCACCTCCGGGTATCCCGAAAATATGTTTAACACCTTCTTTTTCTAAAGCTTTTATAAAAGCGTCCGCAGCACGCATTTAAAACCACCTCTACAGAACAAAATTTACTCTACTACTACAGAAAGCAACAGAACAACTTCCGATAGAAGTTCAATTTTTGAGATAGTTGACATCCGAACCCTCCTTTTCATCAGACTTTAAATATTTTTTGTTTCTGAATTCAGGATTTGGTGAGATATTCATATAAGCATGTTCAGTCCTTCCAGAACTGCCTCGACGGAAGCCATTATTATGTCCGTTCTTGCACCTCTTGCAGTTACTATTTTATCTCCACTTTTCAGCTGAACAACAACATCAACGAGAGCATCAGTTCCTCCAGTGATTGCATCCACACGGTAGCTGACAAGTTTAATGTCTCCAAAGCCGGTCAATGCTTTCTTAATTGCATTTATGGCTGCATCTACTGGTCCGACTCCAACTGCAGCCTCAATTTTCTCATTTCCGTTTATTTTAAGCTTTACACTTGCAGTCGGTGTGACCTTTATTCCACTTACAATTGAGAGGTCCTCAAGTTTTACCCTCTTCTCCCTCTTAATCTGCAGAACTGTTTCTATAATTGTTCTAACATCCGCATCCGTTACCCTCTTCCCTTTATCACCCACATCCTTTATTCTTAGAAGAATCTCCTTCATCTGCTCCTCTGTGGCTTTATAGCCAAGCTCGTTCATGATTGCCTTAACGCTCGCTCCACCGGCATGCTTTCCAAGAACAAGCTGTCTTTTTCTTCCAACCATTTCAGGTGTTATTGGCTCATACGTGGATGAATCTCTCTGAATAGCTGATGTGTGAATACCACTCTCGTGGGTGAATGCGTTTTCTCCAACAATTGGCTTATTCAATGGTATTGCAACTCTTGTGAGCTTTTCTATCAACTTTGAGGTATTGTAAATATTTTCAATTTTAATTTTCGTCTGAACTCCATAGAGGACTTTCAGAGCCACCACAACCTCCTCAAGAGATGCATTTCCAGCTCTCTCGCCTATTCCATTCACTGTTGTGTGAAATTCTAATGCTCCACCCTTTATACCATATATTGTATTTGCGGTGGCAAGTCCAAAATCATCATGACAGTGAATCGCAACTGGAGCATCGAACTCATTGCTAAGGACTCTGAGAACCTCTTCTGCTTTTTCAGGGACGAGCACCCCCACAGTATCTGTGTATGTTAATCTGACTGCTCCGGCATCAATCGCAGCGTGATAAAGCCTTTTGATGAAATCCAAATCCGCACGTGATGCGTCTTCGCCACCAAATTCCACAATGAGTCCCCTGTCTTTTGCATACTCAATAGCTTCAACTGAGAGTTTGATTACGTCTTCCTCTCCAAGCTTACCCTTAAATTTACTTTCTATATGGATTCTTGAAGATGGAGCGACCATAAAAAGAGAATCTGCTCCAGCATCTGCTGCAGCATCAACATCTTCCTTCTTTATTCTAGAGAAACTGCATATTTCAGCGTTTAAACCTCTCTTTGAGATTTCACGAATGGAATTGAAATCGCCTTCAGATGCGATGGCTGTTCCTGCTTCGATTATATCCACTCCCAGATTGTCAAGAGCTTCTGCGATCATAAGCTTCTGCTCCACACTCAATGATACTCCAGGTGTTTGCTCACCATCTCTGAGGGTGGTATCAAGAATTAATGGCTCCTTCATTTCAATCAGTCCTATTGTAACATCTTCTCACAACAAGCTACATCATCTTATATCTTTTTTGGTTACTGATACAGTAAATCCATCAGACCGAGGTATTTCCTGCGTCAATACCTCACTAACAAGTTTGAAATGTTAATATATTGAACAAAATAAAAGTGCGGAGGGAGGGATTCCATCTTCAGAAAGCTGGACCATCAGACCGAGGTATTTCCTGCGTCAATACCTCACTAACAAGTTTGAAATGTTAATATATTGAACAAAATAAAAGTGCGGAGGGAGGGATTTGAACCCTCGGACCTCTACAGGATTGGACCCTAAATCCAACGCCTTTTCCTGACTCGGCAACCCCCGCTTTTAATTTTGGAATTATGTCCTCTTAGTTTTTCAATTACTTCTTTGCTTTAAGAAATTAAGGAATTTAAGGTTATTGTCGTAGATATAGCATTATCTCAGATGAGCACTTCTGTTTTTTAAGTGTTTATAAACTTTAATTATCGACATATAAGTTGTCATATGTTTTCACAAATCAGGTAATCTTTAATTATATTTTATTTGATAGTTACTTATAGGTGATTAGTAATGGGTAAAATCATTATTGGAACCACCAAACTTCCAGAAGATGTTATAGAAGAATTAAAAAAGAAGACTGGAGAGAAGACTGTTAAAGATGCTCTTGCTAAAGCAATTGATCATTATTTAATGTGTTTTAAAACTAAAGAGATAACGAAAGAATCAAAAAAAGTAAAAAAAATGGAGAATAAAATGTATGCTGGTGAAATAGAGGGAGGAAAGGCAGCTAATTATGACTGATGACTTATACTCCGGAAGTTATTCTAAAACTTCCTAATTTTGAGATTTATCGTGAAGACTGACAGTAGCTCAATCCAGTGTATTTTCGGTATATTCTTGATGCTAAGAGGGTAATTAAAGCAATAATTGCAGCAGTAATCAAAAAAATAAATTCTCCCTGTCTGAAAACTCCTATAGAGTATTTATTCAATGAAAGTGGATATAAAACCATAATTTTCCCGTTGAGCGTTATGATTAACATGTCTGCAATAAAGTGCAACATCCCTCCCAGTGCAACAAGATAAAAAATAACTTTTCTCCATTCTTTTCTGGTGAGATACACAATCAATGCTGCGAGTATCAGAAATCCGAATGGAGTATGTAAAGCCTCAAAAAAGGGCTTAATTCTTTCTCCTGACTTTCCGAAAAGAATAGTAAAGTTTCCAATGTCTGGAAGAATCGAGCCAAACAAAACAAAAAAACGGTACTCCTTTGCCTGTTCATATCTGAGGCTCAAAAGTTCGATTACTACAATTGCAATCAAAATGTGGGTTAACCAGTCAGGCAAAAACCATCACCTTTCTTATTTTCTTCCAGTCAGCAAGTAGAACTCCTATAACAACCATTCCCCCTATAATTGACCTGTAAAAAAGCCATTTGTACTGCCAGCTATTCCAGAGGAGGATATCTTCAACAACGACATAATTATTTTTAAGATGAGAAACGGCTTTCAGGTCTAAAATATCACCAACTTCAAAATTCAGGTTTTGCAACATTCCTATAGGTGCGTATGCCTTAAATTCCCTGCCATAGTGTGAAAGAGTGAGAATATACGTTTTTCCTTCAACATTTATTTCACTGATTTCACCTCTGAGAGCTACTACTTTTCCTTCATATTCAGATGGATGTTCAAGCACATATGTTGTGTAGGGGTACTTTTTCACATATACAGTCCCGGAATGGAGAAGCAGAAGAGAAAGAATGAGTACCAGCACAAACGGGTTTAGCTTAGAGTATTAGACAAAACATTTTTAACCAATAACTACAAAATGGCTACATGGGACGAAAACCTGAAAAAGAAGTTGTTAAGTGGTTAACTGCAGAAGAAC
>MTMJ01000083.1 GCA_002010045.1 Archaeoglobus sp. JdFR-22 | reverse complement strand
CAGTAGTTTTTACCAGCTAGCTCAGAGAATCAGTTTTGCGGAGAAGTGGGTTAAGGAATTTTTGAATTTTGGTTAAGTAAGTTATGTCAAATACTATAACTTAAAATCCTATCAGGAATGGAATTTGTTTTGTAAGTTGTTTATGTTGTACTATAATACTATAATCGGCTGAGGTGGTGTTTATGTTAAGTGGATACGTCCTGGCGTAGCTATCACAACTGAGAGCATTAAAATAGTGATAGGTATTCTTGGTGGGATTGTTTTGCTTTATCTGGCATTTATTGAATACAAAAACTATGGCAAGGAGATTGAATATAAAAGCGAGTCCACCAACACAACAAGTTTTATTACAGGTGTAACTATGAGCTCCCTGAATCCATACTTCATAGTCTGGTGGCTTGCTACTGGATTTCATCTTGTAAATCAATCTGCCATGTTCGGTGTTTATGGCTTGTTACTATTCATCCTGGCTCGTGAGTTATGTGATTTTTTCTGGCTCGGATTTATTTCAGCAACGTCCAACAAAACCGCTTACATGTGGGGTGATAGGGCATATAAAACGCTTTCAGCGATTTCAATTTCGATCTTTATTGTGTTTGGTGTTTATTTCGTTTTAACCGGTGTTAACACATTTTTTCAGGAATTTTTTTAATTTTGAAGCTTTGTACATTAACAACATTTTAAAATTCTTCGGATAAACAATTCAATGTGAAAAGTATATCTCTTAACATTAACGGAGATCTACCCTCGAAAGAGCTGATAGAGAGGGTAAAAATAGCAGAAGATGCAGGAATAAAGGAGATATGGCTGGGAGAACTTGAACTCTTCCGGGATCCAGTTAAAGTTGCTGAGGAAATCACATCAGAAACAAATTCCGAACTTTATATTCTCCTTTCACCAGCAAGAAGAAGTTGCAGCGAAATTATTAAGATTGCAAAAAGATACAAAGTTGGCTTAATTCTTGGAAAGAGCAGAGAGCTTAACCTGTTTATTACATGCCTTGAAAAAGTAAAGAAGCAGGCAGACGAGGTTTATGCAGGAGTTTCGGGCCCAAAGATTACGGAAGAAGCATCTAAACATGCCGATGGCTTGTTGCTGAATTATGTTCACCCAGAATACATAGACTGGATAAAGAGATTTATGGTAAGGGCTGTTCCAACGTATTCCTTTGGACCTTCTCTTATTCTTCCGAGCAGATTTTACGAAGATTTGCTGATTGCTGCATCGATTGTAATGAGAAGCAATGAAGAATTTCTGAGAACATTCAATCTTTATGATGTGGTAGAAGACCTACCTTCCGAATACTCTAATCTGATAGGGTTGAGACAGGAAGGAAAAACTGTTAAGGGATTGAGGGAATTCCAGTTAATTGAGAAAAATTCTGAAATTCTACTTGACAACTTTACAATCTCAGGAAATTTTAAAGAAGTTTCGAAAAAAATCGATAATATTTTGATGGTCTGTGATTGTGTCGTGCTTGGCGACCCCTTTTTCAGAGATATTGAATCAGTGAAGAGTTTGAGAGAGCTTGTTGATTTTAATGGAGATTGATGAAATATTAAAAAATTTCAGGCAAGCTGTATAATTTTATTTTAGCCTGTTAAGGTTAAATCAGTCCGTGAATTTACCTCAATTCAGTCTGAATTTTTTAACCATTTGAATTAAGTTATCTGCCATTTTCATGAGTTCTTCAGAGGATCTCGTTATTTCATCAATGCTGGATGTCTGCTCTTCTGAAGCAGCCGCTGCGCTCTCAACTTCTCTTGCATTAGAAATTGCGACCTGATACACTTTTTCTGAAGTGGCAGCAAGGTTCTGGACTGCATTCGCCTGATCATCCATTGCCTTCTTTATCTCTCCCATCCCAGCAGCCGTGTCTTCAATTGATTTTTTAATCCCCTCTATCTTTTCCATTATATTCAAAACAGCATTAACAGCAGTCTCTGTTTTCTGTCCAGATTCTTTAACAGATGCAACGAGCCTGTGCATTGATTCCTGAATCACTTCAATGAGTTCTCCAATATTTCTTGCCGATTCCTGCGTCTCATTCGCTAACTTGCCAACCTCTCCGGCAACAACCGCGAAACCTCTTCCCTGCTCGCCCACTCTTGCTGCCTCAATGTTTGCATTCAGAGCAAGCAGAGAGGTCTGCTCAGCAATCTTTGTAATAATATCGACTATTTCTCCAATCTTCTCAGCTTTTTTCTCAAGCTCCTCAACTTCCCTTGCAACTTCCTCTTCAGATTTTGCAAGCTCTTCCATATTTTTTATCGCCTGAGTGGATGCATTGTATCCTTCCTCAGCCGCAGCACTGGCCTCAGTTGCAATATTCAACACATGTTCAGCGCTGCTTGCCGTCTCTTCCGTTATGCCTGAAATATCTTCAGCAAGTTTTTTCGATTTCTCAATCTCGTTCGTCTGTTCTTCCGCTCCAGCTGAAATTCTCTGCGCTGTCTCTGATACTGAGCGTGATGCATTATTTATCTCCTGGATACTTGCTGACAGTTGCTCAGATGCTGATGAGACTGTTGTGGATGCCATATTTATACTATTTATCAGTTCTTTAAGGTTTTCACGCATGTTGTTGAACGCATTGATTAACCTTCCAAGGGCATCGTCCTTCCTCGGTTCAATCTCTAACGTAAAGTCACCTTCAGCAGCAGCCTCCACTACCGGTAGTAAACGTGCTACTTCTTCTTCCATGTACTTTTGAAGATTCTTCTGCTTTGTTATATCCACGAGAAAGCCGAGAACACCAATAACATTTCCATTAACCTTTACTGGAATTCCGGATACTATGAGGGGTACTTTCCTCCCATCTTTCGTTTTTGCGATGCCTTCTTTACCCACAACAGCCTGCCCCGACTCCGCAACCTTTTCAGCCACAGTTTTAACACCAATAATATCACTCAATCTCTTACCAATCAGTTCATCGCTACTGTATCCGGTGAAATCCTTTGCAAATGCTTCACTCGAATACCTGACAAATCCATCTGTATCAATGAAATAAACATAACCTGGGGGTGGAAAACTCCTGAATATTTCCATAAGTTCCTTTTCCTTTTCTTTGAGGGCGTTCTCCTTCCGTACCTGCTCTGTCATATTTATAGTGTATTCTACCGCACCCACGATTTCTCCATTTTCATCGTAGAGGGGTGTTGCCTTGTACATTATCGGAATTTCCATGCCGTTAACCCTTGCAACTGTTTCACCCTTTCTGGGTTCTCTGAACTTTAATGCCTGAGCAACTCTGCATTCCTCTGTATTGCAGTGAGTTGTGTTGAACAACTGATAACACTTCTTTCCTATCAGATCATCCACCCTCGTCCCGACTGCTTCTGCTGTAGCTTCGTTAGCCATTGTAACTGTGAAATCTTTATCTACTGCGAAAACAGGAGTTGCAACTGCATTCATAAGATTTCTCAAATCCCTTTCTTTCTTTGTAACCTCCACAATCCTGTCTTTGAGCGTGTCTCTCATCTTTGAAGTTGAATTCTCAAGTATTCTTATATCCCTGATTGTAAAAAGGTGTTCAAGAACACCGTGAGTATCCTGAAGTTCTGCATCTATTTTGCCTTCAGCAATTGCAGAAGTGAACTCTGCAATGGAGTTTAATGACCTGCCCACATTCCTGATAAAGTAATATGTTACCACCAGAACGAATAGCAATAAGCCAAATGTAGCTGGAAATATCAGTTCTCCAAGTGTTCCTCCTATCCCGGGTGTTATTAAGGTGTTAAACAGAAAAATCATCAATATCAGTGCGATACTAACCAGTATTCTCGTCTCCAGCCTCGTCTCCAGTATTAACGGATTATTACCTTCTTCGCCCATATACATCACTCCGGCTTCAATCTTCGTAAATTTTATTATTATTATAATGATTAGTATTTAAGACTTGTTTTCATTGCTGTGATTATAAAATTGAAAATAATAATAACTGAACTAAGATTTGCTGATATTATTGCTCCCACAATTCAAGTTTTTCAACTTCATCAAAAATTCCAACAATGTGACAGAAAGTCGTAACGCTTCGAAGTTCATCAAGTTCCTCTTCGCTCAGGTCTTTCTCCACCTCAACAAAGAAAATGTAATCTCCCAGTCCTGTTCTTGCAGGCCTTGACTCAAGTTTACGCATGTTGATTTTTTTGCTGTAAAACACTTCAAGAACGTCTTTCAGAGAACCGGGCTTATCTTCAACTCCGAAAAACAATGACGTAATTGTCCCGCTAAGCTTCCCAGCACCTCTTTTGCGTATAACATAGAATCTTGTAACATTTTTACCGCCAACATCCTGAACTGTCCTCTTAAGCAGATAGAGTCTGTGTAATTTCGCTGCATTCTCTGATACAATGGCTACACTATCCTCATCAATCAGAGAGATAGCATCAGAAGTGCTGCTTGTGTATCTGATATCTGCCTGAGGCAGGTAATTGTTGATGAATCCCATGCACTGGGCAATCGCCTGAGGGTGAGAGTACACAGCTTTTATCTCCTTGAAAGACATGTTTCTCTTTGCTGCAAGACAGTGATTGATTTCAAGCTCGATTTCCCCAAAAACCTCAACATTGCTGTTAAGAAGAGCATCAAGAACTGGCAACACAGTTCCATTCACTGAGTTCTCAATCGGAACAAGTCCGTAATCTGCATTACCATCTTCAACACTTTTGATTATCTCATCCGTTTTTGTGCAGTATTTGAGAGGCAATCTGGAGCCTGCAAGCTTCAAAGCTGCCTCCTCGCTGAAGCTTCCTGCTGGGCCAAGGACTGCAAGTGTTTTATGTATTCCAAGGACTTTGTATTCTTCCTCTTTTGTCAGACGCATAATATTCTCAAAAATGTCCTGAACATGAATCGGGTTCAGCTCAGTCCTCGCCATAATTTCTCTTAGCTTAACCCCCTCGATATTCAGTAATTCAATGGGTTCATTTATCTCCTTCTTATGCATTGCAATTTTTTTGCCAGCTTCCGCCCTCCTCTCCATCAACCTCAAAATGAGAGAGTCAATAGCCATAATGTAACCTCTTAAAAGGTTAATGTCCTCAACATTTTCTGTTGTTTTAAATGCATCGAGAATCAGTGTACTGCTACCATAATCTTTGAAATACTGCCTGAGTTCGTCAAAAATTTTTTTGAACTCCTCTCTATCGTCAAATTTTCTTTCAAAGTCTTCTGTTTTCTCAAGAAACTCCTTTCGAAGACTTTCTGCATTTTTCTGAATTCGATAATACATCCTCCAGTCCTGATTCAGAATTCTGGATGAAAGTTTGTAGAGAACTGAGAAAATTGGCGATGCGTAAACAAGGTCATTCTGACTGAATCTTCCGTTCAAAAAATTAGCCATGCTGAGCAGAATGAAGTGAGCGATTCCCTGAATTTCTGCCATTTTTTTATCATGTTCTTCTCTGGAGAGGTAGCTTAAAACCGCCCCAGCCTTCCTGAATTCATTTAATATTAATTTTTCCTCCTCTCTCCCGGATTTTCTGACGATTATTATATTCGACAGCCCGATTTCGCTGTCTGGACCAAACATCGGGTGAATGCTGAGGTAGTCAAAACCGCTATTGTCGAGGTGTTTCAGAACATCTTCCTTTATTGAAGAGATATCCACAAAAAGAGGATTATTTATGTTCCCTTTTATCATTTCAATACTTTCCCTTACAGAATCCATAGGGACGCACAGGAAAATAACATCATAATTTCCGATTTCGTCCAGACTGATATCGCTCCTGTCCTCCACTATGTCAAAACCTGATGTACTGTAGCCTCTGGACAGGAAGAAGTTTTTAAAAAACTTGCCCATTCCCCCCACTCCAAAAATCAGTATTTTCATCTTTCACCCCTCAATCTTTTTATTATCTCAAAGGCTTCATGCACTTCAAACTGACCTTTTGCTACAGAACTGCCCGCATGACAGTAAATAAATGGAGAACCGAGAAACAGGGACATTATTCGTGTGAATGCAAATTTTTCACCCATTAAAAAAGCTATAACATCATCATATTCAGACAGAATTCTTACAAGTGTTAAGACATCTTCTTTGCTTTTTCCGAGGGTTGCAATTTTAAAAAAATCCCCTCTTTTATTATCAACAAGTTCTTTAAGGAATTCATAATCTGGAGTTGCATCAAAATTGTGATACGATTCTATAATCCTGCAATTCATGTCAAAAAAAATTTCATCGCAGTTGAATTCAACATCCACAAAATCTGCAAATTCGGAATATTTTTTCAGTAAACTTAACCTCTCTTCTTCATTTCCTGTGAATCTGCCGCCATCGTCAATTTTACGAACTGTTATTATTTTCGATTTTTTAATTTGCTTTACTTCTCCAATCTGTGGTATTTTCTCAAAAAGGTCAAGCCTGAATTCTAGTATATTTGCAACATCTTCCACTTTTGTGACGTCATCAAGACTGATAATCGAAGCAACAATTTGCA
Source organism: Archaeoglobus sp. JdFR-22 (assembly GCA_002010045.1). Classification (GTDB taxonomy): domain Archaea; phylum Halobacteriota; class Archaeoglobi; order Archaeoglobales; family Archaeoglobaceae; genus JdFR-22. The sequence goes on along the minus strand of MTMJ01000083.1, from coordinate 14,658 downwards.
TTTTCCACACCTTCGGGTTTCAAAAGCTGATTAGAGTCATTTTTCAATGATGAATTCTTCAACCTCTGTGCCGAAGTGTCTTGCTTTCTCTCCCACCCAGACAAGAACCTTATCACCTTTTTTCAGCGATGAGACTGAAACGTGCTTTCCTCCGGGTAAGACGAGCTTAATTGTTTCAGCATTCTGTAAAATAACAGTTCCCTCTTCCCCATCTGCAATTGCTCTAATCAACATTAATGGCCTTTTCTCTATCTTCACTCTACCGACATAACTGCCCTTAACTCTGCCATTGAAGTCCGCAATCTCCACATAATCTCCGGCTTTTAATTCTGAAAGATACTTCGTCTTCTCTCCCACTTTAATATAGGCATTGACACTGCCTGCATTGACTCGAAAAGGTCTTGATGCCACGTATTCGCTCTCCTCGCTCTCACTTCCAATTAAAAACATGAATCCAGCCCTGTTACCGACAAGCATGCCCTCGCCTACCGTCATCAGCGTAACTGTGTCTATACAGACCCTTTCGCCCATCCCAAGCTGTTTAATATCCATCACTTTGCCTTCTTTCAGTTCTATCCTGCTTCCTTCTTCACTCACAAGGTCTGAAAATTTCTTCAGAACATCCCTTTCAGCCCTCTCCACAACGATTCCGTCTGCTCCTTTCTCAAGAGTTGTGAGGACAACCTTTGCATCTTCGAGGGTTTTGACGTGCGCAATCAATCTGGATTTCTTCTTCATTGCTATAAGATTCTCGAGAGGAATAATCTTCCAGTCAGAAAAGCTCAGAATGAGATAATCTGCTTTCTCTGATAGTTTGACTGCTTTTTCCTGTTCCTTAGAGGAGGAGATATGGACGAAAAAAGCTTTTTTACCGTCACTCAACACTCCATCTGAATTTTTTCTTGCTATTACTCCAATTCTTCCAAGCCTGCTCGTTTTATCGGCAAACTCCTCTTTAACTATAACACCTGTGTATCCAAGTTCTATTGCATCGGTTATACCACTTTTCTCAACATCCCAATCATCTCCCGTGCAATGCAGCCATATCTCTTTCATAAAGAACCTCCTTGGCTATCTCAACATTGTCATTGTGTATCAAGCGACTTAAAGCCTTTACCATTGCATCGGGGTGAGAGTGCTGAAAGATGTTTCTACCAACTGCAACACCTGCTGCACCAGCTCTCAGCGCATCTCTCACCTCTTCCAGCAATTTTATATCCGTTATTTTTGATCCGCCTGCGATGACTACCGGTACAGCGGAGACATCAGTCACCTCCATAAAGCTTTCAGCATTTCCTGTATAGCATGTCTTGATTATGTCTGCCCCCAGCTCGTAGCCAACTCTCACCGCATGTTTGACTGTCTCCGCATTAACCTGAATGTTTTTCCCGCGGGGATACATCATGGCAAGCAATGGCATTCCATATGTATCGCATATCTCTGCTATTTTTCCCGCTTCCACAAGCTGGTCTCTTTCAGTCTCACTCCCAACATTAACATGTATGCTTACAGCATCTGCCCCAAGTTCGATTGCTTTCTCAACGCTTGTAACGATTCTCTTGTCGTCAGGATTTTTCAGAGAAGTTGAGGCACTCAGATGTATTATCAGGCTCATGGATGTCTCTGCAAGGTATTCAGAATTCTTTGCAACGCCTTTGTGAACGACCACTGCATCCGCTCCGCAGTCCACCATCCTGAGTATTCTGTCCATGTCCTCCAGTCCTCTTGCCGGTTTCGATATCCCGTGGTCCATCGGTGCTATCAGTGTTCTTCCATTTTTCAGGATTCTTCTCATCCGCCTTTTTTTTCCAAGCATATATACCACCTTTTTATTTTTATAGTAAATATATATAGAACGAGAGGAAATCGCAGAGACTTAAACCCCTTAGAAATCCTCTATCTATTTAGCAAAAATACCGCCAGCTAAAGCTAAATCCAAACCAGAAATAGTTTCTATATTGGCTGGTTGCGTAAATTTCTGACGGCATTCTGAAAATATTTTGAAAAAAACATTATTTAAAACTTTCGAATTCTAAAACAATAATGCTGCCCGGAAAAGAAAAAATAAAAATCAGTGTTTAAGCTGGATAATTCCCGCTGCACTCAGTGTCAGGATTATCGCTACAATCAGAGAAAATGCGACATAAATTCCGCCCTTCTCTCTTATCATTCCTACGAAAGCTCCCCACATTCCTACAACTGCAGCAAGACAACCAAGTGCTATTCCTGCCATTGCAATTCCATCTCCGTATGAAAGCCTATTGATATACCAGTGACCGTGTGGTACTTCTTTACCTGCACATTCCTCCCAGATTGTAGAGACGTCAGACCCTTCCCACATCTCATTCAGTATGCACTGTTTTCCAACATAACCTGTTCCTGACAGGTAGATTACCGAACCGGCAATAGCAATTACCATGCCTGCGAGAACTATCCAGTATGCAGCCTCTCCATAAATAATTCCTGAAATTGGTGGTTTTGGTTTTTCTTCCATTTTTATCACCTATAAATACCCCAATCCTGAAAGACCGGTCTGTATCAGTTTTATTCCTGAGCCGAACATTATCGCTATGATTAAGTAACGAATGAACCCTGCCTTTACCCTGAGCATTATCTTTGCACCAATTATTGTCCCTATTATCAATCCAATCATACAGGGAACTGCAAAAAGCGGAAAGATTCCTCCGCCCATAATATAGGGCCATATAGCAGCGGTATCACCTATGCCAATGAGGACTTTACTGCATGCAGCTGAAACTTTGAGGGGTGCAAGCATAACAAGATTGAATACTGGAACCATTGCCCATCCTGCGCCCAGTCCAAACATACCCGAGATTAAACCTACACCACAGAAAAGCAGAATTCCTATTGGGGCTTTTGTTACCTTGTAGTCAACAACTCTTCCAAGCGATTCCTCCCAGTATGCCATTGCGAGTCCCATTCTTTCTGAAAAACTGTCAACATTCTTTACCTCCGGGTATTCAACTCTTTTACCACCGAAAAGTATCAGCAATGCTATACCGATGACCAGAACTCCCAGTGACAGTTTTATGTAGTATTCTCCAACCTCACCCATCGTTTCCTGTACATATCCTGCAAGCAGGGCACCGATTACGGCAAATAATGCATATGGAACTGCTGCAAAGAAAAGTAACCTTACGTTAGCAAGGCCCCTGCGTAGAAATGGTCGTGCAGCAACCAGAGCGCCTGCCATAGCCACGAAAAGACCGGTTGCCCTTATAATATATGAGTCAATCGGTGTGAAGCCCATCATGAGTGGTGTGAAGACCACACCTCCACCAACACCGCCGAGCACTGCTACAATACCAATCACGATTGTAATAACCAGAAATACGGCAAAGAATACTTCAGGGGTCATTCCCATCGTTGAATCTACCTCTGCTGCAAGTACCTGACCACTGAACAACAGTAGCATCATTAGAGACATTGCTATATATTTCCCAATTTTTCCCAACCTCAGTTTAGAGTAAACCACAGTTTTCCCTCCTAAGTATTTAAGAGATTGCCAGAAGTAACGTATATAAGTTTTATGAAATTTAATCAGTTACTTAATAAAAAATCATGTATTTTCCTGAAACTGTTTAAGAATTAATTGCAGTAATGAAGGTTTAGTAATAGTACAAAACTCTGAAGAGCAAAGCCATTAAATTCAATGGAGATTTTTACCGAAATAAAAAGATAAAAATTACAAAAAAATGGATTAGAGCTGAGTTTTTTCAGTGTCCTTCCCGGAGTACTTTGCGTATGTCATTGCTATAGTTCTGTATGCAAGGTGAGCAAACTTTGAGTACGGGGCATATGCCAGCAATACAAAAACTACCACAAGATGCACGAGATATATCCAGTATGCCGCAATCGAATTTGCGAATCTCAATGCCTCGAGAACAATGCCCGAAAAAGCAACAAGCCAGAGCGTTCCTAAAAACAACCAGTCAAAATAGCCCCCAATTCCGATTGTGTCTCTCTTAACAACTCTCTCATAAATGACCCATGAAGCTCCACCGAACAGCAGAATAAATCCGATGTTACCAAATATCTTTGCTGGATCAGTGAGTGGAAGATTGAGTTCTCTTCCCATCAGCAGATATGCAAAGGCGATGTTTGTTCCGATGAAGATGAGTATAAAGCCGTAAAAAATGCCAAGATGCGCAAAATAGCGATATTTTGATTCACCGCATTTGCCAAATCTATTGTGTGTGAGTATCTCTATGATGGTTGCGATCAGTGAAGGTATGAATCCGCCCTTGACCTGAGTGCCCACATCAACAAATTCACTTTTTTCTTTTGCTCTGATTTCGTGCCCTCCCATTGCAGTCCAGAATCTGTAGAGTCCAACAAGAATCGCTATACCAATATAACCTCCCATTATCATTCCCGCAAGCTCTACGTGCTGATGTGGAATGAAATGGGAAAAATGCACTTCTCCCTCAGGTATGTGAAATCCAAATATGGAGAAGTATGCGGCAAGTAAGAGAATCGGAAGTGCATATATTGCCCATATATATCTGGGTGTTGTGAATGCCTGTGCTAAAAATCCCGGAAAAGAATATTGAGAAATTTGAATGTTTCTTAGAGCTCCAAGAACTTCGCCGGGCTTTGCACCTCTCGGACAGTATGAAGAACAGTCGTTGCACTGGTGGCACAGCCATACATCCGAATCTGCCATCAATTTTTCCTTTAAACCCCATTGTGCCCATATCATCTCCTTTCTCGGGAACGGGTTCTCGTCAGGAGATAGTGGACAGACCACCGAACAGGTAGCACACTGGAAACACTTCTTTAACGTTCCTCCACCTGCATCCATAATCCGCCGAACAAATTTCGGGTCTCCTTCCACATATTCCATATTTTCCCTCCTCAGAATCCTTTATACGGATTCGGCTCAAGCTCTTTAATCGTTTCAACGAATTCATTAATTATTTCAGGAACTTTATCATATTCAGTAATGGCAACCTCTTTAACCTGAACTCTGTCTGATTCGAGCATCAGCCTGTCAAGCGTCTCCTGAACCTTGCCCATTCTTTCATTTGCAAGTTCACTACCTCTGACAAAGTGACACTGGTAGTCGTCTCCGTACTTACATCCGAGCATTAACACCCCATCAATTCCCTTTGAGAGAGTGTCTGCTATGAAAACTGTATTTACAGAACCGAGACACCTCACTGGAATAATTCTGACAAATGGACTGTATTTGAGTTTGTGCATGGCAGACATGTCAAGCGCTGGGTAGGCATCATTTTCACAGACGAACGCAATAATTCTCGGCTTCTCTTCTTCGGGTCCGGGAACGCTGACAGCTTTAAGCATTGTGGATACCATGTCAACTGAATATCCTTTGAATGAAACGATTCTTTCCGGACAGGCTCCGAAACATGTGCCGCACCTTCTGCATCTCATCGGGTTGTAGAATGGTGTTCCTTTCTCATCTTCATTAATCGCCCCGAACGGGCATTCTTCCGTGCAACGCTTGCACTGCGTGCACCTCTGCAGGAAGACGTCTGGAAAGTCTATGTCTCCAGACCTCGGGAAAGTTGTTCCGCCTTCAGAAATCAGCTCAACGCACTGGACTGCCTTTAATGCAGCGCCGGTTGCATCATCCATACTTGCTTTAATCCCCATTGGTTGTCTTACACAGCCAGCAGCATAAATTCCTGTCCTTCTTGTCTCATACGGGAAGCATATGAAGTTGGAATCAGGGAATCCGTATTTAAGTAAGGGAAGCTCAGGACCCTGTCTGTAATCAAGGTTGAGTATATTCTCAAACTCTATGCCCTTTTCAGCGAGTTCAGCCTGCTCTTCCTTTGTTGTCGGTACTCCCTCCATTGACGAAATCATTCCAGTTGCGAGAACAACCTTGTCCACTTTAACGTTAATATTTTCTCCAAGCAAGGTATCTTCAACTTCAAGAACAACTCCGCCGTTTATATCCACCTTCTTAACATTACCTTTTGTAAGGAATATGCCTTCATCATCCTGAACTGCTCTGTAGAATTCTTCAAAAAGGCCGGGAGTTCTCATATGGTCGTAGAATATGTAAACCTTTGAGTCGGGATTCTGCTGCCTTATCAATTTTGCCTGCTTGAGTGTGACCATACAGCATATGGATGAGCAGTATGGCAAATGGTTTTCATCCCTCTGACCTGCACACTGAATAAATGCGACACTGTCAGCTTTAAAACCATTCGATAGTACTTCTTCCATCTGCAGGTTTGTTATGACATTTGGATTACCATAACCAAGTTCTTCAAGTTTTGATGCATCATAGGGTTTCCATCCTGTTGCAAGGACGATTGCACCGGCTTTAAATTCAACTGCACCATCATTCAGGGAGACATTGAACTGCCCGGGCTGGCCTTCAATTTTATCAATTTTTGATGATGTATATACACTTATTCTCGGATTGGCATTTACTTCATCTATTTTTTCCTGAATATTGAAATCTTCGACCTCGCGGAACGGACTGCTCTGGGGTGTCACTTTGGAGAATTTGGCTGCCCAGCCACCGAGCGAGTCAGCTTTCTCAACCAGATTTACGTCGTAACCTGCATTTGCTACTGCCAGCGCTGCCGTAATTCCAGAAATGCCGCCTCCAACAACGAGGATGCTTTTGTCAATTTCCTCTTCAAGAGCCACTGGGACTTCCATCTTCTGAACTTTTCCGATACCCATTCTGAGTAAATCCTCTGCCAGTTCCTGAGTGTGCTCATCTATATCATGTGTCCAGACAACTCCTTCTCTGAGGTTGATTCTGTCAACGCAACATCCTCCAAAGTCAAATATATCCCATTTAACACGTGGTGAACATGCAGCAATGGCTATCTGGTTTACGCCTTCATTTGCAATGTCGCTCTTGATTAATTCAACACCCTCCTTACCGCACAATGCAGGATGAGTTTTAATAACAGGGGCTTTTTCCTCCTCCGCAACAGTTACGAGTTTCTCAATGTCAAGTTTATCAATGTCACATCCTGTACAGATGTAAACACCAAGTTTCGGCTCGACTTTTTCCTCTTCTTCTTTTACTTCTTCCTCTTTTACTTCCATCTTTTCAGCCTCTTCTGCCATCCTATTCACCTCCTCAATACCTGTATTGCCTTCAGTGCTGCTGCTGTAGCTTCTTCATTCGCTCCAACGACCTCTGTCGGCTCTGATGCAACTCCGACTCCGAACACTCCATCTGTCCCGGTAACGAAACCGTATTCATCGTATTTCACATCAAGTCCCGGAATCTTAATTTCTGAGAGACTTGGTTGCATTCCGGTTGCAAGGACTACCATGTCAACTTTCTGTCTCACTTTTTCTCCATTCACGGCATTCTCAGCCTCAACTACAAGTGATTTAGTCGGGTCTTCTTCTATCTTCGCTACTTTGCCTTTAATAAAGATTATATTTTCATCCTGTTTTGCTTTGGCATAAACATCCTCATATCTCCCGGGTGCTCTGATGTCTATATAGAATATGTAAACCTTTGAATCGGGATTCTGTTCTCTGATGTAAGTCGCCTGCTTCATTGATGCAAGACAGCAAATCGCAGAACAGTAAGCAAGATGATTCTCATCTCTCGAGCCTGCACATTGCACAAATGCAATACTTTTAACAGGCTTTCCATCTGGTCTGACAATTTTACCGCCAGTAGGTCCATTATTTGCTGCAATTCTCTCAAACATGACATTGGTAACCACGTTTTCATATTTGCCGAATCCAAGGTTGTCAATCTTCGTTGCATCGTATGGTTTCCACCCGGTTGCGATTATAATTGAGCCAACATTGAGTTTCATTGTCTCGGGTTGCATGTTTAAATCGATTGCATCATACTTGCATGCACTCACGCATTCACTGCAACCATCCATCTTCTTGCATGTGAGCGGGTCAATCACATATTTCATTGGAAATGCAAGGTCATGAGGAAGATATATCGCTTTGGTTTTATCCATTCCGTAATTAAAATCGTTTTGCCTCTCAGCAGGACAGGCTTCCGCACATTTATTGCACAGAGTGCAGTTATTGTTTACGTAGCTTGGATTTATCCTCACTGTGACCTCAAAGTTGCCGGCACTTCCAGAGACATTCTCAATTTCTGCGTTTGTGAAGAAGTTAAATCGTGGATTTGTTTTAATCCTCTTAAAAAATATCTCGAGACCGCAATAAGGAGGGCAATTCTTCGGGAAATACTTATTCAGCTGGGCAACTCTTCCACCCAGATATGGATTTTTCTCAACAAGATAAACGTCATATCCTGCCTCTGCTGCTTCAATGGCAGCAGTGATTCCAGAAATTCCACCACCAATAACAAGAACACTGCTGTACTTTCCTTCGCTCATACTATTCCTCCCATAAAGTTGTCAAACGATTAAAGTTAAAAGCGTTTAAATACTTATCGTCAAAAATAAAAATTAAATAAAAAAAATTGGTTTTAATCATTCAATCTGCCTTAGTCTACCAGCGCAATGAATGGTCTTTCAATGACTTCCCATTCTCCGGACTGTGGGTTAAACCTAACATTTGTGAACTTCTTGTTAGCCTCGTCGAGATCGGGATAGTCTGCCTTGTAGTAGTAGCCCGGATACCTTGTCTCCTTCTTTGCAAGTAGCCCTCTCAGGTGAGCTTCAGCCATCCACATTCTGTGAACATTCTCCCAAGCTCTCTGCAATTCATGAAGGGTCTCAGCTGCAAGTTTCTCTGAGTCTTCTTTCAGGAACTGAATCTTCAGGAGTCCTCTCTCAAGCATCTTGTCACTTGTGACATAACCGTTTGCCCATCCACCAGCGTATTCATCCATGATTTTCTGGAGTCTGAACATGAACATGTGTGGTCTGATATAGTTCGGGTTGATGTCCGGGTCTGTGGTTGCGCCCTTGAACTGCTCAAATATTGCGAATGGCTTGTAAACCTCTTCCCTGTATTTCATGACTTGGTCTTCACTTATCTCTGGCTTGTAGTCTGCGCAGACCTCACTTGCAAATCTGCAGGCTGCTTTTGCAGCAATTCTCCCTTCTGTGAACGAACCGCTTGAGAACTTGTGGCTGCTTGCTCCAGCACCATCACCGCATGTGAACAATCCCAATACGGTGGTCATTCTGTTGTATTGAGCTGGAAATGCATCCTTATACTCTGCCGGCATTAAGTCTGAGGGTCCACAAACCCATGCACCGGCTGAACCTGAGTGTGAACCAATGAACACGGGTTCTGATGGCATAATTTCAGATGGTTCTTTCTCAGGCTCAATATTTTCCGCAGCCCACAGAATTGCCTGTGAAATCGTCATGTCGAGGAAGTCTTCCCATGCCTCAGCCTCGAGCTCCTTGAACTTCTTTGCCCTCTCTTTCTCGTCAGGCACAGATTCTGCCAGCGCTGCAATAGCTTCTGGTGTCCTCATCAGGATTGGTGCTTTACCTTCTTTTATCTCAATCATCATTGCGTGGTTTCTGAGGCAAGTAGGCAATGGCTTCATAGATGCGTATGGTTCAAACTTTGATAGTTCTTCCTTTCTCGTAACCATGTATTCCTCGCCAAATGCATTTGTTGCCTTTGACTTGAACAGAAGGAACCATGCACCCACAGGCCCGTAAGCATCCTTATATCTGGCTGGAATGAATCTGACGTCCATCTGAGTCATCTCAGCTCCCATCTGCATCATGAGAGCATACGTTGTACCGGCATTCCATGGTGCATACCAGCTTCTACCAAGACCTTCGCCCTGTGACCTTGGTCTGAATACGTGAACTGCACCACCCATTGCACAGATGATTGCTTTTGCCTTGAATACATAGAACTTATCTTCTCTAACACTGAAACCAACTGCTCCGCATACTCTGTTAGCATCGTTGGGATCAGGAATGAGATGAGATATGCAGACCCTCTCATATATGTTTTCCAGTCCGAGAGCATTCTTTGCTGCCTCTGCCACAATTACTTTGTAACTCTCACCGTTAATCATAATCTGCCATGGACCTTCCCTAATATACTTGCCATTCTCATCTTTCCACATTGGAAGACCCCATTCTTCGAACAGGTGGACTGTTCCATCTACGTGTCTACCAACGTCGAATATCAGGTCATCTCTAAGAAGGCCCATCAGGTCGGTTCTTGCATACCTGACGAAGTCTGCTGGAGTCCACTGGCCATATGTGCCTCTTCCGCTCATTCCGAGATATGTGTTTATAGCAGAAAGGCCCATCGCAACAGCACCTGCTCTATCGAGGGCTGCCTTATCAACAAGAGTTACCTTGAGACCCAATGGTTTTGCCCAGTATGCAGCCTCTACAGCCGCTCCACAGCCTGACATTCCTCCACCGAGTATTAAAACATCAGTCTCTACAATTTTAATTTCTGCTTCATACGCCATTTTTTACACCCCCATTATAAAGTCGGAAGCTGCTCCACTTCCAGGATATCTGGTTCTCCAAATAGAAGTTCGTTTGTAATGTCCTCTGCTTTTGCATCAGGTTTTCCTTCGAATACTCTTATTGAACCCTCCGGTGTTGTTCTTATCGGGAACTTGAATCTCTTTACCATCCCGTTTCTGAATTTCACAGTCCACATTATTGCGTCAGTTCCTCTCATTGGAATGACTGATGCACCAAGGGGTACGAAGTCCTTGTAGCCGCTGACTTCAATCGCCTGCTGCGGGCAAATCTTAACACACGAATAACACTCCCAACACATGTCGGGCTCCTGGTTGTATGCCTTCTCTATCTCTTTGTCCAAGACCATCAGGTCGTTGGGGCAGATATACTGGCATGCTGTTTTATCCAGTGCCTTACAACCATCGCACTTTTCCGGATTTACAAAACTTGGCATTTTTTCACCTCCAATTCTCCTACCTTACCAAATTTACAAAACGTCTTATACCTCCCTTACCAGTTTCCTATCTCAACTCAATTAATCCCCCATTGCTTTCTTATTCAGTACTGGCTTCCCACCCTTGCCTTCGATTCTGCATCATACGATGCTTTTACTTATGCCTCACCTGACCTACTTTTTTTACAACTCAGTTGGGTAATACCCAATTTTTCAAATAAATTTAAAAAATTTGCTATTTTTATCTGAACTCTAAACCTCCTCATGACTACAATTATATCTCAGGTGGAGGTATGTATTCACTCTCTTTCTTTGCTTCTTCCTTGATTTCATCCAGTTTAGCGAGTGTGGCATCAAGAACCTCTGGTCCAGTTGAGCCCTTGCTTGCAACTTCACTGAAAATTGCTCTCTTGAGAGCAACAGGGATATCTTCAAGAAATCCTCTCGAGTCTATTCTTGCAGTGGTAAACTCATCAAGGATTTTCTTTGCATGTTCCTCAGGGATTTCCATGATAACTGCTTCCACTTCTCCTCCAAAGAGTTTCTGGATTTGCTGTTCAACCGGAGTTCCTTTTATTTTCTCCTTTCTTGCTGAGTCAAGTAACAGAGCCATATTGTATGCCATTTTTATCACCTCTTCTCGGAAACTTCCATCGCAGGTAGATCAAATTCTCCTTCCTTGTTCTTGTACTCGAGGTATGCGCTGTTAACGAACGGATAGTTGAACTTCTTCCACCACTTGACGACAGCCTTGTAAACCTCTGGTCTCATTATCACCTTCGGTGGGAACACGCCCTCTCTTACCATGCCTCTTATGAAACTCCCGCTAAACTTCTGCTTCTCATCAATATGCCCGCAGTTTCCTTTATAGGCGATTTCACCGCAAACAGGGCAGTACCAGAATTCCTGCATGTTCTGTGGTCTGATTTTCAAACCTGCATAGACATCAGTTGGCGGAGCTTCGAATCCAAAGCTCGGTATACCCTCTCCCCAGAGAATCTGTGTAGCATACTCATCATAGAATTCTCCAACTGCTGCATGGTCTCTACCAAACATGTGCCAGCTCACACCCATGTTCTGCCTGATAATACCATGCAGGAGAGACTCTATAGGATTGCCATATCTCATATCCCAGAGAGTGAATGTCACCATGTGCCTCTCTGGTTTGATATACTTGCCCTCATTTGTCGCTGCATGTGCTTCAATAATTGCCTCGTCCGGATAATCTCCGAGCCTCTTTGCACCAATAATAGCATTCACAACGATTCCATGGCATGGCTCAGTGTCTCCCATGTATGCGGCGTTCTTCATCAGGAATTCATGTCCCACATGAGGAACATTTCTTGTCTGGTGAGCAATCACTGTTCTCCATCCCTTGTTCTTGAACTCCTTTCTGGCTTCAGCTGGCGGGAACCAGAATCTGTCGAATGGTTCTCTGAATTTGGGTGGGTTTACAATGAAGAATTTTCCTCCGATAACATACGGGTTAAGGGACTTGTAAATCACGTATCCCGGATGTTTCTCATTGAAGGGTTCTCTCACAACCTCCGGATTGTTCTCCGGGGTTCCGAATGTCCTCGTGGCAAGGTCATCAGTATCAATTTTGTAAATTTCTTCTATATCAATAACAGCAAATGGCTGACCCTTGAGCCTTAAAAGAAGTCTGTCGCCTTCCTCAACACCCAGTCCTTTGAGATCCTCCTCAGTTATGTCAAATACCAGAGGATATGGAAATATACAATCATTTAAAAGTCTTCGTTCTTTCAGTACTCTCTCAACCTCTTCTCTCACCATTGAACCTTCTACGGGGCTAAAGAATCCATAACAGATTGATACTATTTCTCTGTACACGTTTCTGATTGGCGATCCTTTAAACATTGTTGGTTTAATGTCAAAAGCTGGACAACCTGCCGCCATCTTTGCGCCAATCTCTGGTTTTTTGACAACTCTATCTACTAGCCTACCTCCATTGGGCTCAGGCATATCTATTTTCAAACCCATTTTTTTTGCCTCCTATTCACCTCTTATATTCAGCTATTCACAACCACCAGAATCTAATGGTGGCAATAAAATCTCTCCTCCCAGATGATGTTAGTGCGTGCTTTTACCTTCTGACATCTATATAAGCGTTTCGAAATAATTTTTTGAATGATTAACCATAAAAAATAACCCTTTTAAAGATATAGAAGCAAATAATTGAATTTTTTAATATTGGATAGCAATTTAAAATAAAAATTTTTCAAATCTCAATTATTGACTGCCCACCAAAACAGTAAAGATAAATATTTTGTTGCCCAGGACATAACATGTTCAATGACTTCGGGTCGTTCACAAATGTCATATGGTTTTTGCTACTTTTTTATCTTATCATTGGTCCCCAGTTAAGGTACAGACAGTTAATGTCTGCAAGAAAAACTCTGATGAAGAAAATGGGCACAGAAAGAAAAAGCAATATAATTTCTATGATTCATAGACAGGAAAATATCGGGCTTTTCGGAATACCATTCTATAGATTCATAAGTATGGAGGACTCTGAGCATGTTCTCAGGGCGATAAGAATGACCCCGGATGATAAGCCGATTGACCTGATACTGCACACTCCCGGAGGACTTGTTCTGGCAGCAAGCCAGATAGCACAGGCTATAAAAGACCATCCAGCCAGAACATCTGTCATAATTCCGCATTATGCGATGAGTGGCGGGACATTGATTGCGCTTGCAGCTGATGAGATTATAATGGACACGCATGCTGTTCTCGGTCCGGTTGACCCGCAGCTCATGAATTATCCTGCACCCTCTATAATAAATGCAGTGAGCAGAAAGGAGCCCAAAGATATTGATGATCAGACACTTATCATGGCGGACATTGCTGAAAAAGCAATAAATCAGGTTAGAGATTTTGTGTTTAATCTATTAAAAGATAAAATGGGGGTGAAGCGGGCAGAAGAGGTTTCTCGAATTTTGACGGAGGGAAAGTGGACACATGATTACCCAATTTCGTGCGCTGTAGCAAAAGAATTGGGTTTGAATGTGAACGATGGCGTTCCTGAAGAAGTGTATAAGCTTATGGAATACTATCCCCAGCCAATGATGCAAAGGGCAGGCGTTGAATTTGTTCCAACACCGAAGAGAAAGAGTAAATGAACCTGTCAAAAACATGACAGCAGAGGTAGAGGAGGTTTTTATATCTTAATAAATCCATTATAATAAATAGATACAAAATATAATTTTTCTGGTTCAGCTAATTTCAAAACATTTATATTTACACATTCATCAAGGAGTAGAACCAGAGAGGTGGTTTCATGGTTAAAGAAAGTATGGGTTTCTCTTTAGAGGAGGTCAACTGGCCAAAAGATGTTGAGAGAATGACTGATCTCGAGAAGAAACACTCTCCACGTATTGTATGTCCGGATACTGTTAAGCCCGGTGAAATGTTTGAGGTCAAGATTATTACCGGCAAACTTCTTAAACATCCCAACGAATCGGGACATTTTATTATGTGGACTGAACTCTACGCAGGTGACAGATTTCTCGGTAGGACTCAGTTTGCACCTGTAACGACTGAGCCAGAAACATGTTTTATTGTCTCCTTGAATAAATCGGCTGAACTGATAGCATATTCAATGTGCAATCTACATGGGCTCTGGAAGAATACAGTTCATATTGAAGTTAAATAATTTGCCTCACGACACCCATATCGCCTGCTTTCTCCACAGGGCAATTTACACAATCAATGTATATAGGGTGCTTACAAAATTACCAACAAAATACCAATTCTAACATCTCAATACTCTAAATAACAAACCCATATAACTCCCTACAAAAAGATACATAGCCA
>MTMJ01000046.1 GCA_002010045.1 Archaeoglobus sp. JdFR-22 | reverse complement strand
TCTTCTGCAGTTAACCACTTAACAACTTCTTTTTCAGGTTTTCGTCCCATGTAGCCATTTTGTAGTTATTGGTTAAAAATGTTTTGTCTAATACTCTAACTATTTTATCTCAGATTTATCCAACATAAAATCCCAAAGTTAATTATTCTGTTTTACTACTGACTTTATGGAACTTGTTGATGTTGATCTCTCAAACTGGAGAACTACAAAAAGAGAGTTAAAAAAAGATGAAAAATATTTTATCGGAGGGAAGGGAATTGGATTCAGGGTCTTCAGTGAATATACTCACTCAGATGTGATAATTTTCGCAACCGGACCCCTTACTGGATTAAAACTCAGTGGGATGGCTCGTTGCGAGGCTATATTCAAATCCCCACAGACCGATTTCATTGCAGAGTCATCCTGTGGTGGTTTTTTTGGTGCAGAACTCAGAAGGGCAGGTTATATTGCTCTTCTTGTACGGGGGAGGTCTGAAACTCCAGCTTTGCTGAAAATTGAAAATGAAGAGGTGGAACTTGTGAATGCTTCACATCTGTGGGGTATGAATACTTTTGATGCAGAGGACACCATTAAGGCAGATTATGGTAGAAAATTCAAAATAGCATGCATAGGTCAGGCGGGAGAAAAACTCGTAAAATTTGCCTGTATAGAGCATGCAAAGGGAAGAGAATTTGGTAGATGTGGTGGCGGAGCAGTGATGGGTTCAATGAATCTTAAAGCAATCGCAGTCAGAGGAGATAACGACCTGGAGTCTGAGATTGCGGATTCAGACAAATATGAGGAATTAAAGGAGAATATAGAGAGTAGGATTACTGAAGGTTTAAAGGGTTTAACTGAAACAGGAACACCGAGAATGATACCGATTGTCAATGAGGCGGGTGTTCTGCCCTCGAATTACTGGGAGGACGGTGAATTTGATGATGTAGAAGAAATAATGAATAATCTCAATAGAATACATTTCAGGAAAAGAGCATGTTATTCCTGTCGGGTCGCTTGTGGTAAGATTTCAAAGTTCAGAGGAAAAGAGGTTGATGGGCCAGAGTACGAAACACTGTTTTCCTTTGGAACTCTCTGCAACATCAGGAATGTTGAAGATATTGCGGAATTCAACTTACTGTGCGATAAATATGGTATGGACACAATCTCAGCCGGCAACATCATTGCCTATCAACTGAGGAAATCAGGAAAACTTGGTGATAGAGAGTTAATTTTTGATCTACTGGATAAAATTGCGTTCAGGAAGGGTGAAGGTGATAAACTTGCTGAGGGAATAAAGCATCTTGACAAAATACATGTTAAGGGACTCGAACTACCCGGGTATGATCCAAGAGGTCTTTACGGAACTGCACTCGGTTATGCCGTCTGTTATAGAGGTGGTTGCCACATCAAACACGTGATGCACAGACCAAATTTGATGGGAGAGCTGGATAGACTTAAACCGGATGGACAGGCAGAACTTCTTGTTCATCTTGAAGATTTCTATGGTTTTACAGATTCGCTGGTTATGTGTAGATTCATAACCCTCCCGAATGGCGTTCTCAAGCCGAATGATGTCAGCGAACTTTACTGCGCAGTTACCGGTGAGTATATATCTGAAAAGGATTTGTTGCATAGAGGTAGAGGAGTCGTAAATCTTGCCAGAAAAATAAATGAGACTCTTGGACTGACAAGAGATGATGACGCACTGCCTGAGTTCTTTTTCAAAAAACCAATTGGAAAGGGAAATTCTCAGGGTAGAGTTGTTGGCTTCAAAGACTTCAAAAAAATGCTGGATGAATATTATGCGTTGAGAGGATGGAAATGAATCAGTTTGATACGTTTATTTTTGACCTTGATGGGACTCTTGTGGAATTCAATCTGAATTTCGATGAAATAAGAAGACAGCTTAATATCAGGGAAAGATATGTTCTTGAGAGTATAAACAAGCTTGATTCGGATTTAAGAGATGAGAAAAATAGAATTCTAAAAAATTTCGAAATAAATTCTGCAAAAAAAGCAAGATTGCTGCCTTTTGCTAAGGAGATTATTGAAATAATTCATAAAAAAGGTCTCTCAAAAGGCATAGTAACCAGAAATTGTAGAGAAAGTGCCGAAATTATAATGGAAAGATTCAATCTTCCTCTGGACTTTTTGATAACAAGGGATGATGCAGAACCCAAGCCATCCCCTGAGCCTGTCTTCAAGGCAATAGAGATAGCAGGAAGCACACCCGAGAAGAGTATTCTGGTAGGAGATTACAAGTTCGATATTATTGCAGGAAAAAATGCTGGAATAAAAACAGTGTTACTGCTCACAGAGAAGAACAGACGAAGGGCTGAAAAATTTGTCCATCTTGCAGATTATGTTATTGGGGGGCTTGATGAGCTTGAAACGTTTATTTGAGATGTTCATGAGTTGAATGACAGCTCTTGGTTTAAGAAAAGAGGCTGCATCAAACGTATGCGCTCTGCTTCAGCTTTCCAAGCAACCTGACCTTCCCGTCTCCACCGACAAGTGCATGCTCAAGAACTTCATCAATTCTCGAGACGGGAATAACATCTATCCTGCCTTCATGCTCTGCATCAAGCAACACATCATCGAAATTGTCCTTTGGGACTATTACCTTTTTCAGTCCCACCTGAATGGCAGCTTCAATTTTCTGCGTCACTCCACCTACCGGAAGTACTTCTCCTTTGACGGATAGGCTACCTGTCATTGCAATGGACTGCTCTACAGGTATATTCTCCAGTGCTGAAATAACGGCTGTTGCAATGCTGATACTTGCGGAATCACCCTCGACACCCTCATAAGTTCCAACAAACTGGATGTGAACATCAACGTTTGATATATCTTTACCGGTGAATTTTTTGATTATTGCAGAGACATTCATGACTGCTTCCTGGGCTATTTCCTGCAACCTGCCAGTTGCTATAACCTTACCTTCTTCCTTACTCAGTGCCGGTGTTACCTCGGCGATAATCGGAAGAACTACTCCTGCAGATTCTCCAATAACTGCAAGTCCATTTACTTTGCCAATTTCAGACCCTTCAGTAATGAAAAGTCTGTAATCCTTTCTCCTCTCTATATATTTATCTGCAAGCTGCTCTTCAATTGTTTTGGCAATCTTCTTGGCTCTGATCACGTGGTCAACTCTGACGATGTCTGCATCTTCGCCTTTTGCGATGTCTCCTGCAGCCCTTATCAGTCCTCCAAGCTCCCTGAATCTGAGTGTAAGGTGATTTCTCCTTCCTGCTCTCCTCTTTGCCTCCTTTACTATTTCTGCCACCGCATATTTATCGAAGTGGGGAATTTTACCGTCTTTAACGACTTCCTGTGCTACAAACCTGACAAATTTTTTCCGATTTTCTGCAGTATCGTTTATTGTATCATTGACATATATTTCGTATCCATATCCTTCAATTCTGCTCCTTAATGCAGGATGCATTCCCATCAGGGCGTCGAGATTTCCTGCTGCTACGAGGATAAAATCACAGGGCACAGCTTCAGTCCTCACCATTGCTCCACTGGAACGCTCGGATTGGCCTGTAATCGGAAACTTCTTTTCCTGCAACGCTGTAAGAATCTTTTGCTGAGATTCTATTGTCAGGGTGTTTATTTCATCAATATACAGAACACCCTTATTTGCTCTGTGTATAGCTCCAGCTTCAACCCTTTCATGCGGAGGAGTTTCAAGACCTCCTGACTGGAATGGGTCATGCCTGACATCTCCAAAGAGTGCACCAGCGTGAGCACCTGTTGCATCCTCAAATGGTGCAATCTGTTTATCTGCATTGCTGATTAGCAGCTTTGGGATGTTTCTCTCTTCTTTGGGGAGCATATATCTTGCGACAAGGAAAATCAGGGCTGCTGCAATAATACCCCACAGTAAATTTCTGGGGTCGGTGAGAATTGTATAACCGATTACGAAGAAAACAAGCATGAAGAGGAAGAAGTTCCTCGCCTGAATTTTTTTCATTGCTTCCTGCTTGTAGGCATCTACAATCTCCTTTCCCTTTCCGGAAGGTACAACTCTGATTTTAGGCTGATTTGAGTCTTCGGGATTTATGTGGACAATGACGTCTTCGAGTTCTTCCTTGGGCAGTAACTCAGCCATACCTTTGGCAAGCATTGACTTCCCCGTCCCGGGAGAGCCAATTAACATAATGTGCCTTTTCTGAACGGCTGCTTTCCTGATCGCCTCCACTGCATGGTCCTGCCCTATAACCTGATCAATTAACTTTTCAGGAACTTCAATTTCTGCTGTGGTCTCAAATTTAAGACCACCGAGTAAATCATCCAGTTCAGTGCAATTAATATCATTTTCCTCTAAATTTACCATTGAAATTAAAAACAACTTCGCTTTTAAAATATTTTATGCTGTTGCCCATGATATACTCTGAAGTTACTTTACTGACACAAACGTTTTTGAAGTCATGAAAGACCTTTGACTATGGAACGAATTTTTGCACCCTGGAGGATAAGATATATACTTGCGCCAAAGGATGAGGGATGCATCTTCTGCAATTATCCAAGAGACAACAGGGACAGAGATAGGCTGATTATACATCGTGGAAAAAAGAGTTTTGTAATGATGAACCGCTATCCTTATAATCCCGGACACCTCCTCGTATCTCCATACAGACACGTGGGTGATATAACTGACCTGAATGAGGAAGAGCTTGTTGACATGATGAAGTATGTCAGGCTGTCAGAAGAGGTTGTCAGGAAGGTGATGCAACCACACGGGTTCAATATCGGAATAAACATAGGCAGCGTTTCTGGAGCAGGTATGGAAGAACATCTTCACACTCATATTGTACCGAGATGGAATGGTGATACAAGTTTTATGGCAGTTTTTGCTGACGTACAGGTTGTGCCTGAAGCTCTTGAAGAAACGTATGATAAATTAAAAGAGGCTTTTGATGAGATTATAAAATCTACCCGATTTTCTTGATTTTGTTTACAATTTTCTCAATTCTTTCGAGAGAACTTTTAAAGAATACCGCAGGATACTTCGATTTTTTGATTATGAGAGTCTCACCAAGTTTTAAATCAAAAGTTTCCTGTCCATCTGCAACCACAAGAGCCTTGCCGGAGTAAATACTCGTCTCAATTTGTCTATCTTCTCCCACAACCCATGGTTTCCATCCAATTTTAAAAGGAGCAATTGGAACGATCAGAATTGATTGTATATATGGGTCGATGACGGGACCACCTGAAGATAGGGCATAAGCTGTGGAGCCAATAGGGGTGGAGAATACCATTCCATCTCCACGCAGAGCTTCTATCATCACACCATCAACTTTAACTGAAATGCCCACAAGCTTAGCCGGGATTGAACTCAGAACTGCAATCTCATTAATTGCTGTTATTTTCCTGTCATCAGCTATTCCTTCAATCCTCATAAACTCTTCTGTCTTTAGCTCCCCTCTGATGACTTTTTCAAGACTTTCTCTGAAGTATTCAGGTTCAGTATGATTGAGCAAACCGATTCTTCCAGTATTTATTCCGAAAATTGGAGGACATCTGGTGACTTTTTGCAGAATGCCAAGGATTGTCCCATCGCCCCCTATACTGACAATAAAATCGAAATCCTCAAGACCTTCCTCAGGGATTTCATATTTTTTTACCTGAACGCCCTTACTTTCTAAAAATTCCACAACCTCTTCTGCAATTTTGTCTGATCCTGCTTTATACACGAGAGCTACAATCATTTTAAAGCCTCCAGCAGTAATGGATGAAGTTTTGGGTTCGCTACAACAAGTCTGAATCTCTCACTCATGTCTATATGTTTTTCATTTACTGAACCCCCTTCAGTATCTGTTACAACTGCACCCGCACAACTAGCGATGTGGATTGCAGCAGAAACATCATAAACTCTGAGTAAACCATCATCTCCTCGGTAATCAATAAAACAGTCAAACGTTCCATCTGCAACAAGGCATATTTCAAGTGCGGCACTTCCCATTATCCGGATTCTCCTGAATCCAAATTTTCGTTCGGGATAATAAACTATTGCATTACAGTTAAAATCTGATGTATCAGACACACGGATCTTCTTCCCGTCTCTGTAAGCGGTCTCATTCGCCCAGTACTCCACCCCATTTGCAAGATTCTTCACATAACCAAGAAAAGTATCCCCTATTCGATTACTTTTTGAAAAACATAGGGAGACCGCATAGAATGGAATATTCTTAGCTGAGTTGAATGTTCCATCAATCGGGTCCAGAGCAACATGTATATCACCATTTCCAATAACTCCAGCCTCTTCGCTGACAACAGTAACATCATAATCCTTTAGAACAGATAAAGCAGCATCTTCTGCCACTTTGTCAACTTTTTTTGTTGGAGTACCATCTTTCCCCATTCCGACCTCAGAGGAAAGGTCATCAGGAGAAATTTTTGATATTCCTCTTTCAATCTCAATCGCAACTTCTCTTGAAATCTTCAATGCCTCATTTGAGTTCATAAAAACAGATTAAAAAAAAGGAAGATATTTTTTACTGATTCAGACTTCAGTCTCAGTTCCCATGAGATTGTATCGCCTGATATTTTCATCTGCAATGCTCTGGAGTGTTTTTATGACATCTTCTCCCTTTGGATGTGTAAAGAGGTGCCTGAATCTCTTCTGGATTTTGAGATATTCTTCGACCGGTCTTTTTTCTTTTATTTTTCTCACCCTTATAAGTTCTCCATGCTCAAACTCAACAATTGGATAGAGTCCGGTCTCAAATGCGAGTTTCGCTATTTTGAATGACTGGTCTCCGGTTATACCCCACCCGGTTACACATGGAGAATGAATCTGAAGGTATTTCGCACCTTCAAACTCAACTGCTTTCTTTGCTTTCCTGACCACCTCTCTTGGAAATGCTACAGATGCTGTTGCAACATAGGCTAATTTATGGGCAAGTGCTATTGCCACCATGTCTTTCTTCTGTCTGATTTTCCCCGGCATCAGCTTTCCGACAGGAGTTGTTGTTGTAAGACAACCCATCGGCGTAAGACCGCTCTGCTGGTTTCCGGTATTCTGATATGCTTCGTTATCAAGGCAGATGTAAAGCACATCATGGTTTCTATCAAACATTCCCGAAAGCGGTCCGATTCCAATGTCAGCTGTTGCTCCATCTCCAGCGAAGACAAGAACATGACCCTCATCCTTTCTGCCAAGAGCTTTAAGAGCAGATTCGATTCCTGCTGCAACCGCTGCAGGGTTCTCAAATAGAGAGTGTATGTATGGAACACCCCATGCACTTCTGCCATACTGAGAACTGATAATTTCAAGACATCCGGTTGAATTTGCAACAAAGCATTTTCCGTCAAATGCATCAATTATATTCCTCACAGCAACGGGAATGCCACACCCCGGGCAGGCACCATGTCCTGAAGCAAAGTAAGTCATGGAATCACCTCTTCAAATGGCTTCACTCCTTCAAACTGAAATCCGGGTTCTACTTTACCTTCGATAACCTTATCAATTATTTCTCGAATCAGGTCTCTGGGAATGTCCCTTCCTCCAAGCCCTACAGCAAATGAATATACGTCGGCACCACTTTCATAATTGGCACTCTTAATCTCAATCGCAACCGGGCCCTCGTGACCGAATGATACTGCCCTCTCAAATACAATTATTTTGTTGGCATTTTTCAGAGCTTTCTTAATATCCTCAACCGGAAATGGTCTGAATGTTCTCAGTTTCACAACTCCGACGTTTTTACCCTCCTTTTGCATCTCGGAGACAACATCTCTGACAAGACCTGTTAAGGAACCCATTGTTATAACTGCAACTTCAGCATCTGGATTCTCAGCAACTACATGGCCACCCCAGTCTCTCCCGGTAATTTTATACCACTTTTTAAATTCTTTGAGCATTATGTCTCCTGCCCCCATTATTGCATTCTGCATTGCAACTCTGAACTCCGTGTAGTAAGGGGGCGGCGCATAGCACCCGAATGTTAAGGGCTTGTCGACACTGAGCTTTACCGGTGCATCATAAGGTGGTAAGAACTTGTCAACCATCTGTTCATCCAGTAAATCAACTGGCTCATATGCATGTGTGAGCTTGTAGCCATCCATGCAGACCATGAACGGAAGCATGACCCTCCTGTTCTCTGCTACCTTGAAGGCAATCGGCATTACATCATGTACTTCCTGATTGTTCTCAATGTATAGTTGCATAATGCATGCATCTCTCATGAATATACTGTCCTGCTGATCGTTCCATATACTCAGCGGGGCAGAAAGTGACCTGTTCGCGTTCACAAGGACAATTGGCAACCTCATTCCTGCAGCACTCAGAAGGACTTCACTCATCAGTATCAACCCCTGTGAGCTTGTTGCTGTGAAAGACCTTGCACCGGTGGCTGAAGCTCCTACGAGAATGGAAGCTGCACCAAACTCAGATTCTGCCGTAATGTATTCGCAATTCCCGAGTTCTCCATTTGCATACATATCAGCAAGCCTCTCAACAATTTCTGTCTGAGGCGTAATAGGGTATGCACAGATTACATCTGGCTTGCACTGTTTTACACTGTAGGCAACCGAATAAAATCCTCTAACAACTTTCATCATGACAATCACACCTTATATGCTTCTTTTACAATCATCTCGATTGCATCCTCTCTGCAGACGTATGCACAGATGCCGCATCCCTTGCAGAAGTCAAAATCGAATGTTACTTCAAACTTTTTCTTATTCAGCTTTTTAACTTCTATACAGGCTTCCGGGCACGAAATCTCGCAATCTCTGCATCCCTTGCATTTCTCGTTGTCCACTGACGGGAAATGGGTGCCCCAGTCTCCTGTCTTAAACTTTAATGACAGGTATGGTTCTGATACTCCTCCAAGTCCAATTTTAAGCATTTTTAACCCTCCTTGACCATATTATAAGCAGTCTCCACAAGCTTAACATTTTTTTCTGAAAGTTTTGGG
The DNA here is from genome assembly GCA_002010045.1 of Archaeoglobus sp. JdFR-22. Taxonomy (GTDB): domain Archaea; phylum Halobacteriota; class Archaeoglobi; order Archaeoglobales; family Archaeoglobaceae; genus JdFR-22. The sequence continues at coordinate 12,541 of MTMJ01000046.1, read as the reverse complement.
TTTTTGAACCATTCGACAATTGTCTCTTTTAATGTATCAAGCTTTATTAAATTGCTTGCACCGACAAATGCTCCGACCATAGCAGTATTCGTGATTGGTCTTCCAAGTTCCTCCATCGCAAGTTTTGTTGCGTTTATCGTTACAACCTCTGCCTGTGTATTGAGGATTTTTCTTAATTCATCAGCACTATCCGGATAATTTGCAACAATCATTCCACCATCTTTCAATCCAGCTTCAACACTTACTATACCTATGAGCGATGGATCCATGACTACCACGTAATCCGGGTTGTATATCTCATCCCTCAACACTATTGGTTTATCAGACACTCTCAAAAACGAAGCAACCGGTGTACCTCTTTTTTCTGCTCCAAAGGTTGGAAAAGAAAGTGTGTAATTCCCTTCTTTGAAACACGCCACAGCCAGAATATCCGCAGACGTCACAACACCCTGTCCACCTCTACCATGGAACCTTACTTCTGTTAGGATAAATACCACCTCATGGTTTTTTGTGCCTACTGTCGAAGTATAGTTAATAAATTTTGTCATGGTTTATCAGCATAAATTAATTCCTGCAATTATTCTATCGGCGAGAATAGTCAATCATCAAATTTTCAGTATTCATTGTTCGCAAAGTATTCTTCATCCTCGAACTCATCCTCATCCTCGAAAATATCTTCCTCCTCTTGAATCAGTTCGTCAAGCTCGAATTCTTCATTTGTGTCGAGTAAGAGGATTCTACCTTCTCTAAAATACATTACAGAACCACATAGCCGACAGGAGAACTCTATTCCTTCAAAAAGGTCATCAAGAATTACGTCCTCCCCACAAGATGGGCATTTTATCATTTTTACGACCATCTTTTAGCATCCTAATTTAATAAAATTTAAACCTTTCCCCCGACCTGCAGTCAGGTCGATCAACAAACCGCAGTATCTGCGATACTGCACTGAGGGAGTTTGAGAATGATTGTAGTGCTCCGGCCGGGATTTGAACCCTGACCTGGTCAGCTTGACCAACAAACCGCAGTATCTGCGATACTGCACTGAAGGAGTTTGACAATCACCATAAATAATCAGTAATAGTGCTCCGGCCGGGATTTGAACCCGGGTCTTCGGCTATCTTCGACATCATAAGTGTGCCTCGAAAGGCCGGAATGATTGGCCGAGCTACACCACCGGAGCTTTATATACTCTTAACCACAACTTCGATTTGTTAATAATTCTTTCGCTCAATCAATGTCAAAATAAAAGTGCCCCGCCCGGATTTGAACCGGGGTCTTCTGGCAGAATAACTGATTACTCCCCACGCCAGAAAGGATTGGCCATTAACTACCCTACGGGGCGAACTTTAGATTAATACTGTTCTCGATATATTATAATTATGGGCATAGATATATTTTTCGATGATGTTGTTTATGCCATTAATAATTTTAATCATCTGGATAATAAATAATAAATAAGGAAATTCAGAGAAACTGATATTAAATCAAAAATTCGACATCCTCTATAATTTCACAATCATTTTCCCAGAGTTCTTTGTAGTATTCATCCAGAATTTTCATTGCATTCAGTTTCTCGTATCCAGCTTCCACATCCATTTTATTCTTCTCTTCAACCTTAATTGCGTTCATCCCTATCACCTGTACTGTGATTGTTTTCAGGTATCTTTATACTTTTAGAGTGGTGCGAAAGTATTTCAATCCAGTTTTGGTATACTCAGTATGGTTCTCGATGACATCACGGTAATAGAGGATGCTGGAATCACAGTCATTGAGGGTATTCAGTGCAATGGAATCCGTGATGGCAAAAACGGTCTCGGGATTGTCAGGTGTAAAGGCAAAGTTGTCGGGGTTTTCACAACCAATAAAATAACTGCTGCACCTCTTATTTTTACAAAAAAAGTTGTATCATCAGGTGAAATTGAGGGAATAGTTGTAAACAGTGGAAATGCAAATGCGTTTACAGGTGATTGGGGTTTGAAGAATGCAGAGAAAATGGCAGAACTTACAGCAAAAAATTTGATGTGCGATAGCAGAAAAATAGCAGTTGCCTCAACAGGTGTAATTGGAGTTCAGCTTGATATGGACTGGATTGAGAGAAATATTGAGAAGGTAGCATCTCATCTTGAATCAAGCAGAGAAGCATCAGAATCCTTTGCCAGATGTATCATGACCACGGACAATTTTCCAAAAGAGTTTACTGTGAGGGTGGATGATGTCTACATCTCAGGAGTTGCAAAGGGAGCGGGGATGATAGCACCGAATATGGCGACTATGCTGGCTTTTATTTTCACAGATGCTGATTTCAGCCTGGAAGAATTATATGAGATGCTCTCAAAATCTGTAAACCGCTCGTTCAACGTAACTGTTGTCGATGGAGATACTTCCACAAACGATATGGTTTTGCTCGTAACCACCGGAAAAAAGAGAATTGAAAAAGAGGCTTTTCAGAGAGGGTTGAACGAAGTATGTTTGAGACTCGCAAAAATGATAGCCAGAGATGGAGAGGGGGCAACAAAACTGATTGAAGTTCACATCAGGGGCGCCGTCAGTGAGAATGACGCTATTAAAGCTGCAAAATCTGTTGTGTCTTCCTTACTCGTCAAAACAGCTGTTTTCGGAAACGATCCCAATTGGGGGAGGGTTATTGCTGCATTAGGATATTCCGGCGCAGAACTTGACGAAAAAATCTCATTGAGGATTGAAACAGAGGCTGAATCTATCACACTGATAGAGCGTGGAAAAATAATCGAGGCAGGAAAGAAAGCAACTGAGATAATGAAGCAAACCGATAATCTCAGGTTTGTAGTTGATTTACATAGAGGAGATGCAGAAGGTTACGCAATCGGTTGCGACCTGTCGTATGATTATGTTCGAATAAACGCAGAATATACCACCTGAATCTACCACATATATGTTGTCATAATCTATCATTAACTTAACCTTTTTATATAATTCCACACTGCTTTTTTTGTGTATGTTATAGTTGGTGGCGGAAGAATCGGAAAAGAGCTCGCTGAAAAAATAGGTGAAGCCATTATTCTTGAAAAAGACCCTTCAAGAGCCGAAATTCTTAGAAATGAGGGTTTTAACGTGCTTTTATGTGATGCAGAGTCAGAAGATTCTTTTTCGGAAATTGATTTAAAAAATTGTAAAGTCATTCTTGCAACAAATGATGATTTTACTAACATAACTGTGGCAAAGATTGCCATAAAAAAAGGAGCAGCTGAGATTATTGCGCGAGTTGAGAACCAGAAATTTACGAAAATCTATAAAGACCTTGGAGTTATCTGTATTTCATGTCAACGCTCAATTGCAAGCGATATACTGACAGAAGTTGCAGAATCAAACAGAAGATATTTTGAAATCAAAGTGTCTGAGAAGTCTCACCTATCTGAAAAAATGCTGAAAGATGTATTCATTGGCGAAGACTGTGTTGTGATATCCATTTTCAGAGAAGGTAAGCTTTACAGACCTCACCCTGATTTTAAATTGCTGAATGGTGACCTCATCGGAGTTTTATGCGGCAGAGAGGTTAGAAAAACAAAGAAACCTTTTGATGAAATTCTTGTAGTTCTTAATCACCCGGACATATTCGAATCTACACTTAAAGAAGCAAAAATGCTCGGGGAGATGTTCGATTCTGAGCTATTCATCATGTTCAAAGAAAAAGATGTTCTGGTGTGTAAACTCAGAGGGGATGTAACAGATGTTCAGGAAATGGAAGACACAGAGATTCTGAATGTCCTCAAACAATTTGGACATAATTTTGACCTTATTGTAACTGGAATTGCCGATAAGTCTCCTTTTAAGAATAAAAAGTTAATGAAGAGATTTGACTTTGATTTCAGCATACCTGTCCTCATATCCAAAGGAAGAGAGAGTTTTGAGAGAGTGCTTGCAATACTCAATACAGACAATCCCTTACAACTTCTAAACTGCGTTAGACCATTTTCACATTTTTCTGTTATTAAGTTGATGATTCTGGAAGAAGAAGCAATTGATTTCAAAGCACATTTACTTGAAACTTTCTCAAGTACGGAGGCAGAACTCATCAAAGGAAATCCAGTTATAGAAGTGGTTAAAGAGGTAAAAAAAGATTATGACCTTGTTATTTTCTCAATAAAAAACAATGTGGGAAATATTGATGAGAACATCCTCTGGAGGATTGTTGAGAAAACACCATCTTCTGTTCTGGTGGTAAAGTGAATGATGTTGCAACTCTTGGGATAATCACTCTCCTCGCTTTTTCAACGCCTCTTATTGCCGGCAGGGTAAGGATTCCTGCTGTTGTTCTCGAGGTTCTGGCAGGTCTGATTTTCGGACACTATCTGGGGTTAATTTATTACACTGAATGGCTCAATTTTTTCGCAACCTTCGGTCTGATTTTTCTCATGTTTCTCTCAGGTCTTGAGATTGATTTTGCACTTCTCAGAAGAAATATTAATTCCACGATGACAGGCATCATATACTTCTGCATTGCATTTACAGCTGCCATATTGATTACAAACAGGCTTGGTCTTGATCTTCTTTTTGCGATAATATTGATGACAACCTCTGTCGGAGTGGTATTGCCTACATTGCGTGAAATAGGGATTACCGGAAAATCTATTGGTCAGCAAATCCTGATTTCAGCGATTATTGCTGATGTAGCAACGATGACCATTTTAACATCATATGCTGTGGGAATTCGGACGGGTAAATTTAGCTACGAGATTTTTCTCGTAATAGGAATATTCGCTGCCTTTTTCATGGCATACTACGCCGGAAGGTACATCATCTGGTATTTCCCCGAGTTTATTTCAAGATGGTTTACTGAGGACCCCATGGAGATTGGTGTCAGAGGTTCGCTTGCTATTATGATTTCCTTTGTTGGTCTGGCGTATCTTATCGGAGTGGAGGCGATTCTGGGAGCTTTTCTTGCAGGTGCTCTTCTTTCGATACTTTTCCGGGGTGGAAAGGGTCTCAACGAAAAGCTTTATGGGATGGGGTATGGTTTCCTTATTCCATTCTTTTTCATTTCTGTTGGGGCAAAACTAAACCCTGAAACGTTTTATCAGTCCAATCTCGGATTGCTGGTGACCCTGTTAATACTAGCTTTTTCTGTGAAAATTATCTCGTCTCTTATCAATACGCCTTTTTTTGGATTCAGGAACTCTGTGGGAATTGGAATTCTTCTCGCAACACAGTTCAGTCTCGTTATTGCAGGTGCAAGTATTGGCTATGATCTCGGACTGATTGACGAGAATGAGGAAGCAGCCATCGTCTTTTTTGCAATTATTTCATGTCTTCTTTATCCGACAATTTACAGACTCTTTTTTGGCAAGATTGATAAAAAAATAACGGAGGCTGGATAATTGAGAATTGCCATAATCGGTGCTGGTCTGACTGGATTGTCTGCTGCAATAAATCTGCGTGAATTTGCAGACGTTGTACTTTTTGAGAAGTCAGAGACAGGTGGTCTCGCTTCATCCTATTGCAGAGAATACTGTATTGAAAAATTCTATCACCACTGCTTCAGAAATGATTTTGAGCTTATCAAAATGATTAAGAATCTAAAGCTTTCCAGCAAGCTTGTATGGAAGGTAGCAAGAGTTGCTTACGCTGTAGACGGCAATATTTTCCCGCTGAATACTCCTTTCGAGATTTTAAAGTACCCCCACATGAAATTGACAGATAAATTAAGACTTGCAATCTTTACCCTGAAAAGTAAAAAACGGAATTACAGGGAAAAAGATGACATCTCTGTGGAAGATGGAATTAAAGAAGAGCTTGGCGAGAGCCTTTTTAACAGCTTCTTCTACCCTCTATTGAGAAGCAAGTTTGGAGAGAACTACGGAGAGATAAGCTATGCATGGTTGCTTGCAAGGGTGGCAATTCGAAGCAATCGAAAATACAGCGGAGAAGAACTGGGATATCTGAGACACGGTTTTCACCAGATGATTGAAAGGATGGAAGAGGGTCTTGATATCAGAAAAGGTAGAGTAAAGATTTCAAAAAATGGCAAATTTGTTGTAAATTCCGGGGAATTCGATAATGTCATCTTTACCGCTCCTCTACCAGAGCTTGACTCCAGAATCCATGTATCAGCTAATTTACCACCTATAAAATATCAGAGTTCTGTATGTGCTTTAATAGGGGCAGAGAAGACAGTTACTGAGGACATATACTGGACGAATGTGAGAGACAGGCTCTCATTCGGTGCGATAGTCGAACACACAAATTTCATGCCATTTGAAGACTATGGAGAACACCTGATTTATCTTGCAAGTTACTCCACACCTAACGGTAACCTGTTCAGTAAGGGAGATGAGAAGCTTAAAAAATTGTATTTAAATGACCTTGAGAAATTTGGCTTGAATGCTAAGGATATTAACTGGATTAAAATTTTTAAAGCCAGATACAGCAGTCCAATTTACGAAAAAGGCTATATCCAGAATATAATTCCATACAGGACTGATCTCGAAGGTTTTTACGTAGCTGGAATGATCTCGAAGCCCAACTATCCGGAGAGAAGTATGAATGGAAGTATAAAATCTGGTTTAGAGGTTGCAGAAGTGGTTAAGAGAGACTCAGGATTTGATTAAAATTAAATTCTTCTCTAAAAATTAATTAGCTGTATATTCCATCAATATTTCCTGGCCAATCGCTGGTATACGTTGTTGATCCGCTTCCTGTTGTGTTACCCCATGTTATGACATTGGCACTTCCATTATATGCTGTATCAGAGAACGTCCAGCTATGGAGACCATAATCATTAATATAGGGGTCTTCCAGAACTACATTGAACTCATAAGTCCTTGCATGAGTCCAGTTCAGTTTTACTGCTGCTGCAGTATGACATGCAATACAAGCCTCGTTTGCACCTTCCATAAGAGAATCTTCAATTGCTTCGTTCACAAACTTCAGGTGAGCTGCAAGCTCTCCAGTATCGTCAGAATCTACTGTCAGATTAAATCCACCGGCTGCACCTGCAATGTTTGATGGTGGATTATGGCACTGAGAGCAGGATGAGGCGCTCAGATAGTAATGAGTGAAGTTTGTACCGCTTGCGATTGTCCTACCGTCGTGACAGAGCATACACTCGACTGTTGATGCTGCATGTGCACCGCGACCTGGTTCTACATCTCCACTCCAGTCAACTGCATACTTAACTGCGTTGTCTGTTCGATGACAGCCTTCGCAACTCATCCTTAAGTGAATACCACTTAAGCTAAGCTCAGAATGAACATCTGCATGGCATTTCTCGCACGGAACGTTGTTGCCAGTTTCTGTCAGATTATACCAGTAGTGTTGCCCGACAAAAAGAGTAACTGTATTTGGAAGAACGATGATTCCAAGTGCAAATAAGGCTACAGTGATAGAAAAAATTTTTCCAGCCAATTATACCACCCCTCTCATCCTAAAGATGACAAGTGCAGCAAGAATTGCCAGAATAAGTGTGATATCTTCAAGCATGTATTTCTTTTCTTTCTCAGATTGTTCTTCAGATTGTTCTGTCTTAATGTCTACACTTGTTTCTGCGTTCTCTACCTGAGTTTCTTGTTTTAATTCTGGTTTGGTTATTTGGTTACTCTGGGGCACTATTATACTTGTTGCTTTCTCATCTGTGGTAGAAGGATTCTTATCCTGATTAAAATCAAACAGTATAGTTCCTCCTCCACCCCCTCCCCCACTTCTCGTTTTAGTAGTAGTTCCTTCTGTATCTGTTTCTGTGGTTTCGGGTGAGGTTACAAATACAACAGGTGGGTCACCTGCTTCCATTGTTACATCAACTGTTGATCCATTGATTTCTGCCTGAAGCTTTATCCAATTTCCCTCGTTGTCAATCTTATAAACTGCTATGATTGTTTCGGCATTCTCAATATTCTCAAACCTGAGACTGTATTCCCCATTTCCAGATGAATTTACCATATATGCTGAATGAATGCGTACATCTGGCATTTTTGAGGTATTTATGCTGTTAATATCAAGTTGATCTACGATAACATCATCAATACTAGGACATAATTTGGGAATCGTAACTTTACCGACACCTTCTCCCTTCTTTATAACTGGTTCTGGGGCGTCCTCGAGAGATATAGAGATGTTTGAAGCGTCTGAAGTATTCACCTCTGTCTTGGCATCATGGATTTCCCCCTCTGTAATTGAACCCTCAAACGTCTGATTGATGACTATACCATCCTCTGACTGCCCAGTAACAACAAGTTCATAGTTTCCTGTTCCCGTCCCCTTCAAAATTACCTTATACTCACCTACAGCAAGCTTTGGCAATATAATTCTCTGAATGTCTCTGAAGCTGCATATTGCACCGGGGATTTGGTTCTCAATCTCGCCCGTGGTGTAGTTAATACCTACATGCCTACTTTCAGGGTCATAGATATGCATATCAGCATAAGAGTGAAGCTCAAAGGTGAGTGTTGCGTCAGGTGGATCGAACATGAACTCATAGAGACTGTCTGCAGCAAGATCCGTGCCTGTATCATCTCGAACGAGCTTTATGTATCTTGCCATTGTCACAGTTGTCAGATTGGTCTCGTTCCATCCTGAACCGGTCGGTGTCCAGTCGTCAAGAACCAGTGTCCCCCAGCTTGAATGGTTGCAACAGGAGGAAATTGATGTATCGTTGCCCATAAAGACATCCCAGGTATAACTGCCGCTTCCATCGGTGTACATCTTTATAGAGGGTACGGTGTAATTGCTACCAAGATCAAAGACCACGTACTGCTCATATCCTGTATCAAGGAGGTTGGCTGTTGCTGTATCCTCATCGATCAACGCAGATGCGTTGCTGAGGTTTGTGCACTGAATTGCTGCTGGAGTGAGCCAGGTGGTTGATGACTTGTTAAGCTCAAACTTCACAGCATCAGCGATAATGTATCCGTTGGCATCATCACTGAGTATGACTGAGTAGTTGCCCGCGTTGAATGGATATGTCCCGAGCAGGTTCCACTTTCCTCCATTTATCTTCTGTGAGACTCTCACGGTCTCAGAGCCGCCTTCGTAGTATATTGTGTAGGGTGCATCGGTTGCACGGTTACTTCCCTCAGCCCACCAGGCATACACGTCGTAGGTGCCCACCTCCGGTACTGTAAGTGTCCAGTTTGCGGTGTTTTCCCCGGTTCCTGAGGCGTGATAGTAGAAGTCTGTGCCATAGTAGCCGGTATCACCTGTTCCAGCACCCCATCCTGTTCCGTTGTATTCGGCATCGGGGTTGTCGGCGATGGGCCATGGATAGTATGTCGGAGGTGCTTCAGACTCGATTTTTATCGCATCCGCGATGACGTAGTTATCTGCATCATCTGAGAGAACGACCGAGTACTCACCCACGCCAAAATAGTATCTACCAAGTCTGTTCCATTCTCCGCCTTTTATCTTCTGTGAGACTCTCACTGTCTCAGAGCCGCCTTCGTAGTATATTGTGTAGGGTGCATCGGTTGCACGGTTTGACCCTGTAACCCACCAGGCATAAACGGTGTAGCTGCCAGCGGCTGTGATGTTGAAGCTCCACTCTGCGGTGTTAGATCCGGTTCCTGATGCATGCCAGTGGTAGCCTGTCCCGTATGTCGTCTCATCTGCTGCAGATTCTCCCCACGTTCCTGTGTATGTTGCATCCTCATCATCGATGACCAGTGCGCCTGGCTGATAGACTGTAAGCTCGATTAGACCTTCACAGCTGTTACCGTCATCGTCTGTTGCAGTTACAGTGAGGGTCACAGGTCCATTATCCACTCCTGCCGGTACGGTGTAGAGATAGCTGTATGTGCCATCGCCTGGCGTGGTATCACCATTGCTTCCATCATCATACATCTCCTGATTGTTACTCCCTCCGATGCGTGAGAGATCGATGGTAACGCTTGCTACATCATCATCTACATCGGTGACAAAGGCTGTGAGGGTAACAGCGTTGCTCTCAAAGTTTGAGATGTTATCAGGGGTTGCATTGCCATAGGGTATCCTTGGACCTGTGTATGGATCCCTGAGGTACTGAACGTTGCTGTGACACATCTGGCATAGATGATTTGCAGTGATTGCACCGCTCACATAGAATATGCCGCCGATTGTCTCGTTGACGCTGGCAGTGGCATCTTTGATCGGTGCATAGTAATACCTTGTACTGTCTCCATAGTACTTATCAGGGTTTGATGTTCCAAGAGTCCATGTTTCTGTGTATGTGGCATCAGGCTCATCAATATAGACGGTATCTCCGCCATCTGTCCTGTTCCACTGGATTCCATCTGCCATGATGTACTCATTGGCACCATCTGATGTCAGAACAACCGTGCCGTTTGAAGTTGTGATATTGAACTCTCCAAGGAGGTTCCACTGTGAGCCGTTCACCTCCTGATTCACGATTGCCTCAGCGCTACCTCCATCATGGTAGATGATGTACTTTGCATTTGTTGCACGGTTTGAGTGCGAACTCCACCATGCATAGACGTTGTATGTACCGCCTGCAAGAGTGGGTGTGAACTTAGCGGTTGCAGAACCGTCACCCGGAAGAAGATAGTAGAAGTTATGTGCAGGGACTTTATTCGATGTTTCAGGATAGCTTATCAGCTCTCCGTGTCTTATCATCGGCCCTGTTGGTGAACCATGCACGTTGTGGCACGCGATGCAGCTCTCGCGTGAATCAGCGGCGCTATCATAGTCAGAGTCAAAGTGCTTGCTGTCTATACCCAGGTGGAGCCAGTGTGAGTTTGAGATACTTGAATCATCGTTCCAGAAGTTGGTGTTACTGACATCTGAATACGTCTCACCCAGTACCTCATACCGGTTGTGGCAGTCAAAGCACAGGTTGAAGTCCTGCCAGTATGCCTGCATATTTGACGAGGATGTCGTCTTTCTCGGCATCACCATCGCGGGGAGATTATCAGGATCTTTTAAGCGATAACTGCTGTTATACTGGTTTATCGCCTCACTCGTGCTTTCATCAGCCTCGTATGTTCGGTGGATCCCGTCGATATGGGTCTTATCTGAGTCATGACAGGAGAGACAGTCAACAACACCATTTCGACCATGACCTGTTGCATAGAAGCCGTATGTGGTGTTATCACCCACAATGTTGGGTGCATAAGTTGCATTCCCGCCTTTAACAAATCTGACAGCATCTGCCATCACAGTTCCATCGGCATCATCGCTCAGGATAACATAACCCGATGTTCCAGCCGAGAAGTTCCATGTTCCAAGGTATCTCCAGCCACCCCCACTCATCCGCTGGTTCACCCTCACCGTCTCAGAACCGCCACTGTAATAAACTGTGAACGGTGCATCCGTGGCTCTATTCGAAGTATACACCGGCCACCAGGCATAGACGGAGTAATTGCCGGTTGCAGGCAGGTTGGGTGTCCAGGTTGCTGTATCAGAGCCTGTTCCAGCGCTATTATATCTGTAGTTGCTCCCGTAGTCGGTTGTATGTGAAGAAGTTGCCCATGAGCCGGTAAATGAAGCTTCTGTATTATCTACGATGACCTCGCTCTTCTCTGCCTTACTGTACGCCGGTTCATCATCATGGCAGCTTGCGCACCAGAACTCCAGACCTGATTTCAAGTTTGTGCCATCGTACACTCCTTCATCCCAGTTTGCTTTAGCAAGCGTTACACCATTAAATATTCCATCAGGGCTGTGGCAGTTGTCACAAGAAGTCGTTGAAGAAAGAGGGAGGTTATCATTAAAGTTACCCGAATGATCCCCCTTATGGCATCCACTTGCTCCAGTACATGAGGTCATAGATGGGCCCTTGGCTGCAGTGGTATGAGTGTCGTGGCTTCCAATCTCTGGAGGATTGTGGCAACTTCCGGAAACATCCCCACAGGTTAGCTTATTGTGCTTGTGGCAGTCTGTACAGGATTCTGTGGAGTTGCTCAAATGCTGGGCAATACCACTCGGGGTTTGAACAATATAATCTGTTGAACTATAATCCGGATTTACGTCAACGAATCTTACAGGTGCTCCTGAGTCACTGTACGCATGACAGACAGCGCATATCTCCCTACCATTACCCGTTCCAGAACGAGTATTAGAACTTGCTTTCAGGTTGGTTACAATCTTCCCGCCAAGAGGGAATTCTGAACTGCCCCTTAGAAAGACCTCGTTTGTAGGCTCTGTATTGTGAGGTTCATGACAGTCTGTACAGGGAAGCTTATCTCCTCTCGAAATTCCGGTTAGTCCTGAGGCGTTACTTTTTATGTAGTGCCCTCCAGTAGAACTTCCGTTGGTTGGAGGAGCTGAGTTTGGAGGGAATGTTTCATAGAATCCAACTTCATCATCTGAAGGTGAACTATCGTAACTGAGCAGATTTCCACTCATGTTTTCATCAAAGGCAACGTCCTGTGGAATATATCTGCCAAGAGTCTCATTAATGAAAAGAGTGTAGTCAGGGTCGTTATCAACAGCAGCGTGATTATCATGACAGTCGTAGCAGTAGATTGTGGAATCTTTTACATATAGGGTGCTTACAAAATTACCAACAAAATACCAATTCTAACATCTCAATACTCTAAATAACAAACCCATATAACTCCCTACAAAAAGATACATA
>MTMJ01000036.1 GCA_002010045.1 Archaeoglobus sp. JdFR-22 | reverse complement strand
TTCTAAAAGCACGTTTTGGGAGTTGTTAGATGAAAATATTGGATTGTTATCGTGGTTGTTTGGTATTATTCTGAAAGGTGATATTAGTAGACCCTATAATAAAAATAGAGTTATAGTAGAGATCCTTAAAAAGGAAATTATACATTATGCTATTTCGAAAGGAATGTTTTATTACAAAAATAAGAATAAATTATACTACCCTTGTTCAGAAGATAAAAGAAAAGTAAGTTGGACGAGCAGATACGGAAAATCATCAACAAGAACAGTAGCCAAGAAAATATATGCTGAGCAACTAAAACGGAATGTCTACTGGCACGTCGCGTTCAATCCAGATTTTATACAACTTGGAAAAGGAAATTTCTTTTTTAGAGTATTACCATCGTTTGTAATTACAGAAGATGGTAGAAATGAAGTTACAAAGGGGTTAAAAGAAGGGACAGTCATAACAAGGCTTTCTTACAATAAATATAACGATAGTTATTTGAATACAGTTCTTTTTTGGATGGAACAGTTAGGTGACGGAGGAGAGATTAAAATTAACGACTACCTTATAATTTCTTCAGAGCCACTAAAGGGGGAGACTCCTGTTGGTATTATATATGATATACCCTCTTCAGAATTTAGATTAGAGTTAGATGATGAAATTGATTTTTTAGAGGGGAGTGACGAAATTGATTAATCTTAAGGTTAGATATGTCCCTGAAGAGAACTTAGTGTTTGGAGGGCAACAGGAAGAGAAAGATCCACGTATTGGACTGAAATACTTTGGGCCTTACTATTATTCCTCGGAGAACTCAGCTCTTGAAAAAATTGGTTTGGGAATTGTTGGTGATAAATCAACAATTGAGAAAATAAAGGACATAATAAAGTTGATTAGCAAGCCTATAGAAAGTCAAATGTCAAATAAGTGGTTATATCCTTCTTTTCCAAGCATGTCTAAAAATACAAAATTTAATTGCTCTTTAGAGACGTCCGAAAATTGGCAGGAAACGATTAAACAGGTTGAAATTAAAAAAATAATGGAGATAACCAATGTCAATGAACGCATTGGGGCCACAGTTAATTTATATATAAATAAGATAGAAAATATTATTGACGAGGATAATCCTCCACACGTGATAGTCTGCGGAATTCCCTTGGAAATTGAGGAGTATTGTGGCATATCTGAGAAGACTAGGGGGGCAAAAGTACCAAAATTAACAAAATTAGAAAAACAAATTCGAAGACTCGAACGTGAAAATCAAAAGTTCTTGGATGAATGGGGGATTATAATAATAGACGAAGAAGAAAAGAAAGAGAGAGGATTTGACCTAAGAAATGCTCTAAAAGGGAAAGTAATGGGACTTAGGTTTCCTGTCCCAATTCAGTTATTGAGAGAATCAACAGCAGATGCAATTTTAAATTATTATTCTATTGACGTTAAAAAAAGAAGACAAGATCCTGCCTCTTTTGCTTGGAACTTTTCAACTGCGATATATTACAAAGCAAACGGAAAACCTTGGAGACTTGCAAAATTAAGACAAGATACATGCTATGTAGGAATCTCGTTTTACATAGACAAGCTAAGCTATAACGAAGACGTGGGAACATCTATGGCACAAGTTTTCACACATTACGGCGAAGGTCTTGTACTAAGAGGTACAGAAGTTTACATTGATGAAAAAACTAGGGAATTCCATCTCTCTGAGACACAAGCAGAAGAATTGTTAACGTCAGCTATTGAAATGTACAAGAAAAAAGCTGATAGAAATCCCGTAAGAGTAGTTGTTCACAAATCTACTTTGTTTACTGAACCAGAAAAAAGTGGATTTGAGACTGCAATTGGAGATCTTAGACAAGATTTTGTCACCATTAGTAAAAGAAATTACGGTATCAGATTTATGAGAGTTGGTTCTTACCCTGTACTCAGGGGCACTTTAATTTCACTTACAGAAAAAGAACACATCTTATTCACATTTGGATATATCCCACGAATTAGAACTTACCCAGGTCACAGGATTCCCTCCCCATTGTTTATTACACATGAAGGCGATACAGAAATAGTGGAAATATGCAGAGAGATACTGGGATTAACCAAACTCAACTGGAATACAACAGCATTCTCTACAGAATTGCCTATAACATTAAAATTCTCTAAAGAAGTTGGAAAAATATTATCCGAACTGGATAAAGAAGCCCCTCTTCAGAACCACTATAGATTCTATATGTAATCATGAACAAAATGAAATATAAAGTTCTCAGGCATTAATACTTCTAAGATTCAATAAATAGTTATAGTATAACAAAAAATAAAAATTAATCTATCTCAATTTTTTTAATTACCTTCCTTTTCTCTCCCTTCTCTATCTCATCAATTTTCTTTACCTGTTCGTCAATTAAGCTCCTGAATGCAAGCAGAAATTCCTTATAAGCTTCCAGCATATGTTTCTTGAAATCTTCAGGCATCATCTCATCCACAGTTGGAACATTTACCTTAATCTGTCTGGGCATACAATCACCCAAATTTAATATGAATCTCCCCATTATTAAAACTTGCTCCACTTGGTTCCCTCATTGCAAGAGATTGTGGGAGGAATAATATCCGCTTCCACTTGCCTGCAATAATAATAAGTTCTTCACCTCTCTTCATAAGGTTCAACTCCTCCTTCTTCACAAATGGAGCTCTCACTGCAAGAATAAACTCATCCCCTATCTTTTCGATCCTCATTGGCTTTTCGTGGCTGAAAATATTGAGGGGGTCTTCGCCATCATACAGGCTATCTGATAGGTCATAAAGCAGATTACCAACAATTTCTGCTGATTTGAATGGTATCTTAAACAGTGTTACTGGAAACTTCTCTTCAATTTCTTTCAGGTTTTTTCTCTGAATCTTTACCCATTCAGAAAAGTATTCGCCCACCTCCTCAGGAAACACCTTGTTCACTATAACGCAATCAACTCTGTAACCAAAGAGGTTAAGGTAAGTAAATGCTCTCTCTGACTCCTTGACGACCATCCTCTCGGGATTCATGACCAGTCTTACCACTGTATCATCACTCTCGAGAATTTCCTTTAGCTTTCCCATCTTCACATACATGTCCTGAATTTTGTCCAGAACATCATCGGTTGGAAGCGGTAGATTGATGATGGGTTCAGCAATCGGTTTCACGATTTTCAGAACTCTCTTTTCAATCCCGAAAAATCGATTCATGTACCACTTTGCAACTTCCGGAACGCTTAACAGTCGTAGAGTTTCGCCCGTTGGTGCACAATCAAGTATAATGACGTCGTATTCTCTTTCTTCGTAAAAATTAAGCAGATGCAGAAGGCTTGCCACCTCATCAAATCCCGGAAATATTGCCAGTTCTTCAGCAATTACATCATCAATTCCCTGCGACTTGAAAAAGAGTGTGAGATATTCTTTAATAATACTCCAGTGTCTTTCAAGCTCATACTCAACATTTACTTCCATACCGTAAAGGTTATCGTTTATTTTTGTGGGATATGGGTTCAGAGCAGTCTGAAGAGAGTCTGAAAGACTGTGTGCCGGGTCTGTGGATATAATCAATGTCTTTTTCCCGCTTCGGGATGTTTTTATTGCGGTTGCGGCGGCAACAGTGGTCTTTCCAACTCCACCCTTTCCCGTGAAAAGGATTATTCGTGCTTTCATCTTCCAATCTTGTCTGAGTTACTTAAAATAATTTGCCTGCGATTGTATGTCGCAGTAGAAAGTCATTCAAGGAAAGGCTCTGCGGATTTGGATACTCTCAATATCACATAAAGAGCAACTATTGCAGCAAGGGACTCAATTGGTATGTATGCCCTGGAAGTTAAAGCCATACTTATGATTGCCACTCCAGAAAACATAACAACAAGAAATGAATTTGAGAACACAGCAGAGAAATTCTCGTAGAAGAAAAACACTTTCAATTCTTTGATGACCAGTAATGGGTACAGAAGTACGAAAAAAACAGGCAGTGCTATCAGTCCGGGAATCATAAAGGGCTGCAATTTTAGAAACGCCAGTTCCTTCCCCATAAGCCACGTGATTGATGCATACAGTATTCCATTTTTAAGTCTGAAGTAATCTATGTGGCCATCTATGTGTCTGTTAACCTTTAATTTCAATTTTCCATCAAATAAAATACTCCACAGGAGATAGAAAGCAGCCACAGTTATTGAAAAACCGAAAAATAGTTCGACGAACAGGTGATTTACCTGATAGAATTGACTGTACATGTGAATGAACAGTGAGAAACATACGATCATATAGAAATTTATAATTGATGATAAATATTTTTCTTCGTTTAATTTTTTTTCAGGGATGATGGAGTATCCGATTAACCCGATTAAAGTTGCAACGATTCCGACAACTATAATCATAATAATAGTAGTGCTGAAAAATGTTATAAACATTTCGATAGATGCTTCGCAACTGATAATGTCGTAAAAGATTCTTCAGAAATTTTAATGCTGAATCTGAAACTCTTTCCAGTAAATTTGATTGCGATATTCTTTCTCTACCTTGGAGTGCCAGTCAAGAGCCTGTTTGCTCTGATTGAATGACGCTGGAAATTTCTTCATTATCAATCTATTCAACAATTTATGGTATTCAGCAATTTCGTTGCTGTATGCCCTTCTGTGGTAAACTCCGCCTATCATGTTAATCAATACCTTAATCCCTGAGAATGTATAAAGAACTGCTGAAAAAACTCAATATCATTATAATCTTAAAGCAAAGAATGATGCTTAAAAGGTAATGTTATATACCCACTTAACTTTCCGAGGAAAGGTGTTCAAGATGGACAGAATCAAAATTGGTTTGGTAGTTGCAGAGTTTAACAGAGATATCACTTACATGATGGAAGTCCTCGCAAAAGAACATGCTGAGATCCTCGGGGCTGAAGTTACAGAGGTAATAAGAGTTCCCGGTGTTTTTGACACGCCAATTGCAATAAAAAAAATTCTGAAGAAGGGAGGGGTAGATGCCGTCGCAACAATCGGGTGCGTCATAGAGGGTGATACTGAACACGATGAAGTTGTTGCCCAGCATGCTGCAAGAAAAATTATGGATCTCGGGCTTGAATATGACACTCCTGTAACTCTTGGAATCTCAGGACCGGGTATGGGAAGAATTGCGGCACATCAGAGAGTCGATTATGCAAAAAGAGCAATTGAGGCTGCTGTTAAGCTCGTCAGGAGATTGAGAGAGTATGATGAGCAAAAGGGTTGAAGCTGTTCAGCCTTCAGCGACATTAAAGATTTCTGGAGAGGCAAAGAAACTCGCAAGGGAAGGAAAACCCGTAATAGATATGGGTGTGGGTGAACCTGACTTTACAACACCAGAACACATTATTGATGCCGCTGTTAAAGCATTGCACGAAGGAAAGACCCTATATACTCCCGGTAAAGGTATTCCGGAGCTGATAGAAGCAATTGTTGAGAAATCAAAGGAGAACGGCATTGAGGCAGAAGCGGAAAACGTTATCACGGCACCGGGTGCGAAATATGCGATTTTCGAGGCAGTTCTGGCTACAATCAACAGGGGGGATGAGGTGATTCTTCTCGACCCATCCTGGGTCAGTTATGAGCCATGTGTTCAGATTGCAGAAGGTAAGGTTGTCTGGGTGCCTCATGAAGATAACTTTCAGGATGCACCAATTGAAGACCATATCACTGAAAAAACCAGAATGATTATCATTAATTCGCCAAGCAACCCGCTTGGGGTAGTTTATCCAGAAGGATTATTTAAAAAAGTAAGAGACATTGCAATTGATGAAGATTTGCTTGTAATGTCTGACGAGATTTATGAGAAAATAATTTTCGAGGGAGAACATCTCAGTATTGCGAGTTTTGATGACATGTTTGATAGAACGATCACAATAAACGGATTCTCCAAGAGTTATGCAATGACTGGATGGAGACTGGGTTATGCGATTGCCCCTGAGTGGATTATAAAAGGAATGTCAAGAATACAATCCCATTCAGTAAGCCATCCCACTTCATTTGTACAGTATGCCGGCGTCTCTGCCTTAAAAGGCGATCAGAGGTGTGTAGAGCAGATGAGAGACGAATTCAAGGTTCGCAGAGACATTCTGATGAAAGGACTTGATGGACTGGGAATCGAGTATGCACCTCCAAAGGGCGCATTCTATATGTTTATCAACGTTGAGATGGACGGAATGAAATTCAGTGAGAAGTTTCTGCAAGAGGAGTTTGTTGCAACAACACCAGGCAATGCATTCGGCAGAGATTACTCAAACTGGGTGAGGTTAAGTTATGCAACTTCTAGAGAGAATATCGAGGAATTCATCAGGCGATTCGAGAGGTTTATCCAGTAATCTTCCTCTCAATCTTCCTAAATTATCACAAACTTTCACAATAACCTTTTTATGCATAAATTATCAATACGTTGGGAAAATGAAATATAAGGTAAAGATATGAAAATATTGGTGGTAGTATGAGGATACTCTCAAAACCTGAAGTATGTATAGGATGTCATCTATGTGAGATATGGTGCGCAGTTGCCCACTCACGCTCAAAGGATATAATAAAGGCTTTTCTTTATGAGGAGCCAAAGCCCGTCTCAAGAATAGTTGTGGAAGACAGAATGCCTGTTTCTTTCGCAATACAGTGCAGAAACTGTGACGAGCCTGAGTGTGTAACAGCCTGTATAAGCGGTGCACTGTACAAGGATATTGATGGAAGGGTTGTTCACGATTCTTCGAAATGTGTGGGGTGTTACAGCTGTGTGATGGCATGCCCCTATGGAAGTATCAGAATAGATAAGAGCACACAGAAGGTGGTTAAATGCGATTTGTGTGATGGAGACCCAGTATGTGTGAGAATCTGCCCGAACGATGCATTGATGATTGTGGAAGAAGGTGAAGCTTATGAAGAAGTATGATTTCGTAATCATAGGCAACTCAGCCGGTGGAATTGGATGTGTTGAGACACTGAGGACGCTTGATAAGGATGCAAGCATCGCAGTCATCTCAGATGAGAAGTACCATACATACTCCAGAGCATTAATACCGTATTATCTAGATGGAAAGATTGAATTTGACAAGATGTATTACAGACCGCTCGATTTTTATGAGAGGATGAGGGTGGATGCTCTTCTGGGTATAAGGATTACGGAAATTGATTTTGATAAAAAGATTCTCAAATCTGATGATGGGGTTGTAGGTTACGGTAAGTTATTACTTGCAACGGGAGGAAAACCATTTGTACCTCCGATTGAGGGCATTGATAAGAAAAAGGTGTTCACATTCGTGAAAATGGATGACGTTATAGGCATCAAGGATGCACTCCAGTCAGCAGAGAAAGCGGTTGTTCTTGGTGGTGGAGTCATTGGTTTAATGGTGGCTGAAGTTCTGAAAAAGAGAGGACTTGAAGTAACTGTTGTGGAACTCGCAGACAGAGTTCTTGCACCAGTGGTGGACAGAACAACCTCGATGTTTGTTGAAGATGCTTTCAGAGAAAATGGTGTTAAAATTATTACAGGCAATACCATAAAGAAAGTACTTGGTAAGGAGAATGTTGAAAGTGTCGTTCTGGAGGATGGAACGGAGATTCCAGCCGACTTGCTTGTTGTAGGTATCGGAGTTATGCCAAGAATAGAACTTGTAAAAGATACTGCTATCGAAACAAATAGAGGTATTGTGGTGAATAGCAGAATGGAGACAACTGTAAAGGATGTTTACGCATGTGGGGACTGTGCTGAAGTTTATGACTTTCTGTTCGATGCCAAGAGACCGCTCCCTCTCTGGCCAATTGCATATGCTGGGGGCAGGATAGCAGCCTTCAATATGTGTGGAATTGACAGAGAATATACTAATGCAATTGCAATGAATGCAATGCACTTCTTTGACCTTTATATTATTAACGCAGGATTGAATGTTGCAGACGATGAGGAAGGATACGAGATTCTGAAGAAATTTGATGAAGAGAATAGAATTTACAGAAAGATTGTTCTGCGGGAAGGAAAAATTGCTGGAATGATTCTTGTGGGAGAAGTTGAAAGGGCTGGAGTAATAATCAATCTGATGCGAAGAGAAGTTGATGTTATTTCATTTAAAGAAAGACTGCTTGATGGTGATTTCGGTTATGCAGATTTGCCTGAAAGTATCAGGTGGAGACTGCTTTACAATGACGTGATTTTAGGGGTGGTGCGTGAGCCATGAGACGAAGTCGCAGGATTCTTGAACCGGAAAAGGATATGCAGGCATGCGGGCTTTTCGGTGTGATGGATAGAAGTGGCAGGCGATTTGACGGTAACATAGCAATTGATGCAATGAAGAACATGAAGGTCAGAGGAAATGGGCTTGGCGGAGGATTTTCAGTCTATGGCCCTTATCCGCACTACAAAGACCAGTATGCTATTCATGTGATGTATGAAGGTGGTAACACAGATGCAAAGAATAGAGTGGAAGACTTTCTCCATAAAAACTTTGAAGTTGTCAATGAGGAGGAAGTCCCCACAAATTCTGATGCAAATGTCATCAATCCACCACTTGTATGGAGATACTTCGTAAACCCCGAAAAGAAAGGAGAGGAGAAGAAGATTTCAGATGATGATTACGTGGTGGCGAAGGTTATGGATATCAATACAAAAATTGACGACGCCTTTGTATTCTCATCGGGAAAGGATATGGCTGTGTTCAAGGGAGTTGGATTTCCTGAGGACATAGCTGAGTTCTTCATGCTTGATGAACTTTACAAGGGCTATATATGGACGGGACACAGCAGATTTCCGACAAACACCCCCGGATGGTGGGGTGGTGCCCATCCCTTCTGTATTCTCGACTGGACTGTCGTGCATAATGGAGAGATTTCATCATACGGAACAAACAGGAGATATCTTGAGATGTACGGTTACTACTGCACTCTTTTCACCGACACAGAGGTGATAGCCTATGCAGTTGATTTGCTTATGAGGAGGCAGAAGCTTCCGATTGAAGTTGTGTCGAGAATTTTCGCCCCTCCGATGTGGTATCTTATTGAGCATATGGATGAGAGAAGAAAGCAGCTTTATACAACTCTTAGAAGAGTTTATGGACCACTTCTCGTTAATGGGCCATTCACATTCATTGTTGCACATCATGGAGAGATGTTCGGACTTACAGATAGAATCAGACTTCGTCCAATCACTGCAGGTGAGAAAGCTGACTTTATTTTTATGTCCTCAGAAGAAGCCTCAATCAGAGCTGTCTCACCTGACCTCGATAGAATCTGGACACCTCATGGTGGTGAACCAATCATTGGAAGATTGTGGGAAGATGAGAAGAAAAAGAAGAAGGAGCAATTAATCCTTGAGCAGACATTCAGGTGATGTTTATGATGTCATACCAGCTTCCTGAGTTTGTTATAGAAAGGAGAGAGGATAAATGTATAAAATGTCGAGTTTGTGAGCGGCAATGTGCTTTTGAAGGTCATGAGTATGATGAAGAATTCGACAGGATGTTCTCGTATGAGGATAAATGTGTCGGATGTCAGAGATGTGTGGTATTCTGTCCGACAAATGCATTAATTATCAAGCCTCATCCGGGCGATTACAGACCGAATGCCAACTGGACGAGAGAGAAACTTCAGGATTTAAAGAAACAGGCTGAAACAGGTGGAGTTATTCTTACCGGAAGTGGAAATGACAAGGGATACAGGATTTACTGGGATCATCTCGTCCTGAACGCATCTCAGGTTACAAATCCATCAATCGACCCGTTGAGAGAGCCTATGGAGTTGAGAACATTTCTTGGAAGGAAACCAGATTCCCTCCAGCTTGAAATTGACGGAGATGATGTGCAAATCACGACTGAGCTTACACCAAATGTGGCGATTGAGACGCCCATAGTTTTCACAGCAATGTCCTATGGGGCTATAAGCTATCAGGCATTTAAATCTCTTGCAATGGCTGCAAGCGAATTTGGAACGCTGTTCAATACAGGAGAGGGGGGCTTGCCCACTGAATTGCGAAAATATGGAAAAAATGCAATCGTGCAGTGTGCAAGTGGAAGATTTGGAGTTGATCCCGAATATCTGAACTGTTCAGCAGCAGTAGAGATTAAAATTGGACAGGGGGCGAAGCCGGGAATTGGTGGCCATCTGCCGGGTGAGAAAGTAAGTGTATGGATTTCAGAGACCCGTATGATTCCTGAAGGTACTGATGCGCTATCTCCTGCTCCCCAGCATGACATCTACTCAATAGAAGACTTATCAATGCTTATATACGCTCTGAAGGAGGCGACAAATTACGAGAAGCCTGTGAGTGTTAAGATTGCTGCTGTGCACAACGCTCCTGCAATAGCGTCAGGTATGGTTAGAGCAGGAGCTGATATTATTGCGCTCGACGGTTTAAGAGGTGGTACGGGAGCAGCGCCCAAAATTATCAGAGATAACGTTGGAATTCCAATTGAGATGGCTCTTGCTTCTGTTGACAGGAGGTTAAGAGAGGAAGGAATAAGGAACAAAGCATCCATTCTTGTTGCGGGAGGTTTCAGAAACAGTGGAGATGTTCTGAAAGCCATTGCACTCGGAGCAGATGCAGTCTATATTGGCTCACCTGCGTTGATAGCAATGGGCTGTACTATGTGCCAGAAGTGCTACACGGGCAAATGTAACTGGGGAATCTGCACTCAAGACCCATATCTGACAAAGAGGCTCAATCCTGAGATTGCAAGTCAGAGACTCGTCAATCTGCTGAGAGGATGGAGTCATGAAATAAAGGAAATGCTCGGCGGGATGGGAATCAATGCAATCGAAAGCGTGAGAGGGAATAGAGATCACCTCAGAGGTGTTGGGCTGGAAGACTGGGAGCTCGATGTTCTCGGAGTGAAAGGTGCGGGCGAAGTGTAGGTTGAAAGAAGTGAAACGTAAAAGATATAATCTGAAAGAATAGGGTGAGTGAGATGGTAAGTACCAGCGGTGCAATAAAAGACATGTTCCTTGGAGAGGTAAGGAAAATAGATGAGTTATTCAGATTCATTAAAATAGATGGAGAATTGGCTGAAATAGACGCTACCGAGCTCAAACATAAGGAATTGAATGATTTGATGAGAGAATGTATCTTTAAAGGAGCTGAGAAATTCGTTTTAAAAAATGTGTATGGACACAGATATATCGGGACAAGACTGAATATCTCAAATCCAAAGAGAGTCCAGATTGACATATATGGAACAGCAGGGAATGACCTCGGTGCTTTTCTGAATGGTCATAAAATAGTTGTTCATGGGAATGCCCAGGATGGAGTCGGGAATACAATGGACGACGGCGAAATAATCATAGAGGGCAGAGCAGGAGACGTGGTTGCGATGTCAATGAGGGGAGGAAAGATTTTCATAAGAGATAACGTCGGATATAGAACTGCTATCCACATGAAAGAGTTTGAGAATAAAGTTCCTGTCCTCGTTGTTGGAGGTACAGCTCAGGACTTTTTTGGAGAATATATGGCAGGTGGAAGGGTAATTCTGCTTGGACTGAACCTGAAAGAGAACGAAGCACATAAAGCCCATTATATTGGCACTGGTATGCATGGCGGTATTATATACATCAGAGGTAAAGTAGAAGATTACCAGCTTGGAAGGGAAGTGGGAGTTCTCGAGCCTGAAAAAGAAGACTGGAAACTGATTGAAGAAAATGTTAGGAGATTCTCAGACTGCTTCGGTTTCAACAGTGACGACATACTCTCGGACAAGTTCATAAAATTGATACCTGTGTCAAGAAGACCCTATGGTAAAATCTATGCTTATTGATTGAATAAAATGCGCTTTTTTATTCTTTTGATAATAAGTTTAGCTATTGCGGGATGTTCACAGAATACTGAGGAGATGCAAGGAGATAATGCGTTAAACAGCACTCATACTCCCGGTCAAAATCAGAATCTCAAAGTCTTCTTCTACTTTCTGCCCGGATGTCCGAGCTGCGAAAAAATTAAGCCCTATATGAATTTGATGAGAGAAGAAGTAAAAGAAGTTGAATTCGATTTCTGCGACGTTTCTGACTTCCCGGCATGCTCGAAAGAGAGTATTGAGGCAATTGATAATAATCTCAAAGGAGCGCCCACTGTCTTGCTTATCAATGGTGAAAACATTACTGTCTTGCTTGGCTGGGAAGAAATCTCAAGACTTGGCGACAGCCTTAATAAGTTAGGAATCGAAACTCCAACTGTCATCTACAAGAACGAGACGTATCATGTTCAGGACTGTGTAGCCTGCCATTACCAGAGAAGTATTCCTCCACCCTCGACGTACACCTGTACTTACTGCTGTCATAGTTGTTAGTTTTTAATTTAAACTGGCTAAACCCCAACTTTGGGGCAACATTTGTTAAACTTACATTCAGAACACAATGGTTTCAGCGGCTTGCATACTGTCTGTCCATAACCCACAAACGCCCTGTTCAACTTTCTCCAGAACTCCTCAGGAACAAGTTGTTTCAACTTCTTTTCAGTTTTCTCAGGTTTATCTGTTCTAACAAAACCCATCCTGTTAGATATTCTGTGAACATGAGTATCAACGGCTATCGCTGGCTTTCCCATAGCAGTGAGAATAACGTTGGCAGTTTTTCTCCCAATTCCGGGCAGCTTCACAAGTTTATCAAATTCCGATGGAATTTCACCCCCATATTCATTGCTTATAATTTCGGATACTTCCCGTATTCTTCTCGCTTTAATCCTGTAGAATCCGACAGATTTTATTTCCTCCTCTATTTCACTTACTGGTAAATTCTTTAGCTCCTCAGCTGTTTTAATCCTGCTGAATAACTTTTTAGCAGCTTTTGCAGTATTTTCATCTCGAGTTCTTGAACTCATAAGAGCGAAAATAAGATGTTGAAACGGATTCTCAAACTTTAATTCCAGAACAGGAGCTCTTCTTTTTTCAGCCTCACCCAACATTATTTCAAGAATCTTTTCCCATCCGAGGTCTTCGCATCCCATCAGTCGATATCAAAGATTCAGATGTATTAAACCTTACAGTGAGTGATTGAAGAGTTCTATTAAATTCCCAGAACCTCAATCAATTTGGCATTTTCTTCAGGCTTTCTCACAGAGAATCTGATGTGGTTTTCCAATCCGAACGATTTGCAATCTCTTACGATGATCTTTTTGGATTTCAGTCGGGTTAATATTTCCTTACCAGCTTCCATTAAAAAGAAGTTGGCGTCGCTTCGCACTCCAAGAATTTTTTCAATTTTGTTCCTTTCATCCCAGATTTTTGGTATTGAATCCCTCAGAAATCTAAACTCATCTTCAATAACCTTCTCAAGAAAAGCATATCCTGCAGAGCTGTTCCATGGCATTCTTGCCCTTCTGAATTCTCTTGCAAAGCCAGCAACATATCCAGTTCTTATCCCCGGCATTCCGTAGCTTTTTGTAAACGTTCTCAGCTTAATTATTCTCTCACCTTCCGGAGATTTGAAGTCTTTTACGAAATCCATGAAAGCTTCGTCCAGAATTAAAATTGATTCTGTATCTTCCACAGTTTCAATCAGTAGTTTAAGATTGTTTGGAGGAAAATACTGTCCATCCGGATTGTTGGGGTTGCAGAAGAATACTACGGTATTTTTCTCAACAGCTTTATGCAAACTTTCTGTTCTGCATTTTACAATTTTGCAGTCAAACATTCGTGAAATTCTTTCGTATTCGGAGTATGAATATTCTGGAATAAGCACTTTTTCAGCCTGTCTCAACAGGAGGATGCCTGTGAGATATATCGCCTCGGTTATACCTGCAGTAATCGTTATTTCTTCGCCAACTAAATCACCAAGTTCTTTTTCTATGTCGTCTACGTATATATAGTTCATAGATAACTCATTTGCCCTCCGGAACACCTCGTCTCTCCATTCCGGCTGATACGGATTAACAGAAATTGAGAAATCAATGCATTCTTTATCTTTAAATTTGCATTTACCACCATGTTCAGTTGCGAAATCAGGCATTTGCGGCATCATTAAGCAAAATTCAGCAGGGGTTTTAAAAAATGGTCTTTTTTCGATTAAATTCAAACTCTCAGATAAAATTCTAAAAGCAGAATTGCGAAAGTTACAAAAAGCCATTCAGTAAGAACAACTCTGAATATCTTTATTCCCCTCAAAATGTCTTCAAGCTCAGCCGTCCTTCCCGGAAAAGAGTAAACCCCTCTCTTTTCAAGATTCACCCCTAAAACCGCGCTCATACAGGCTATTGGCTTATCACCGTTTATCTTGAATCTCGCCATTCTGTAATAAGCGAAAACTCTGCGTGATAGTGGCAGGAAGAGCAAAAACGAGATTCTTGCGGGAATAAAGTTGAGTATGTCGTCAAGTCTGGCTATAAATTTTCCGAAATATAAATACTCCTCACTTCTATATCCAATTACAGCATCCATTGTATTCACAGCCCTGTAAATCATCGCACCGGGCAAACCGAACAGAATGAAGTAAAAAATTGGGGATATGACGCTGTCAACAAGATTTTCAGATAAACTTTCAATAGATGCTGAGCAGAGTTCATTTCTCTTTAGTTTTGATACATCCCTGCTTACAATAAGGGCTGTTTGTTCCCTCTGAACTTCTATATCCGCAACAACAGTGTTTCTCACATGTTCCTCAAGACTTCTGATTGCAAAAGTCGTTTTTGTTAGAAAGACTGATAACCCAAAACCAATCCAGAATGGGACAAACTCAGGGATTAGGGAAAGAAATAAGGCAAAGAGAATAACAATAAAAGAGGATATAAAGCCGGTAATAAAATCAAGATATCTGTTTCTTCTCATGTAAATCTTATCAGCATACGAAATCAATTTTCCAAAACATACAACCGGATGAAATACTCTTGGCTCGCTTGTAAGCAGGTCGAAAACAATGGCTAAAAACAGAATTACTATTTTCTCCTGATTATCTGATAAATCCAGGTATATTATGTCAAGCATTTCTACACCTTGCTAATTCAAATTTGCAGGATTATAGCTTAAACTTTCAGTATTTCTTAATTTTAACTGTATATCAAAATAGAGCTATCTGTATCACTTCTTGGAATACTACCAAATAACTATATTTATGTCACATCATCAGTTCTGGACATCCTCGGAATCAGTGCATATATTCCTCCAGCTACCATAAGCCCGCAACCGACCCAGACAAGTGAGACAAGAGGCACGATGTATACCTCAAAGAAAGCACCCTCGAAATGGCCTGTCATTCCACCCATGGCAATGTATATGTCCTTTTCAGGTTTTGAAAGAATTTCTACGGTCGATACGACTCTATCCTGTCTATCAAGCTTATAGAACAACTGTTTTGGCTGTAAGACTCCCTGAACTTTCCCATTCTCATAAATGTAGATATTGGAAACAATGGTATATTTCTGCGGATCCTCGAATAATTTCATATCTTTGAATTCAAGCTCCAAGGAGCCCAGTTTAATTTTCTCCCCAACTTTAAGTCCAACGTTGTTGTAGCTGTCTTCATACAACCACGAGCCCATGACACCAATGAAGAGGAAGATTATACCGATGTGAACGATGTAACCGCCAAATTTTCTCCTGTTTGACAAATCCTTTACCCTGAAGTCCTGCAAATGGCTCAACAGTGAGAAGACGAAGATTCCCGCTCCAAGACTTGCTATATTAACCCGGAATAAAGCAAATACAACTATACCTGTGATTAAACCACCAGCAAGTGCAATTTTGCCCCTTTTAGCGAACAACTTTCGGTCATTTACCCAGTTGAGTGCTGCACATAAACCGAGAAGAACAACAAGTGCTGTTCCGAGCGGTATTTCAAGTCTGTTATAGTATCCCTTGCCGACGGACACATCGGGGTTGAACAGTGGTGTAAGTGTTCCAATTAAAATTGTCAGGGTGGATAGAAGCAGTATTAGAATATTAATTAAGATAAAAGCCTCTCTGCTCAGATTGGTGAATTTAATACCTCCAATGAAACTTCTCCTTTTTGTCCAGACAATAAAGCTCATAAGAGATGCTGCGCCTATCAGGCCGAGATACGCATAACCAATTGGATTCTCACCGAAAGCATGGACAGAACTTATTATTCCACTTCTTGTTATGAAAGCAGCGAGTATTATCAAATTGAATGAGGTTACTGCAAGGAAAAAGTTCAGATTTTTAAAAGATTTTCTTCTCTCTTCGACCATCACTCCATGAATCAATGCTGATGTGGTGAGCCAGGGCAGAAGAGAAGCATTCTCAACAGGGTCCCATGCCCAGAATCCGCCCCAGCCAAGGGTCTTGTATGCCCACCATGCCCCAAGAAAGTTACCGATGGTCAGGAACATCCACGAGAAGATTAGATAACTTCTTGCTCTCTTTATCCAGTTTTCTCTGTAAATTAGTCCTGCAACTGCAATAGCAAAAGGTAGAGTTACTCCAGCATATCCGACAAAGATTGTGGGGGGATGAAAAGCCATTTCAATTGTCCTCAGTAAAGGATTCAGCCCGTAACCCTCGGGCGGAGTGAATGGCAACCTGATGAAAGGATTTGAGTGTTCTGTCAGCATCAATGAACTTAGGAATAAAACAACGAATGAGGCTATTGCGATGCTCAGGTTCGTAACCGAATCTTTTTTACTTCTCGATATGAAGACTGCATTGAACAGGGCAAGAAACCACGCCCATATCAGGAGAGAGCCCTCTCTTCCCGCCCAGACTGCACTTATCGTATAAATTGGTTCGAGGTTGGAGTCTGAATATTCCCAGACGTATTCAACATTGAAATCTCTTAAGGTGAAGTATCTGAGGAGAATGAAAAAAGCAAACGTTAGGGCAGCGGCATAAACAAAAACGGAGTATTCTACGTATTTTGACAGACTTTCTCTACCCTTTAAAGCCATGAGAGATAGCAAGATGGTAATTGCTGAGGAGCATACAGTAATCCAGATTAAAATTTCACCGGGATCTGTCAAGATTATACCCCCTTGCCTGAATAATTCTCTTCCATTGCTTCATATTTGCTCGGACATTTGAGCAGAACCTTCTGAGCATGGAAAATTCCATTATTATAATCTCCTATAACCACAGCAGGAATGCCCTCCTGATAATTTGTCAGCGTACCTGTAAATATCACAGTCATCGTACTTTTTCCGTCAGTTATATCAAAAATTCTTGTGTTATTCTCAGGATAATATTTTGTCGAACCCAGAACAATTGTTCCATTCACCTGAACATTCTCAATTGACTGTTTCTCTACCACATATGATACTGAAACATATTGAGAGATATTGCCTTTAAATGAAAATGCCATGGCAATTACAAAAATGATGACAACACCACCGAGGATAAGTCTTTGCTTTTCATCCATTTGTCACACCCTTTCCATATTTTACTTTACTTTGAAGCTTAGATTTAACTATTTATTATTTATGCCTTTTTGGGTAAGATGAGTAGTATTATGAGCAAGTGCAATAGATTTCGAAAGTTATTTTATGAAAGCAAAATACAAAAATTTAAAAGGGTAAAGTGTTTAAAGCAGTTCCACAAACCGCATGTAATTCAATACAATAACAAACATCATTAGGTAGGTTGTGTAAGGATGATCGAGGACTGGGTGGAGTACAGAAAAGTTAATGAGGCTATCAATAAATTAGTTGACTCTGCTGATACAATTCCCAAAATTAGAAAAGCCTTAAAACACGTAATAAGAGCAGGTGGGAAGAGAACCCGACCCGTAATCGTTCTTTTGAGCAGTAAGCTATGTGGCGGGAGTCATGAAGATGTTATGAATGTTGCACTCGCAGTTGAGCTGATTCACACGGCAAGTCTTGCCCACGATGACGTGATTGATAAGGGAATGATGAGGAGAAACGTTGAAACACTCCACCTGAAGTATGATACATCACTTGCGATTCTTGTTGGAGACTGGCTGATTTCGAAGTCGGTTGAGCTCGTCTCTGTATATGATGAGGATGTAATCGGAGATTTTGCTCGTTTGGGTATGATGATGGCAGATGGAGAAGTCATAGACATATACAGCATACAGGATAATATCGATGAGAAGGTCTATTTTGATTGCATTTCTGCAAAGACTGCTGCAATATTCGCTTACAGCGCAAAGAATGCATGTAAAATAGTATGTGATGATTCAGAGGCTGCCGAACATCTCTTCAACTACGGGAAAAATCTGGGGATTGCCTACCAGCTTGTTGATGATTTGCTGGAGTTTCTTGAGATTTTCGAGGATAAAAAATCTGAGTTCGAGTCAAGAACTTTACCGATGATTTACGAAGAGGTACATGGCTTTGAGGAATCTGTGGCGAGAGTTCTTGGACTGATCAGGAAACACACGGGCATCAGCGAGGATGCATTAAATTATTTTGACTACTGTGAGAACAGGGAGAGACTTTCGAAGATGATTGATTACATGACCGCAGATCTGCTCAGAAATTACGTGAGTAAGGACAGGGAGATACTGAATCTGATTGAGAACTATCAGCACGTAATATAAGCTGTCCACGATTTACCTGTCTCGCTTTCTCATTATCGTCTTCGCATTCTCGAGAACTTCATCTGGATTGTTAACGCCTGATCCCCGTAATATTTCAGATGCCATAACTTTATCAATAAAATCAGAGGGCGAGTGAGCATCCGTATTGACAACAAGATTGCAGTTTGTTTCTTCTGCAACTCTCACGACATATCCGTTTGCAAGACAGTGACCTTTTCTTGCAGATATCTCCAGATAAATTCCATTTGAAGAAGCAAGTTCAGCCGCTTTCAAATCAATTATGCCCGGGTGTGCGAGGATATCCACTTCCTCCTGCACTGCCGAATAGTTAGTCCCTTCTTTTACAGGCTCGACAATTGTTTCGCCATGAACTATCACAATTTCTGCGCCTTCTTTTCTCGCAAATTCTACTGCCCTGCCAATCAGCTCGGGAGGAACATGAGTAATCTCCACACCGAAAAGAACTTTCAGTTCGTAGTCATCTCTGTAATCCTGTAATTTCCTCAAATTATCCAGAATCCACGAAATATTCGTAAAGTCTGCATGGTCAGTAATTGCCATGCCTTCATTGCCAGTTTCTGCCATCCTCCTTATGATTTCAGAAGGGACAAGTTCACCGTCGCTGAAAATTGAGTGTATGTGTAAATCAATCATACACAAAGAATTTAATATACTGGTGAAAAAACTTTCTGTGTGGCGGGCATAAGAAGGCTGGTTCTTGATGTTCTAAAACCACATCAACCCTCTAACATAATTGTTGCAAAAAAACTGAGTGAAGTGAAAGGTATTGAAGGGGTAAATGTAGCTCTGAATGAGATTGACCAGAACACTGAAACCCTGAAAATTACAATCGTGGGTATGAATATAGACTACGAGACAATAAAAGAGACACTCGAGGAACTTGGGGCTGTAATCCACAGCATTGACGAGATTGTTGCAGGTAAAAAAATAGTGGAATCAGTTGAAACAGAACAGGATTAATTCAGAATTCATCCTATACCGAGAGTTCTGTTCGTAATCTTCATACTTTCCTCTTTACTTGCTAAATCGAACATAGCCCTTACGACGTCGATGTTCTCAGGGATTACTATTGACTCCTGATGAATTGCCTGAGTAACATATATCTCGCCATCATCCATTCCAATTGAGTCTTCCCACACAACATTTTCATAGAGGTCATACCTCAATCGCAATTCTCTTGCATATTCTATTACCTTTGCAGTTGAAGTGAAACCATCATCTGCTGAAACAAGCATTATTCTTGGCTCTTTATCCAGCGAACCCTTCACATCATCCGCTGTCACATTTTTCTCAGGTACGATGTTCAATGCGTGCAGGTGCATGAGCGTTGTTGGAACCTTGAATGCAGTTGTAGTGATGTTCACATCAAGAACTGTCTGCACATCTGGACCGTGATGGGAAGGAACGCTGACAGGATGCGGCATAATTCCATTAACAAGTCCCTTCTTATCCTCTTTAGGGTCAACAACTCTTCTTATCATGGTTGCCCTGACCTTCTTTATTCCAAAGTCTTCTTTGATTGTGTAAAGAAGTCTTGTCAGACCGGTCGTGTTGCAGCTTACAACTCTGACATAATTTTTACCTCTTGCCGCATCATAGTTCGAGAGCGTGCTGAAAGACACCTCAACCGTTCCAGCTTTCTCTCCACCCTGAAAAATTGCCTTAACATTGGCTTTCTCGTATCTGGGTTTGTTCTCTGCTCCAATTTTCCCGGGACTGCAATCTGCTATGACATCAACTTTTTCAAGTAAATCATCTATTGTTCCCTCAACAGGTAACCCGGCTTTTTCAAAAACCTCTACCCTGTCAGGAATTGCTGCATACAGTTTATATCCTTTTTTAACTGCATTCTTTGCTTCAAAATCGGGTTTTGTTTTCGTAACGCCCACAATTTCCATATCCTCTTGCAGACTGACCGCATCGGCAATTCTCTTACCTATTGTTCCATATCCATTTACCCCAACCTTAACTTTCATTCAACCACCACAGTATGGTTTTTCATATCTATCAGAATAACTTTTCCATTAATCTCAATTTTCTCACCGAGAATTCCAAAAACAGTCAGCTTATCACCATCTACTTCTATTCTCATTGCCTCTTCCATAACAACCTCTTCACCTTTTTCAGTCTTTTTTACAACTTTTGATTCACACATAGTACCACCTCAGATTTTTAAACTGGATATTCTTAAATCGTGCACATCTGGGCATGCCAGCACTCCTTAATCTTGAGGACATTATTCCCATCAACGATTCCCATACTTATCGCAAGTTTAACTGCCCTTTCACCTGAAATATTTGCAATTGTTGCCATATTAAGCGCTTTTTTAACCTCATCCTCCCCAACTTCCTCACTTCCATAAAAATTCTCGGTAATCTCTATCCTCAATTCTCCTTCTTCAAATTCCCTTCCAATTAATTCTGAATCGCAGACAGCAACCAGAATTTCTCTTTCAACCCTGTAAACCTTCATTCTGAACATCAAACTGTCCTCACAGAGTGCTTAGCCCCACATGCCAGACATCTGATAAAAAGAATTCTCTCTTCTTTTTTAAATTCAGTATCCGGAGCGCCACATTCTTTACACAGGACATAATCTCTCACATAGTTGTCAACTTCCTTCTGAATCTCTTCTTCTGTAAATTTTCCCTGAAGTATCACCCTTCCTGCTTCTAAAAAACCTGCAGTGCCGAGGGACTTGATAATATACTTGAAAAGGTGTTCTTCTTTTCTGTTAAGATTTTTTGCAATACTGCTGAAATTTTTGATTATAGTTCTGCTCCCTTCTCTCTGAGAGCTGACCTTTGGATGTTCAAATCTCCCCCTGCTCACGACTTCAGAGGGAAGCTCGCTGAATGCTTTTTCGAGCAGTTCGTCATAACTCCTCAAGTTTTCACCACCTGTTGCTTTTTAAGTAACCTTTTTTCTGTGTAATAAATAAGTCTTTCCGAGCCAAGGTTCGATAGAACTGATTTAAATAACAACAAACCTTATTAAAACTCAAAACAAAAGAGAACCATCATCACACCTCCAGATAACCTTCCCTGATCAAATAAAGCGGATGAATCCATCCGTTACAAATCACTATGTTATCAAAGCCAAAGAAAACAGAGAAGTTAACGAGACTTGAAGAGATTGCTGTTACGAAGTCAAGGCTCTATCATCAATACGATGAAGAGGAAGCAAATGTAGGCAATGTTAGCTTCTCAGATGTAATCTTTAACATTTCGTGGATAGATGACAGGATAGTTGAAGTTTCTACAATGGAATTAAGGTACTTGCCAACTCACATCTCAGCCAACCTCTGCAAGACTCTCTTTTCTCTTATACCAACAGCTACAACCATCCCAATCAAAAGGACATTGA
>MTMJ01000034.1 GCA_002010045.1 Archaeoglobus sp. JdFR-22 | reverse complement strand
TTGCGAGGGATGAAAAGAGCAATAGCGTTTGTAGAGGTTGTTTTACCGCTTGCAGTTCCTCCAGCAAAGATAAGACTTTTCTTGTTCTCTATACAAAGCCATAGATATGCCATCTGTTCTGCCGAAAATGTGCCCCATTTGATCAGATTAACCGGAGTAAGAGGTTCCTTTCTGAATTTTCTGATCGTGAATGTTGAGCCATGGTCTGTAACCTCCTTACCAAGAGTCATCTGAATTCTGCTGCCGTCTGGCATTGTAGCATCAATCATCGGCTCTGCAATTGAGATGTGTTTTCCACACTGTTGAGCCAGTTTAATCACAAATCTGTCAAGCACGTCCTGATTCTCAAATAAAATATTGGTCTTAAGGTTCATGTATTTTCTATGAAAGATATAAACTGGTTTGCTAGTTCCATTGCATGATATGTCTTCAATCATCGGGTCGTACATTAACGGAGTTATCCTCTCATAGAGTGTCGAGTTTCTCAGTACATAGTAAAGAATCTTATAGTATTCATTCTCATCAAGGTCAATTCGAAAATCACGCAGGATTTTATCAAGCTTCTCTCTCAAAGTTTCTTCATTGGATTTATCTCCTCCCTTCTCTACTGGTGTGTAACTGAGCTTGTTCAGGATGTCATTTACAATATCGCGCTCAAAGGTGTTGAGTAGTGGTTCATGAATATGATACATTTTTTCATTTTCATTGTCATTCTGAAGAATATGCACACTTCCAAAAACGTATTTACCGTAAACTGGATAGCTCTCAATCTGTTCTAATCCTTCAGGAACTTCAAATTCTTTTTCAACTATTTTTGATAGATTTTTGAAGACTTCCTCACTGATCGACCTTTCTCTGATGATTTCAATGTTTTCTCTCTGTTCAACTTTATCTTCTTTATTCTGTTCTTTCTTCTTAATAGCAAGTTTAAGTTTCATTATTATAATTACCAGAGTTTTTGTAAAAAAGTCTTTTGATGCTTCTCATGATGAATCCTGACTCAAGAGGGTAAAGCCCATTTTAAAAAAACTCAGGTTTTATTACTCCGTGCGAAAAAATGGAGTCCAGTGCTTTTTCAACGACAGGGCAGAATTTTGTGCATCTATCGGAATTTACAAAACCATATTCACGGCAAATTTCATAATTAGAGCATCTGATTGTTTTTAAACCACGATTCTCGAAGTCCACCCCAAACAAGGTGTTGATCATTTCTGTATTGACCTTATAATAGACGAGATTTTCTGACATGAAATAAGGTTATCAGCAATCATTATATCATTTGTCATAATGTAATGATGATGAAATTAAAAACATGAGATGGGAAACATATCAGTAAATTAGAATTTTTCAACTCAGAATTTATTGCCTGATTACCCTCACAATGCTTTTTGTGAATTCATCAGGTATTCTTATTTTATACCCTATATGGCCAACTGGAAATACTTCATCCACAATATCTTCAATCGGTGTCTCGAGAATGACATTTCTCTCCCATCCAGCCTCTGTAAGCTTTTTCTGAAGCCTCATATTATACGGGAATAGTCTTCTTATCATTAACTCATCTCTGAGGCTCTGAGTTCCTTTTGTTATCAGACCGAACACAGCACCCCCCTGACTGTGTATTTTCCAGATCGTATTGAGGAGGAAAAGATATGTTTTTTCAAGTCCGTGGATGAGCAGGAGTTCGGGTATGCCTGTGAAAAGAAGGGCAAAATCATCCAGGTTTTCGCCTGCTTTTGATATAGAGATACTCACCTCATTTAAATTCATTATATTTACCAGATTGTAGTTACGGTATTGTTTTGACGAGATTATTCTGAGTTCTCCTTTAAAATTATACGAAGAAAGAATTGACTCAATCATAGTAGGTGGCTCATATGCGAGCCAGACAACTTTGTCTGAATATGAAGATGCAATGTTGAATAGCAGAGAACTTCCTTCAAAACCCGGGTCTGAAACGAGCAACAAATCTGCTTCAGACATCCCCACCACTTTATCTTTGATCCTTCTGTCAACCTTCAAGTTCCCTCTCATCTCTTAACCTACTAAAGATTGAGTATATATTATTTTTTACTCGACATTGTTAGTTATGAATTCCTTATCAATTTTATACTTCTCAAAAAGCTGGTTTAAGTAAACTGGAATTCTACCACTTCTTCTTTTTCTCACTTTTCTAACATTCTTCTGCTCTTTTTCTGCCATAAAACAGTTGATATAATGATTTATTGCTTTAGCAAGAGCTTCTTTTGTGGTTGCCTCCCCTGTTTTTTGTTTCAGTTCATCAAGTACATCCTCGGGGAGTTTTGTCTGGACAATGATTATTTTTTCCACTATATCACCTCACAATTACAATTATTATTATTGGAAAGTAATTAAATGTTTCGGATTTTCAAGATGATTATAAATAAAAGTAAAAAATTAATAAGGTTGATAAAGTAAGATTGAGAATAAACTCTATATACATTTTTGAGAATTGAATAACATGAGATGGAGTACCAGTGTTTCAGCCATTATGTTGATTGCAATTGCAATGATAATTGCCGGTGCTTACAATGCACTCATTAAGTTACCTGAGTCGCCCGAACCAATATTAAAAAACAATTACAGAATTGTTTTCTTCCATGTTCCTTCAGCAGCGACATCATTTCTTGCATTTACAGTTACATTAATCTCATCAATACTGTATTTAAGGAAAAGAGAATACAGATGGGATGTAATTTCGTCTTCTTCAGCTCAAGCAGGATTTTTTTTCATTACCGCCGCCCTGATCAGTGGTTCTATCTGGGCAAGAATAGCATGGGGTTCTTATTGGAACTGGGACCCCAGAGAGACTACTGTGTTGATTCTGTGGTTTGCTTATGCTGCCTATTTTGCTCTGAGAGCATCAATTGAGAATCCAGAGGAAAAAGCAAAATCTTCTTCAATACTTGCGATATTCGCTTACGCGACCATTCCTCTTAGTTATCTCTCAACTTTTGTCTATTTCTCACTTCATCCCTCTACCAGAGACATAAGTATTGGGCTCAACACCGGTGCTGTACTTGGAATGATGATAACAGGATTTATTCTGATGTATATTTCATATTTTATTCTGGATGTGAAACTGTCAAATTTTGAATTGAAAGTCAGAGAGGTGGATTAATGGACGAACTGACCGCTGTATTTGCTGCTGTTGTTGTAATAACTCTGATAATTGCAGCACTGTTTTTCACGACACTGAGGAAAGCGATGAGAATAGAGTCTGAGCTTCAGTTAAAATAAAATATCAGTTAAATTTATATATTTGATATAAAAACCCTTAATGATTTTAAGGGGGTGAAGGATGTAGAATTTACCTCTGTGAAACTGAATTTTAGGGATTTTAAAGAGAGTATTGCTGCCCTCTTACTGTGCACTGTGGGTGCGCTCGTGACGGGTGTGGTCATGGGTCACGGCAGTGGCAGGTTTATTATTCTACCTGCCCTCATCTTGCTCATCCCACCGAGTATTGGTCTGAGAGGCAACATTTACGCTTCACTTGCCTCAAGACTTGGTTCGTACCTCCATACAGGTAAAATATCCCCCGAATTTGTAATTGATCAGAGGATTGCCAGTAATATATACTCTTCCACATTTCTTCTGCTGGTCTTCAGTTTCCTGAGTGGAATATTCGCATCACAGATTGCTCATGTTATGAATCTCGGTACAGTTAGCAACGACACAGTGGGTTTTCTGGATATGCTGCTTGATTTAACGTTGATATCGACTCTTGCTGCTCTTCTATCAACAGTTTTGATGATTCCATTCACTCTTGCACTTGCAATCGGGAGCTACCGCTGGGGCTGGAATCCTGATAACATCACCGCTCCGTTCATAACCCTCATCGGTGATATGGTGACTCTACCCATACTGTTTGTATCCGCAGACATGATTCTGGCTATAAATCAGCAGACCAAGATAGCTCTTATTTTTGTAGTTATCTTTCTGACTCTGATTTTTTATCTTCTGAATAAAAGAACAGAGAAAGAGATTGTCGGAGAGAGAATTGTAAGGGAGAGTTTACCGATACTTTTTATCTGCACATTGCTGAACTTCGGAGCTGGAGTAATTTTAGGAAGAAATCTTGAAAGTTTTATCAGTCTTGCAGGACTTTTAATTGTTATTCCTGCGTTTCTTGAGGACAGTGGAGCAATGGGAAGTATTCTTGCAGCAAGATTCTCTTCAATGCTCCATCTCGGCGTTCTGAAGCCAGGATTAAAGCCGGGAAGAGAAGTTATTCTGAGTTTTGGAGTGATGCACGTTATTGCATTGATTGTTTTTACGGTTATTGGAATTTTTGCACAGTTCATAAACTATTTACTTGATTTAAACACAATTCCAACATTGCAGATGATTTTATGGACTGTCATTGCTGGACAAATTCTGATGTTGATTCTGGATTTCATGTCTTACTATTTCTCCATAATCTCTTATAGAAACAATTTCGACCCGGATAATGTGGGAATTCCGCTCATTACTTCTTCTGCGGATGTTGTCGGTATGGGCTGTCTCGTTGTTACCCTTATACTGTTCGGAATACTTTAAATAATATTTTATTGAACCTTCTGGCAATGAAAATGCTTGCATTGCTGTCAGGAGGGATAGACTCGGCTGTCGCATGTTATCTGATGGCAGAGAGAGTGGAGATGGAATACTTCCACCTTTCTACTGACAATTCATTAAAAAAGGCTGGAGAACTTGTGTCGAAGATTGATGTGGATAAAAAAATCATTTATACTCTCGACCATTCGTATTTAATGCATCTTGTTAAAGATTTTATGATAGAATCGAAAATTAGCGAAAATTATACCTGCATTTACTGCAAACGTGGGATGTTGAAGAGTGCTGAATTGCTCGCTGAAAAGATTGGATGTGATGCCATTGTTACCGGAGATAACCTCGGTCAGGTCGCAAGTCAGACTCTGAGAAATCTCTATGCAGTTGATATTGCGGTAAAAATACCTGTGATAAGGCCCTTGATTGGAATGGATAAGGAGGAAATTACTGAAATAGCAAAAAAAGCTGGCACGTACGAAATATCTATAAGACGGGAAGAAAAATGCAGGTATCTACCAAGAAGGCCCATTACTGAAGCAAAGGACAGGTACTTGAAAGATTTTAATGTGGATTCAATTCTGGATAAAATCAGAGTATTGGAGGTATTTTAAAGTTCAGATAGTGAATTGAGAAATTCCGAATAAATTGGAGAGAGGTTTTTAAACTTGAGTAAATTTGCTGAAAAATACCTTGATTAAGCAGAAAAAAGAACATCCATCAACTTCAATCCATCAATCTGCCTGAACAATCCTTTTCTACATGCTTTTTCAGAGAAAACCTTCACATCATCTCTTTTCTTACCATAATAAACGAATGGAACCGGTTCGGCAACGTGCGTCCTCCTGACTATGGGTGTAGGGTGGTCTGGCAGAAGCATGAGCCTTGTTTCTTCAATGTCCAATCTGTCCAGAAGGTAACCGACAATTTTTTCATCATAAAGTTCTATTCCCTCGATTTTCTTATCCAGATTTCCCTCGTGTCCAGCTTCATCTATTCCTTCTGTGTGCAGAACAACAAAATCACTTGTTTTAAGACTGGATAGAACTGCTCTGGACAGACCCCGATAATTTGTGTCGATGTATCCTGTAATTCCATCAACCTCTACAATCCTGAAACCGGTAGCTTTGCCTATCCCCTGCAGTAAATCAACTTCAGATATCATAACACCGCTTAGATTCCACTTCTTTTTGAATGAAGGGAAGGACGGCATCTCGCCCCCGCCCCAGGGCCATATCATGTTGGCTTTCTCTGATTCGAGGAGTTTCTTTGATTTTTCAATCAACTCATTCAAGAGAACTGCAAGTTCGCCACCTTTCGGCAGGTATTCACCATACGGCTCGCCAAGAATGTCGTGGGGNGGAGTGGTTCTCGCATCGTTCTTGATGTCCTCATTTATGATAAGGAGGTTTCTGTAGCTTTTTCCAGCGACAAATCTGATTCTTTCATTGAATTCGGAATTGAGCAAATTTATTAATTTTTTTCCGTCCTCATTGCCGATTTTTCGCCCGCTGTGGTCTTTCATTAAGCCATCCTCAACATAAACAAGATTGCATCTGAAGACAAGTTTGCCCTCCACTCCAATGGCAAGAGCCTCGATTGGTCCCCTGCCGGTATAGTATTTTCTGGGGTCTATTCCCAGTATTGTCATGTTTGCGACATCACTTCCCGGTTCAAAACCCTCTGAGACAGTTTTCGCTATGCCGCATGCCCCATCTTTTGCTAAAGAATCCAAATTTGGTGTATCTGCATATTCAAGCGGTGTTTTATTCCCTATTTTTTTGATAGGCCAATCAGCCATTCCATCCGGGATAAGCAGAAGATACTTCATCTCTTATCGGGTGAAATCATCTTTTTTAAATAGATTTCTTTTAGTCTGAATCTCATCCATATGTAAATTTGATCAAAAGAAGAATAAGGAATAAAATAACCTTCCAGAAACTATCTTTTTCTAATCAGATATACAACCACAAGAATTGCTGAGAACACCACTGCCGATATAATTATGCTTCCAGTTGGCTGCTCCCACCATGTTGGTGTCTCTTCAGGTGTCTCTTCAGGTGTCTCTTCAGGTGTCGGTGTGGGCGTCACCTCAGGTGTGGGCGTCTCTTCAGGTGTCGGTGTCGTTTTTGGCATCGTGGGAATTGATGGTAAGCTTATTGTCCTCTCTGGTGTTGGTTCCGGTGTTGAAGTGTTTGTTGGCAGTATCAGAGGCAAGCCGCCTCCACCTCCTCCACCACCGCCACCTCTTCCGGGTGGAGGACTATCACTTGGCTGGGAAGATACCTCTACCTTAACAGTTAAATTGTTGTTTGATTCGTTCAGTTCTTCAATTGAGTTATTCGAGTCCACAAACACCCTTAAATTATAATCTCCCGGAGTTGCGGGCTTCCAATCTTTAAAGACTAACTCGTTCTCCTCGCTCATATTCAGTGAAACAACAGTCAGGTTATCGAATATTGCATCGTTTACATACAGTGTTACAACAAAATTCAATGCTTCCATATTCCCTGAATTCGCAATTCTTACCTTGACATCGTACTTATTTCCAGCTTTTGGATTGTCTGGAGGTATTACTTCCACAATACCAAGTTCAGGGATGCTTGTCAATGAGAAATTCCCGACTGACTGCATCAATGGA
Source organism: Archaeoglobus sp. JdFR-22 (assembly GCA_002010045.1). Taxonomy (GTDB): domain Archaea; phylum Halobacteriota; class Archaeoglobi; order Archaeoglobales; family Archaeoglobaceae; genus JdFR-22. The sequence continues at coordinate 14,607 of MTMJ01000034.1, read as the reverse complement.
TAGAAATCCTTTCCAGTTACATTATCGCCTGAATCTGTTATGTTATAAGGCTCATCTCCTATTCCGTCAGAGTCGGTGTCGTTACCTGAATACTCATCCCAGTAATTTCCGAGATAGTTTTTGAATACTGTATTGTTAAATTCGTAGAACAGCATTTCTGTTGAGTTCCAGTTGTTGGGGGAGTCTGAAGTTGCACTGTAAGTATTGTTGATGAAATTGTTGAGATAAAATGTATTGCTGGTTGAAGATACTATGTAGAATGCTCTTCCATTTCCGTTCATATTGTTGTTTCTGAATACGTTGTCTGGTGAATTCTCCAAACGGGTACCTACAACACTGTGCAGTGAGATATTATTGCCCATAAACAAATTACTGGATGAATTAGTCTTCATGTATATTCCTTGCTGGCTACCAGCGATTATGTTGTAACTGAAGTTTCCTTTTGAGGAATTTACAAGTTGAACCCCATACCTGTTGTTTGAAGAAATATTGTTACCTGTTAGAGTGTTATTCTCCCCTGACACTATGCTTCCATCGTTGTTCAATGTAAGATTATTCTGTGATACAATATTGTTATGAGACAAACCAGCGAAATATATACCAACAGAATTATTAATTGCAGTGTTATTGATGAATCTGTTAGAAGACGATGTATGAATCTGGATTCCGTATATATTCAACCATAAACTATTATCTCTGATCAGATTGTTGTATGACATATACAGGCGAATTCCGTCGTTGTTATCTATTGCTGAATTACTTATAATAATATTGTTTGAAGAATAACCAAGATAAATGCCAGAATTGCTCATATTAATAAACGTGTTATTTGAGATGTAACTGTTATTTCCTCTTAAATCTATTCCATACCATGCATTCAACAAAGTAAAACCGCTTATGTTCACGTAATCAGCATACACTGTAAGTATATTTCCGGTAACATTACCAATGAAGCAGTTAGCAGAACCATTCTCAGACATTAAAGTGAGTTTTTTGTCGATAACAATGCTCTCAACGTATGTTCCATCTCTTACAACAATCTTAGCTCCAGCCTCAGCTTTATCAACTGCCTGCTGAATTGTGGGGTAATCATCCGGCACATAAATTGTTCTGTTATATCCGAAAGGAGCAAATATGCTGAAAGATGTTATGTTTACTCCAACGATGTTAGCCTGAGTATCAAGAAATCTCGTCTCATACCACCCTGAGTCAAGCCATGCTGAGCCATTCCATTTCATTATCCTGAGTGTGTCTTCAAGCACCTCAGCAGCGTCAGATTCAGAGTAGCTGAAGTTGAGGAATATCCATGCGTTGGATGAGAAACCCGTTACATTAAGATATTTTCCAATTGCTGACCACTTGTACGGATTGGATGAGGCTGGAGGGAATGAAGTGACACTCTTGACTCCAATGTCGCCTGAATATGTGAGGCTCGCAACTGTTGAGATGAAATTGTTGGTGTTGAATGTATTGTCATTGCTATTGTTTATTTCAATGTCCCATACTGTGTTCTTCGAGAAAATATTGGAGCTGAATTCATTGCCGGATGAACTCTTCAGGAAGATTCCGTAGCTATTTCCAGTCATATTGTTTGACAAAAATTCGTTGCTGTCAGAAGATTCCAGATAGATTCCTTTTGCGTTATCTGAAAAATTGTTGCTGAAGATAGTATTGTCATGACCTGAGGTCAGGCGCACACCGTTGAGTGTATTGTTTACAAAATCATTTCTACCAATAGTATTCAGGCTGGATGATGTCAGATATATTCCGTTTTCACTGTTATCCCTGATTGTGTTAGATAAAACCTCGTTGTTATTTGAATTTTCAATGGATATCCCGATTTTATTAAGCGTGAGGTTATTTGATGTTATGTTATTACTGTTCGAGGAAGTGAGAGTTATTCCATCTTTATTCATTGCAGCGATATTGTCCGATAGTGTATTGTTGTCGGATGATAAAATGTGTATTCCAATCAAGTTATTGGAAATTATATTGTTAGAAAGTACATTATTATTATTCGAATCTTTTATGTAAATTCCGTTATTGCCCTTGTTTATTGTATTCCCATAAACAACATTATTTTCGGAAGAAACGTCCAGAGATATACCATAATTTCCACTCTGAGAGATATTGTTATAGGTTATGTTGTTATAACTGGATGATACGAGATACATCCCTCTTGCAGTGTATTCAAATCTATTCTCTGTAATATTGTTATAACTGGATGATTCAAGATATATTCCGTATTTATTGATATGGTACCTGATGTCATTGTCATAAATAGTTATATTAACGGAAGATACTATATGTATTCCGTGTGTGTGGTTTCCTGTACTGATGTCGTTTCCCTTTATAACACTGTTATTTGATACTACCAGAATTCCAGCCTTTTTTGATCTAAGTAAATTAAACCCTTCAATCCATGAGTTATCAGCACTTATTGTAACAGCATTATCGCTTAGAGTGGCATTAATCACGGGCAGTCCTTCTCCAGAATCGTTCCCAATTAATTTTAGCTGTTTGTAGATACTGACACTTTCATTATATATACCACTGTTTACAATAATAATATCACTCTCATTTGCAGCACCTATTGCAGTCTGAATACTCGAATAACATGGAGTATTTCCTCCACAACCTGCATCATCATCAACATAAATCGTAGAACCAGAGACAACACCAACCATGCTTGCCAGAGCTGACAAAATAACAATTATGTGAGCTATTGTGTATTTTACACCCATTTTTAACCTCTCCAGCCGGACCTGAGATAATGTTATTCTGTGAACTTAAAAAAATTTATCTTTTTTACAGATTATCATCATCAATCCTTCTACAAATATGCACATCCGAATTATGCTAATAATTCTCAGGTCAAGGACAAATTTTATAAACAAAAGAAGTAAGGGGGGATAGCCGGTTCACCACCGCAAAAAGCTTATTTTGGAGCCTGAAACCTCCAACCGACCCCCCAACCCGAAGCTTGTGATAGTGGTGAACTGGTTTTCTTCCTGTAACCATATTGCCGATAACCTGTTATTCCTGCTTAACTTCTAAAGCATTCCAATTCTGGTTGCAAGCCTCGCAAGAACTTCCTTTCTCTTTGCGGGTATGAACTTTAAAGAACCAACAACCATATGCCCCCCGCCATCTATATTCGCATTTATCTCATTCCTGAGTTCAACAACAAATCTCGGAATGTCAAGTTCAACTCCTTCACTTCTGATAACAGCAAAATCAGGCCCATACCCGATTGTCACAAGTTTATCGTATTCTTTCTTCAACCTGTCATGAACCTCTCCGGTCAGTTTTCCGGGTGGTGGAAAGGTAAATCGTTTGGCATAGTTCTCCACATCCAGGGCAGCAAGCCTGACACCATTCGGAAGTGATTGAATCTTCAACCCCTCCATAGCAGTTCTCACCTGTTCTTCAATGCTCTTCTTTGCATAACCTGAAATGGTACTTACGAGCCTTTTTTGCCTGTCTTTCCTTCCGAAACCAAGAATCTCGTGAATAATTTGTGATGCAGAGCGAAATCTCAGAAAAAATCCCTCAAACTCAAGTGCAAGGGCAGTATCAATGAGTTCTTTTCTGCTTACTCCTGCCAATTCGATGTATTTCTCAACCTCTCCAGTGCTTCTATCTCCAACAATAGAGACGGCTGCAAGGAACTCAGGAGATGGGATTTCGTCTATCATTCTTGCCAGCTCTGAACAGAGAACTCCGGCAGTATAATTACTATCTCCACCAACCCTGTATGGATTTATATGGTGCAGAAGGTATGAATCGACCTTCTCGTCAGGAAAATGGTGGTCAATGGTAATCACGTCTGCGCCAAAAATCAGAAAATGTTCTATCGCTGGAATATCCTCAACGCCTGAGCCATTGTCAACAAGAACAACAAGTGGAATCTTATCTCCGAATTTTTCAGAATCTTCGAGCGATTCGTCCATATCCTTTACAACATCTTCAAGTTCGTAAAATGGTGCTCGTGAGACCTTTCTTTTGATGAGTGGTTTCATTTCGTAATTTCCGGTTTTCTCGATGAAATTTATCAAAGCTTTTTCAAGTGCAACCCCTCCACAGACTCCATCAGCATCCCAGTGATGCCTTATAATAACTGGTCGTGACTCAAATATTGCTCTTCTGAGTTCCTTAGCTACTTTTACCATATCCTTCCGTAAGTCTTCAAGAATCTGACTTTCAATCAGGAATTCAACTTCTGGAGGCTCGCACTTTCTGTCAAGCTCTTTTAATATTTTTCTATTGACATCATGAGCCTCATTACCAAGCAATCTCTCCATCTCAAAGATTTCGACCTGTAAATTTACATCCCTCTTCTTCACCACTCCAATAATTTTGACAATGTCATCAATCTTGACGTCAGGGTAAGCTCTCTCACCACCTTCAAAGGCAGCAGCATTCACCACTCCTCCTGAGTCGAGAATGGTAAATATAGTTGGACCTCCGGTGACCTTAATATGTGTCACCTTACCCCTTAATTCAACAATTTTCCCGGTGAAATTCTCTATCTCAGATATTTTTACGTCTGGCGCATCCTTTGAGACCTCTATAATCGTAAAATTATCCATCGGTGATAGGACGAGGTCAATTTCACCGTTTGGCTTGATTTCTTTTACCTTAACAAGAACCTCGTTACCATCTGAAAAATTAAGATTTCCTGCATCCCTCCTGCGAATCAGACCTCTGATTCTTCGGTTAAGATTGACGAAAATTCCGGGAGATGTTATTCCCGAGACTGTGCCAACATAAACGTTATTAATTTTCAAATCCTCTATACCACAGCTATTTTTCAGCAGATAAGCATGGGGTTTCTTTCTGCACTTATTACAGACCTCAAAATTCTCCTGAATTTTCTCTCCACATAACCGGCATTTCCTGACTTTGCCTTTCCCGTTACATGTTCTGCACAATTCAGTCCTCTTTATCCTTCCTGTGCCATTACATACACCGCATACTCCTCTGGAGAACATCTCAAGCTGTTTAGCTGTCAGTTCAGCCGTAAGCTCAGGATTAAAACTCTTTGCTTTACCCGAACCCGAGCAATTTCGACAATCAGACTCGATTTCAATGTAACCTCTTCCAGAACAGTCCTCACACTTCATCCTATCCGCTCATGCTCATTCAATAAATGAAGAGAAAATCTGGTATATGCTCCCGTAATAACTGACAATATCATAAATTCTGGACTGGAGAGTTCTCCATGCATAATCATCAACCTCGAATTTGATTCCTTCATACTTAATATCCTTTAAAATTAAACCATGAGGTGGAGCGGGTTCTATTCTCTCCTTGTGCTTCTCTGGTTTAAGCATTTCTTCGAACCACTCTACACTTCTGTGATGGCTCCCAACTGCCTCAAATGCAGATGCGATGCATCTCACCATGTTCCATGTGAATGCATTTCCTTCAATCTCAAAAATCAGAAAATCTCCATTGAGACGTAATTCTGCATTGTAAACTGTTCTCAGACACGTTTTACCTTCACCAAATTTTCGAGTAAAATTTTTGAAATCATGCGTCCCCAGTAAAAGTTTAGCAGCTTTTCTCATTGCAGAAATGTCATGCTTTCTGACTGGCATTGCATACATATACGTTCTGCTCTTCGCATCACTCCTCGGGTTAAAGTTTTCACCAACCCGTGCAAACCCCCAGAAAGTGATATTTTCAGAAAGATACGCATTAATCTGCCTTGGCTGGATATATGTGTCGGCATTGAACGCCACAACCTGACCAAAAGCATGAACACCTGTATCAGTCCTTCCTGCTGAAGCGTAATAAGCTTCCTTCACATCAATACCTATATTCTCCAGCGCTCTGAAAATCTCACCTTCAACAGTCATCTCGTCTGGCTGATACTGAAATCCTGAAAAGTAATTGCCAACATAAGCAAGCTTAAATGCGAGTCTCATTTCATGCCAATTACTGAAGACACAAACTCGTTCACAGTCTTTATCTTCCTTTTGACAACATTCCTTACGTTTCTCTGACCTTCATAAAGACCGACCGCAGCTCCAACAATAAAAAGAAAATCCACATCGTCAAGCTGATATTTTTCCTTTATACTCATTAAATCATTGATTCTACTCTCCGGCAACCCATCAACAGTACGTTCTTCCCCCTCGTCCAGCTTTTCAAGGACTCGCTCGTCAACACTCCACTTGGTTTTTAGTTCCTCGAAAGCATCCCATAATAACGATTTTTTCGCCTCTATATCCATCTGAATCACCTTACTGGAGTTATTCACTTGATATAAATAACTTGACCTATTTTGGCCTAATATGTTCCCACTTCTCAAGAGATTTTCTGAGTTCTCTGTACTGTTCAGCAGCTTCACTCAACTCTTCACCTGCCAAAGAAGCTTCAATTGCCTGTCTCAGTGCCATCGCACCGTAATGAGTGCCATCGGGATGTCCGTGAACCCCACCACCTGCCTGTATTATGACATCCTCCCCGAACAATTTGATGACATCCGGTACGAGACCGGGATGAAGTCCTCCTGAGGAGACAGGATATACGGGTTTAAATCCATTCCATTCCCTTCTGCAGATGTCAGCAAGTTCCACAACCTCCTCTGCAGCACCATACATTTTTCCCACGCCTGTGCCCACATGGAAGTTATCAACACCAGCAAGACGTGAAAGCTTTACAAGAACTTTCAGGGAGATCCCGTGTTTTGGATTTCTTGTGAAAGCTGCATGCATTGCTCTGTGTGCATGGATTCCAAGCTTCAGCTCCTCACAAACTTCTCTCACTGTCTGAAGAGCTGACCACCCTACAGTGAGAATATCAATCATTATAAATTCGTTACCGTAATCAGCCACGAGTTTAGCCCTTCTAATCATCTCTCTGGTTTCCGCAGTAATGTTCACAAGAAACACTTTCTTTTCTCCTGTTTCTGCCTCAGCCCTTTCACGGACACTCATCACCTTCTCCAGTCTTTCCTCAAATCTGATGAATGGTTGAGAGGTCAGATTCTCATCATCCTTGACGAAGTCTATTCCACCCGTCCATGCATCATATGCAACCTTTGAATATTCTTCAGCGTCAAATCCAACCTTAGGCTTTGGAACTGTGGCTGTAAGAGGTCTTGTAACTCCAAAAATTTTTTTAACACCTTTCACTCCAAATCCCGGACCCTTAAAGTTCTTCGTATACTCTTCTGGCGGAATAAAATCTTCGAATCTTAGATTTTTTAACGCCCTCATTCCGAAAATGTTTCCTGCAACAGAACTCAGAAGCTGAGGGATGTTGCCCTCTTCAAAAAGGTCTATGGGGTATGCCACGCTGATAAATTCTCCATCAATTCTATAGACTTTTGCCATCAATTTCCCGATTCTATCAGGCAGTTTAGCCAGAGTAGTCCATGTTCCGACCGAGCTTTCTGAGGCAACCCTACCTGCTGCCTCTTCCATCGAAATTCCATCCGGTTCCACTCTAAAAATGCAGATGACCTCATTCTGTGGTCTGAATCCAAGGTCAACAAATTCAGTATACCATTCAAAGCCCATGATGTTGATAGTGCTTTTGGGATATTAAGTTTCTCCAAAAGTTCAGGAGCCTGTAACATCATTATGAGGTTAGCTTAACAAGAAAATTTAAAAAAGTCTTTTGCTTATAAATAACATGCTCGAATACCGGAACATCCTGATATTCCTTGCAGTATTTGCACTCTTTCTCGGTGCAACGGTTGAAATCAGCGAAGGTTCAATTTACATTGGAATCATTCTATTTGCTATTGGTGTTGTGATGATAACCCGTTTAAAAATCGAAGGTGAAGTGCCTGTGAAAAGCCCGAAACACAGGTTATTTATTGGAATTTTGATTATAATAGCAGACATCATATATAATCTCACTACCAGCAATCAACAACTCGGTACGCTTGATGTTATGACATTTCTTCTCGGTCTATCACTGATTGCACAGGGAATTAACAGAGAAGATGCACATAGAATGGGTGTTTTCGGGATGTATATGTCCGGAATCTTCATTGTCCTGTTTTTAATATTCTTCAGTCTTTTCAATAAATTGAATGTTGACTTCACTCATACTTTCGACCATTATGTAGTTCTTTTACCCTCATTTTATATCATAAAGGCTGCGGGTCTTCCAGTTGAGCTTGTCTCAACCGAGACTGTCAGAATTCGGGGGGTTGAGGACATGACCGTTGTTATTGGAGGTCCGTGCTCAGGTTTGTATTCGATGTTTCTTCTTATCTCCACAGTCGTGGCTTATTCAAGGATTGAAAAGATTGGAAGAAATAAAGTATTCTCAATGCTTGTACTGTCTGTTGCGGTTGCCTATGTCGCCAATCTTACAAGGGTAACCATCCTCTATACGGTTGCATTCTACCATGGAACTGAGATGATGATGCTCGTTCATGAACATCTTGGCTGGATAATATTTCTCGTAGTTGTGACGGTGATTCTTTCTGTATTGAATAAATTTTCAGAACCTTCTCCTGAACCGGAGCAATAGAATCAGAATTGAGAAGAATATTGTAACCCATCCCAGAAAAACGACTGAGATTAAAGCTGCCCTCTCAAAAACAAAATCCTTATTGTTGAATGTATCAAAGGCAATAATTCCGAAAAGAACAAAGAAGTGCGATATCAGGCTATAGAAAATAGGTTTGATTAAACTCCCTCCTGAACTTTCTGGTTTTACTCCCTGAATTTCGCAGATTCTTCTGGCAACTGATGGTTTGAGATTGAGGATTGACAGATAAGTGGGCAAATTGAAATCAAGAATATTGACATAATCGTCCTTTAAAGGATTGGCAAAAAAAAGAATTGAGTGTGCAGGATTTATTTCATAATTCCCGGAGTTCAGTGAGCTGTTAATCTTTTCCATTGCACTGATAAGTTTATTTTCATCCTCTACTGAACTGATGCTCTCTACATCAAAATTAAATTCCTTTTTACCTGAGAAGATTGGGAGACTCAGAAATGATGCAAGTGGAGCGACAAGCGACATTACAAAAAGCTTTATCAGATTTGGGGCAGGGTCATCCTCAAGACCAAATCCTGTCAGCAGTGAACACCAGTAAGCAGCGGTAGATAAAGAAACCACCAGTCCAGAGATTGTTGCTCCAATTGTGTATATCATAGATTCCCTGTTCCTTAAATGAACGAATTGATTGTTCATTACAGCCTCAAGCTCTCCATCATCAAGCAATTTAATCAATGATGTTGTGATAACAATAAATCCTTTTTTAGAATTTCCAGCATAGTAAGCGTTCGGCATCTCAGATTCAACGACATAAAGCTTTGCAGCAACGTCAGACTCCTTTGCAACTCTCTCAAAGATTTCGAGAATATCTCCATCTTTCACCTCTCTTGCCCCATACCATTTCAGTAGAATTCTGCTGCTCATCAGATAAAAGAAGAGCAGAAGTGAAGCTGAAAGAATAGCCGGAATGGCTATCAGATGTTCAAATTTTACTCCAGTTACTGCCAGCTTCTCCCCGAGTATAAGCCAGACCATTAAAGAAGGTATGACGAAAGGGATAGACAGTAGAACCCAGATGAAGATATATTTAAGTATTCTCAAGCTTACCACCCGTTATTGTTTTCAAGGATATATCATCCCAGAATACACTTATATCTGCATATTCGACTTCCCGTTCTGCATAGACTCTGAATGACAACCGGTTCACGCCTGAGAAGTAAACAGGAATGCTTAATTTCTGCCATCCCTCACTCTCTGCGACATCGTCTTCCCATAATACCCTGTCATTCAATAAAACCTGTTTTAAATACCCGGTGGCATTTGGCTCGTTATAGTTATCTTTAACACTGAATGTCACAAAGGTAACACCCTTCTCGACCGTTCCAGCATCCTGATAAATCGATACGTAATCTTCTGCATTCAACACTCCATCCTGATAGACTCTCAGAGACCTGTTTCCAGACGCATATTCATCTAACGAAACTTCCCATAAAATCAGACCCTTCTTGGAATAACTCCATCCTCCCGAACCTTCAAAGTCTCCATTATCAATTGGCGGTGGAATTGAGATTTCATACTCTTTCAGAATACTTGGATTGCTGTAATCTATGTCTGATGAGACCCACAGACTGAAATACCTGTATTGTTTACCTTCCTTCAGCAGGATAAACTCAAGAAGGAGGTTATCACCAATAACTTCGGGAATAACCGTGACATTTTCGTACCAGATTTCTGCATGATTCAATTTAATTCTATACTCTCTGTGCAGTATTCCAGCGAGTCTGACCTGTAATGTGTAATCAAGTGTTCTATTCTCCCTGTTCTCTATACTCACAGTGTAACTGGATGGCATACCGAGGTAGAGTAACCTCAGATAGTTTTCACCACCATATGAGTCGTAAACTGCAAATTTTGTTGTCTCATTGAGTATCTCGGTAACAGGTTTCAATTCAATGTTATCCCACCACACCTTTACAGGACTGAGAACTTTTCCATGAGAGTATACTCTTAATTCGATTATGTTTTTGCCCGGTAAAATTGTAACTGGGATATTCTCGTGAAGCCAGCCCTCATCTCCAGCTACATCATCATTCCACAGAATCTTTCCATTTAAAAGTACCTGTTTAAAGAAGTTACTCCCTCCTGTCTTCTTATAAGAATCCTTAACATCCAGGGACACAACAGCATTGGATATTTTCTCCACATCCAGTTCCTGTTTTATACCTGCATAACAGCTCTGGTTACAGTATGTAGCAAGTATTTCATATGAATGAAATGGAGAAACGAACTCATCCGAGCTGATTCTTCCTGTGAAGTTGATTTCGTTCTCATAGTAATCCCACTCTCCAAGCGCCTCCATATCACTGTTTGCAATCATTGGCACATCTTCAGAATATTTTTTAAGCAGATGAAGGTTATTGTAGTCTATTTCCGAAGAAACCCACAGACTGAAATACTTATAGGGTTTTTCTGAATTCTTAAAAAGCAAAAACTCGAGTTTTATAAATTCTCCAAGAACTTCCGGGATGAACAGAACTATTTTTTCCCACTTCTCACCATCGTTGAGGGTAATTAACTCCTTTTTATGAACAACATCGTCAAGTCTGATTTCAAGAGTGTAGTTCACTCTTTCCTGCTCCTCATTCTCGATGGAGACTATAAACTCTTCATGTTTCCCGAGGAATAGTTCAGTGGTAAAATTCTGACCCCCATCTGCATCCCTGACACTGAAAATTGTTGCTCTATCTTTTATAATCTCTGAAATCGGTTCCAGTTTGACAGCGTCCCACTCGACAATTACAGGCCCATTCGCATCTTTTTTGGCATACAATCTCATTGAAAGTCTGTTTACACCTTCGTCAAATGTGACAGGTATTTTTACTTCTTCCCAACCTTCATCTCCAGAAATGTCGTCCTCCCAGATAACATGGTTGTTCAGTAACACCTGCTTGTAAATTCCAGATTCTCTGTCTGATTTATATGAATCCTTTACTTTGAAGATAAGGGTTGCAAGCCCCTCTGCTGAAGCGATCTCCTGGTAAATTTCGCTGTAGTAACCTTTAACCATTTTTGTCTGAGAGGGATAGATCATTTTGAAAGTACTCTCTGGATTGTCTTCAAGCTGAATGTTGAGAAAGACCTTTTTACCACTTCTTGCATAGAACCTTACTTCTTCACCTGAATATCCCTGAAGGACATTGAGAAATATAGTTCCGGGGAGGACATCAGCTTTGAAAAATCCATTGAAATCTGTTCTGGTAGACTTCTGAACAGGATTTCCTTTATAGTCAATACCTGTCAGAATCACATCCACTCCCGGAATTTTTCTGTCATTGAAGCTCACATAACCCTCAACCCTGCATGCAGGCAGGATTCTTTCTACTGTCAGGTTAACCAGTTTTGTCTCGTATGCTGTCAGATTGAATTCAGCTGAACTCCCGAAATACCCTCTTTTTTCTGCTTTCAGAGTGAATGAACCGGGTATGGAGTTCAGCTCATAATATCCTGTTAAATTACTTCTGGTTGAGTTTGAAAATTGTCTTGATCTCAAACTGATTGATACATCACTCACAGGCCTGCCCTTCTCATCAACGATATAACCCTTAACCTTGCACGATTTGGGCAGGAGTACCAAATCCAGTTCGTGAACACTTCCTATCCGGTAATTGGTGAAATTGGCTGCGTAGCCATCAGCCCTGATTTCTATCCTGTGGGCACCAGAAATTACCTTGATTTCATAATAGCCGAATTCATCAGTCTTAGTTTTCTGAATGAATCCCAGTTCATGGGTTACTTTAATTTCCGCATATGGAACGGGCTCTCCAGTTAGATGATTTATCACATAGCCCCTGAGAACTGAAATAGCATGTGGAAATTCTTCCAGAGGATGTTCTTCAATGGTCTCATTCAACTCAGCAAGTTCCTCAATATTCAATTTCAACGGCATTGTCTGTTGAACAGTCAGATTGAGAAACATAGAGCGGTTCTCAGATAGATCAAGCTCGAAATCATTCCGTTTATACCCTTTTGCACTGACTGAAATCCAGAAATAGTCAGGAATCAGCATGACAGCATAGGAACCATTTTCATCTGCATTAACGGATTTTCTGTACTCATAGTGGTTGTCAAAGTTTATTCTTGCGTTGGGAACAGGTTTGCTCGTGTTTGCATCAATTACATAGCCGTGAAGAGTCACGTTCTCAACAATCTGGTGGAGTTCAGTAAAGTATCCCCTGAAATAATCTGAATTTTTGTTGAATGTCCATCCTTCATTCTCCATGTCAGAATCTTCGATCTCAGGCAGCTCAGATAAAGCAAATTCTCTTATCTCCCTGAGATTATCGTAATTTATTACAGAATCCACCCAGAGGTGTACTGAGCGGTATGGTTGCAGCAGTTCATCTTTATAAAGCAAGAACTCAAGCTTCAGGTGTTTACCAACGTGTTTTGGAGTAAGATATACAGTATCTTCCCATTTCTCATTGTGATTGAGCGTTAAACTACGCTCATGGAGTAAGTATTCACCCAGTTTTATCTGTAGTGTGTAATTCACCGGAGCATGTTCATAATTCTCAACACCAACAATTATGGGATTTTTTTCAAGAATATAAAGCTCGGAAGGATAGTTTTCAGCTTTACCCTCTTTTCCAAGAATATAAAGAGCAGTAAATTTCTCTTCCTCGAACGTTAGCTTTGCATAAATCAGCATGCTACTTGCGATAATTATTGAGCCAATAAGCGCTATCATCAATGCCCTCTCAATGTCTGTGGGTTCTTCCTTAACTTTGAGCGAATCCACAAACTCTGATATTGTCGTTGGTCCAAAGAAGTATCTTTTTTCAGCAGGGGTTCGGAATCTCGTTATTAGCGTGAGTAGAGTGAAAAAAAGAGTGATCCAGGTGAGCGAGACTATAATAGGCATCGGTCTGAAGCGCCATGGCGTAACACTGATTGCAAAACCATCAAAAACGAAAATTGCAATGCTCAACCCGATACTGAGTGTGAACCTCTCTATACCACTCAGCTCTTCTTTTCGAGGAAACATTGCCGCTATCAACATGTATCCGGGCAGAAACAGGAGGATGGGAAGTGCGAAAATAATTCTCAGCGGTGTTTGATTGAATGGAGGGATGAGAACAAATATGATGGACAACAAATCCAGAAGCAGAATAATCAAAATATCAAAAAATTGGTCAATCCTTTTCAAATCCATGATAATCACAGAGATGTTTTTCTACACACAACTTCTCACATCTTCGAATATTTCGTATGCTAAATTTAAACAATATCTTCATTAAATTTAACATCTCTATTTTTGTATTAATTACATATTAAAATAGGTTACTGATAAATGATTGGAATCCCAGAAGGAGTGGCTTATGAAGACAGATCGAATTATCTGTTAAATAAGAATTTAAAATCAAAAAGAATAAAATTTAATTTCAATTACTGCCTTCTAAAGAAGAACAGTCCAGCAAGCAGTGCTATAGCCATCGGTATTGCTATTGTTGTGAATTCCGGGATTGTTTCGAATCCATTGCACTCAACATAGTCAACAGGGTCAGTATTCTGCCCTTCCCATATTCCATCTCCGTCATCCCATATAATATCATATCCGCCAGGGTAACCGATACAATTTGTGCAGGGATAATCTCCATTGCTAACAGTACCTACTTCCACTGGTGGTGTAGCATACAGGTCATCATCATCGACATTGCTTATAGTTACTACGATGGTGGTAACAGAGCTGTACGCAGTGCCAGTTGGAATTTCAGTCCAGTCAACATTCTCAACAATGTAAATGGTACCTGTTCTGTCCGGGAGATCATACCCTTTTACATAAACATTCTCTCCTGGTCCAAAGGTATGTTTGGAATCTTTGTTCTCATCGCAAGAAAAGATCTCAGCAGAAACCACTTGCACTGTTATCAATATCAACAACGTTCCAAGGATTGCTTTTAAATATTTGCCTACCTTCATTTATAATCCACCTTTCAATTTTTTACGACCTATTCTGTATCAGAAGCAATATAAAAACTTTAGGGTGCTTACAAAATTACCAACAAAATACCAATTCTAACATCTCAATACTCTAAATAACAAACCCATATAACTCCCTACAAAAAGATACATAGC
>MTMJ01000117.1 GCA_002010045.1 Archaeoglobus sp. JdFR-22 | reverse complement strand
TGCAGATTCTGGATCTTTGTTGTATTCTCTCTTCCACCTTGTAATCATGGATGGGTGAAGGTTGTATTCCCTTGAAACCTGAGCAATTGTTTTTCCAGCATGAGCTCAGTTATAACTGAGATTTTGAACTCAGTTTTTCATCAAAAAATTTTTAAAATTAAATAGTATCATAGGAAAATTTAAAGTACCCGTTCAAAGTATAATCCCAAAGCCTTTTAAATTCCTGTGTGTTGTTAGGAAGAACAGGATAAAGAAGTGAACAGGTTTATGAGAAAATGGAGAGGATTATAAGTGGAGAGGATTGAAGGTCTGGTTGAAAGGGCAAAAAAGCTTAAAGAAAAGGGTCTTACAACCGGTGAGATTTCAGATGAGCTGAATGTCTCAAGAGAGACAGCGCTCTGGTTGATGACCAAAGCAAGAGAAGACGTAACGCCACCTTCTGACATATACATAGAGTGGAGGGTCATATCTACGCCTTACAGGCTGAGAAACATTGCGTCAGTCATGACAGACATGATTCTCGAAGCTGTTGAAGAGGAGCCTGATGTCGTTATTGGAATAGCGACAAGCGGCATCCCGATAGCAACCATGATAGCTGAGGAACTGAATGTTGATTTGAGCGTGTATTACCCCAAGAAACTCAGAGAAGACTCGGACAGGAAGGTGAGTGGTTTCTTCAGCGGAAATTATGCAAGAATTGAAGGAAAGAGATGTGTAGCCGTTGACGATATTGTTACGTCAGGTTCGACACTGAAAGAGCTTGCCAGAGATATAAAAGGGAAGGATGCAGAAATACTCTGCGCATCAGTTATAATTGACAAAAAAGGAATATCTGAGATTGAAGGAGTTCCTGTCCTCAGCATACTGAAGATACTGAGGCTGTAAAAATTTCATGGATACCTGCATATTGATACCGACACTGAATGAGGAAAATAATATTGGCGAAGTAGTAGAGAAGTTCATTAAGAAAGGCTACAGAGTGGTTGTAATTGATGGGCACAGTATTGACAGAACAAGAGAGATAGCAGAAAGTAAGGGCGCAGAAGTAATAGTTCAGAGCGGTAAGGGTAAAGGACAGGCGATAAAAGAGGCTTTCAGCTTTATTGATAGTGATGTTATAGTTCTGATTGATGGAGATGGAACTTATCTTCCTGAAGAAGTTGATAAAATACTCAGGCCTGTTGAAAAAGGCTATGCAGACCACGTAATCGGTAACAGATTTGCAAACTTTGAGAAAGGTGCATTTACAAGACTGAATTTAATTGGAAATAAAATCCTCAATTTCTTTTTCAGGCTCACATATGGAATAGACCTGCATGATATTTTATCAGGGTACAGGGCACTGACAAGAGATGTTTATAAAAATGTTTACCTGAGAAAAAGTGGTTTCGAAGTTGAGACCGAACTGACGGTTGATACAATTTCAAAGGGATTTTCAATTGTGGAAGTGCCGATAAGTTATTTAAAAAGAGGCGGAGAGACAAAACTCAATCCTCTAAGGGATGGTTTCAGAATCGCTGCGACAATAAATCAGCTTTTAAGTCATTACAGTCCCGGGAGATATTTTTATTTTATTGGCATGATACTGATTTTACTCGGTTTTATAATCGGTGTTTATGTTACATACGAGTGGTTCAAAGACATCACACACAGCCTGCTGGCAATATTGACGACCTTACTGATTATATCTGGATTGCAGATTCTCGTTTTTGGTATTATAAGCGATTTCGTGTTCAGAACATCTTCTCAGATGAGGAGAGAACTCATTGGAGTGAAAAGTGAGTTGAAAAAGATGCGGGATGACATCAATGGAGAAAAAATGGAGCAGAAAAGAAATCAAGGAATTGTTTGAAAAGGACTTGCATGATCTCGGTTTGATTGTAAACTCAGGCAGGACAGCCACTTTTGTTGTAAATCGACACATAAATTATACAAACGTCTGCGTCTCGAGATGCCCCCTCTGTGCTTTTTACCGGAATGCTGAAGATAATGAAGCGTATTTGATGAGCATTGATGATATTTTGATGAAAGTTAAAGAAGCATCGTTTGCCGGAGCCACAGAACTTCATATCGTGGGCTCACACAATCCCGATGTGACCATTGAGTATTTTGAAGAGATGTTCATGCATATAAAAAGCAAGTTTCCCGACATGGTTTTGAAAGCGCTTACTGCAACTGAAATCCACTTTATATCAAAACTGGAGAAATGCAGCATAAAGGAAGTACTTTCAAGATTGAAAGATGCTGGACTTCAGGTAATACCGGGGGGTGGAGCAGAAATTCTGGATGACGAAATAAGGAAGATAATTTGCCCGAATAAAGCATATTCAGATGAGTGGCTGAATATTATGAGAACTGCTCATGAACTTGGAATAAAAAGCAATGCCACAATGCTTTTCGGTCATATTGAAGAGATCAGGCACAGAGCACTGCACCTTTACAAACTCTGGAAGCTACAGAATGAGACTGCAGGCTTTCTCGGATTCGTCCCTTTGGTGTTTCACCCCGGGAATACTGAACTGAGGGAAAAAGGGTTTGTAACTGAAAAAACAAATCCTGTTGATATTTTAAAAACAATTGCAGTTTCGAGGATAGTTCTGAACAACTTTAAAGGTATAAGAGCGTACTGGGTCATGCTTGGCGAGGATGTGGCTCAGATTGCCCTGAACTACGGGGCAAATGATATGGATGGCACATTGATGGGCGAATCTATATCACACTCAGCCGGAGCAAAAACACCTGTTGAGCTTGCAAGAGAGAGAATTGTCGACATAATACAGAAAGCAGGGATGATTCCTGCTGAGAGAGATACATTCTACAACATACTGAAGGAATAATGGCAATATTTATCTGTAAATAGTTCTCCGCCAGAATATATGCCGTATCTGATTGGAAAGTTCGGTTTCCTGAATAACTTTCTTCCTTACTACTGGCTCGAAAAGCCTGAAAAACGGTTAAGCAAGGAAAAAGAACTGCTTGAACGTATCAGGATAATTGAATCTTCACCCAAAAAATTTCCTGAGATGCTTGAGGCAGGAGAGATTGATTTTGCACCTGTTCCTTCTTTTTACTTTATCAAAAATAAGGTGTCGTTAAGAAATTACGATTTCTGCATTGCATCGAGAGACAGGGTTCTGAGTGTTGTAGTGGTCTCTAATGGTAAAAACCTTGATGGCTCGATTGCCATCTCGAACGCATCACTCACATCTGTTAACCTTCTCAGGATTATCCTGAAGGAGAGGGGCTTGAGTAACAGACTTGTGATGACAGAGGGCAGCAATGCTGGAGAACTTCTGAAAACCTGCAACAACGCACTTGTTATAGGTGATGAAGCAATAAAGGCAAGGATGGTTTACAGAGTTGTCATGGACTTGGGAGAAGAATTTTATGAGTTAACAGGCTATCCTATGGTATTCGGAATTTCTGCATCCCTGAAAGAGAAAAATCTCAATGAAGTCGACAGAATAATTATGAAATCCGTTGACTGGGGATTGAACAATATGAAAGAGGTTGTCAAAGCAGCAAGGAAAAAGTTTTTCATGCCTGAAGAATTTCTTGAAGAATATTTTAATACCCTCTGCTATAGATTCGGAAGTAAGGAGCAGAGAGGTCTTGAGAGTTTTGAAGAATTGTGTAAAGAGAACGGGCTGATTTGAAATAGCAAATTTTAAAAGGTCGAGATAAAGCATAGCAACATGAGAAAATACAAGGTAGCCGTCCTCGGTGCTACGGGGATGGTGGGTCAAAAATTCATTCAGCTTCTATCTGACCATCCATGGTTCAAATTAAGCGCACTGGCTGCCTCAGAACGGAGAGTTGGTAAAAGCTACTGTGAAGAGGTAGAGTGGAAAATATCTGCAGATATTCCTGAAGAAGCAGGCGAAATGACAATGCTACCATTAGAGCCCAGGGAAATTGATGCAGATATTGCCTTCTCTGCTTTACCATCCGGTATAGCCAAAAAGGTAGAAATAGAGTTTGCCAAAGCAGGATTTGTGGTTGCAAGCAATGCATCTGCGTTCAGAATGGAGAAAGATGTTCCTTTAATGATTCCAGAGGTAAATCCAGAACATCTTCAGCTCATAGAAGTTCAGAAAAGGAACAGAAGATGGGATGGATTTATTGTAACAAATCCGAACTGCACTGCGATTATGTTTACAATAACACTGAAGCCTCTCCTCAATCTGGGTCTTGAAGATGTAAAGGTTGCTTCAATGCAGGCTTTGAGTGGAGCGGGATTTCCGGGAGTACCTTCTCTGGCAATCACAGACAATGTTATTCCATTCATCAGGGGGGAAGAAGAAAAAGTCGAGGAAGAGCCGTTGAAGTTACTGGGTGAGTTCAATGGTTCAGAAATTGTCCCTGCACCGATAAAGGTCTCAGCCTCCTGCCACAGAGTCCCAGTAATAGATGGACATACTGAGGCAGTCTGGACTCAGTTTAACGGGGAGGTGGGTGTCGAGGATGTAATTGATGCATTTGGCACCCTCAAAACCCTTGGATTGCCAACCTCCCCGGAGAAAGTAATTATCGTGAGGAGGGAAGAAGACAGGCCCCAACCACGCCTCGATAGAGATGAGGGCAAGGGAATGAGTATAACTGTAGGTAGAATCAGGAAAGACGGGAAAAATTCAGTGAAATATATAGTTTTAGGTCATAACACTGTGAGGGGGGCAGCAGGAGCGAGCATCCTGAATGCAGAGCTCATGGCTAAGCAGAAGTTGATATAAACAGAAGTTCGTCAATTGATGAATGCTTAGAAAAGTTAATATAACATTAAGATTTGGTAGCAAAATCAAGTAAGGAAAAAATTAAATCAGGGAGGTAGAAAAATGGCTGAGAATGCAGTGTTTGTTGGAAATAAACCGGTTATGAACTATGTTCTGGCAGTGTTGACCCAGTTTAACAGTGGAATAGCTGAGGTATCTGTAAAAGCGAGAGGAAGAGCAATAAGCAGAGCAGTCGATGTAGCAGAGATTGTCAGAAAACGATTCCTGCCAGATGTGGATGTAAAAGATATAAAAATCTCAACAGAAAAGGTAGAAAGTGAACAGGGAGAAGCAAACGTATCTGCTATAGAAATAACCCTCGCTAAGAAGTGAGGTTTATAATACTCTAACCTCGCCTTTTTTATTATTTTTCCATACTATATCTGTCTCCCGAAATCTTTTAGAGAATAACTCTTTATCCAAAATATTAATTAACCGGTCATCTGAGAAAGTTCGATGATTGATGGGTTACCTACACTCGATGATGTAGAGTTCTCTGGAAAAAAGGTTTTAATGAGGCTCGATATAAACTCTCCAATTGTCAACTCGACTATTCTCGACACAACACGATTTGAAAGTCATATAAACACACTGAAGGAGCTGGAAGATTGTAAACTCGTTTTGCTTGCTCACCAGAGCAGACCGGGCAGAAAGGATTTCACCACTCTTGAAAGCCACTCCGAAGTCCTCTCGAGATTACTCGGAAGGAGTATTAATTACATAGATGAAATCTTCAGTAGAAGAGTCCTTGAGGAAATTGAAAAGATGGAGGATGGAGACGTCATTCTTCTTGAGAATGTCAGGATTTATTCTGAGGAGCAGCTCAAGAGAGTTCCTGAAGAACATGTTGACTCCCTGATGGTCAAGAGACTTAAGGACAATTTTGATTTATTCATAAACGATGCTTTTTCCGCCTCTCATAGAGCAAATGCATCTTTAACGGGTTTCCCTCCGGTAATCCCTTCGGTTGTTGGAAGACTTGTTGAAAAAGAAATAGGTGCACTGAATAAGGCATTGAAAAGCAGGGGGAGTAAAGTATTCATTCTTGGTGGTGCAAAAATTAAGGATTCAGTCAAGGTGATGAAGAACGTACTCGAGAAAGAAATAGCAGAGAAAGTTGTATTGACAGGAGTTGTTGCGACTTATTTTCTTATGCTAAAAGGTTTGGATCTCGGGGAGAATAAGAAAGTCGTTGATGAAAACAAAGAGGATTTAGAAGACAGTGAAATGATTGAACTGGTTGAAAAGTACAGAGAAAGGATTATCCTTCCAGACGATTTCGGAGTTGAAATTGATGGAAAAAGAAGTGATGTATCAATTGAGAATTTGAAGGGCAGAATAATGGACATAGGTATAAGCACCATCTCAAAACTGAGTGAGATGATACCTGAATTTGATATAGCAGTGATCAATGGACCTTCAGGTGTGTTTGAGGATGAGAGATTTGCCCTTGGAACGTTTGAAGTATTGAAGGCAGTGTCCAATGCAAAATACTCAATAGTTGGCGGTGGGCATATATCATCTGCTGCCAGAATGACAGGACTGTATAAAGAAATGAATCATGTGTCGACAGGAGGCGGAGCATGTATCAGATACCTGAGCGGAGAGAAACTTGTTGCGCTGGAAGTAATCAAAGAATACTGGAAAAATAAGTGGGGACTGGGTTGACTGCTGAGGCTGAATATTACAGACCCTCCCACCTTTTACGTTCAATTCTAATGTTGAACTTCTCAAGTACCCCGGCAACTGTTTGCATAACAATATCATCAACTGTTAAAGGCTTCGTGTAGAATGCCGGAACAGGCGGCATAACGACTGCTCCCATTCGAGACAGCTTCAAGAGTGTCTCAAGGTGTCCTGAATGAAGAGGTGTCTCTCTTACAAGCAGTAAAAGTTTTCTACCCTCTTTGAGTGTTACATCGGCAGCCCTCGATATGAGTGTATCTGTGATACCATAGGCTATACTGGAAGCGGTCTTCATGCTGCACGGGCAGATAATCATCCCATCATTCTCGAAGCTTCCGCTGGAAATCGGTGCTGCGATATCTTCATTTCTGAAAAATTCTTTCACCAGAGACTGAAGATAATCGAGAGTTGTATCTGTCTCCACAGAGAGCGTGATTTCAGCAGCCCTGCTGATAATCAGATACGTCTCAACTTCTTTTTTATTCAGTTCCTCGAGTATCCTGACACCGTAAATCTGGCCTGAGGCACCCGTCAGGGCAACAGTGAGTCTCATGTGGCAATAAAGATTTTCTACGTTTAAAAACTTATCATTATCAGGTTCTGATAATAATTAAAATTATAGTAAAAATATCTAAAAAAAGAAAAATTTTTATTCTGTAGTAAATTTTCTCTTCTATGAAGTCAGGATATTACTTGGCTCTGATTGCTGCTTTTATCGGTATCGCTATAACAGCATACTGGGCAACCGCATCCGGGGGTTTAGAGGTGTTTGGGGAAGAAATCAGAATCAGTCCCGGGACGTACACAGCCAGAATGAATGAGAGCTCAATATACACAAAGAATATAACCGTCAGCACATCAAGCAAGGACGAAATTGATGTTGAAATTAAGGTTTTGCCGGCAGATTATTCAACTGCAGATGAGTGGGGGACGAATTTCATAGCATTTGCAAGTCCGGATGAGGTCACTGTGGATGACTCCAACAGCGCCAAGGTAACAATTCTCCATTATTGCGAAAATGCGGGAAGTTACAGAGTGAAAATAGTTGCTGCGAAGTAGACTTCTCTGGGGCCTCGCCATCACGACATATGGCATAGGAGACACTTTAACCACTTATATAAACCTGTGGAATGGTCTCAGAGAGATAAATCCACTGATAAATCAGTATTCCATCATCCCGGTAAAAATTTTAATTCTCGTTTTCCTGTTTGTTCTGTCAAAAAGAATTAGCGATGATGGAGTGATACCCCTTCTGCTGATAATAATGGGTTTAATGAGCTCATATCATAATATCTCAATATGGATTTGATTTTAAGGATAAATCCTCATCACGTTCAATACCTCACTGACTCTTGCACTAAATAAACTTGTACTAAAGAAAGACAGTTATATACTGAATAGTAAAATTCAACCTCATGGAATATTATGGTGTCATTGGTTACCCGATCAAGCATTCGCTTTCACCTGTAATGCACAATGCAGCTTTCAGGCATCTCGGAGTTGATGCAATATATCTTGCACTTGAGGTAAAACCTGACAGAATCGAGGATGCATTAAAGGGTGCAAGAGCTCTAAGCTTCTCAGGACTGAACGTTACAATTCCATTTAAAGAATCTGTTCTAAAATATGTGGATGCGAAGGGAGTTGCAATGAAGATTGGGGCAGTGAACACAATTGACCTCAGGAGTATGGAGGGATACAATACAGATGCAATCGGGGCTTTGAAAGCACTGGAGAACGAGGGAGTTGAGGTTAAGGATAAGGTTGCACTCGTTATAGGGGCGGGAGGAGCGGCAAGAGCAATTGCATTTGCCTTAACAGAGAAAAAAGCGACAGTTGTGATAACAAACAGAACACAGAGCAGAGGTTTAAAGCTCGCAGAAGATGTAAGAAAGACTGGAGAATGCATTTTTTACCCTTACGACAGGATTGAAGATGTAAGCGTCGATATAATAATTAACGCAACACCTGTTGGAATGAGCGGATTTGAAAAAAAGTTACCTGTTCCAGAATCTTTGATTAGAGATGTCGTTGTTTTTGACACAGTTTACAATCCAATGGAGACTCCTCTGATTTCTTTTGCAAGAAAGAGAGGTTGTAAGGTCGTTTATGGGATTGACATGCTTGTTTTTCAGGGGGCAGAGGCTTTCAAAATCTGGACTGGAAAAAAAGCTCCAGTTGATGTAATGAGGAAGGCTGTAATTGAGAAACTCTGAATACTTTCCTGTTTTCATCTTATTATCATTATTTTGTGCTTTTTCATACTTCTAAATATAGTTTCAGTAAGATAATCTGAGTGGTAAATGTTTTCTCAAGCGGTATGGGTGGAAAAATGAATTGCATATTTGAACATGATTTCGAGTGCGGAAATTCAGAGGAAGAAGGTTGCTGGGATTGCCCATGCTTCATGCAAAGGATTTATGAAATGAAGAGGAAACAGCTCAGTGATAAATTTGACCTTCTGATTACAGGTTTGAGATTGCTTTCTGAATAAAGCGAACAATTAATTAACTCACAAACAACAGCAGTGCATGGAAGTTCTTTTCATAACATCTAATGAGGGAAAGTTCAGAGAAGTTGAAAAGATTGGCAGGAGATATAGTGTTGAAGTGAGGTGGCACAGAGAAGAATACTTTGAACCACAGGCGAGCAGTTTGCATGAGATTGCAAGAATCAGCTGTGAAATCCTTTCTAAAAAAATCGGAAAACCATTTATTATAGAGGATAGCGGACTGTTCATTGAGTCGTTAATGGGATTTCCGGGACCCTATTCATCTTACGTATTTAAAACAATTGGTAATGAGGGGATAATCAGACTAATGAACGGAATTGAGAATAGAAAGGCATATTTTCTTGCTATTGTCGCTTTTTTTGATGGGAAAGACATACACATATTTGAGGGAAAGACAGAAGGAAGAATTTCTGAAGCAATCAGAGGAAATAAGGGATTTGGATATGATCCCGTATTTCTTTACGGTGAGAAGACATTTGCTGAGATGGGAGATGAGAAAAACGAAGTATCGCACAGAAGGAAAGCTTTTGAGAAGTTTTTCAGATGGCTGGGTAAACAGGGTTGAATTAGAAAAACTACGAAACACTTAAAACACCTCCTGATCTTTATCCATAGATGAATCAGCCAGAGGTTGAAATTACACCAATAGACAGGAAAATAATAACATTATTTGTTCTTCTGGTAATAATTTTTATTTCATTCCCGATTTTTATCAGGATTTATTCTGATTATCTATGGTTTCAATCATTAAATCTTGGCACTTACTTTATGAAGCTTATAATCTATAGGGTTGAGATTTTTGGACTTTTTCTGGTGTTATCCAGCTTAGTTTTTATATTGAACAGATTTGCAATGCATTATGCGAGCAAGGAATTTCTGGGAGAACCTCTGAAGACTCCTCTGTCAGTATTTATTCTTCTATCAATTCTTATTTCGTACGGTTTCTCAACAAAATGGCTTGATCTTGTATTTTTCCTGCATGGACAACCGTTTAACATCTCAGATCCAATTTTCAACCTTGACATCTCTTTTTACGTGTTTAAAATTCCGTTGATATCTGATATACTGCTACTGCTCCTTGTTTCAGTTATTCTCTCTATTATTATCTCTGCCCTGTATTATGCTTTCATCTTTCGATGGGTTAAAACATGGGAAGAACTGAGAGATGTATTCCCTAACTCTGGGTACATTCACTTCTCACTTCTCTTTGCTGGATTGCTTGTAATCGCAGGAATATTCATCTTTCTTGGCAGATACTGGCTTCTCTCTGCTCAGCATGGAGTTGTGAGTGGGGCAAACTATACAGATGTGAATATCCGGATGCCGGTTTTACTGCTCATGTCAATTTTTTCTTTTTTTATAGCGATCCTGTCTGTTTACTATGGTCTCAAAAGAAACCTGAGTCTTATAGCAATGGCGTTTTCTGTATTTGCAATAGCCCTTTTCGTTGGAGTTATTTTCGTTCCTCTTTCAGTTCAAAAAATAAAGGTTGACCCGAATGAACTATCCCTTGAGGAGAAGTATATAGAATACAGTATAAATTATACAAGACATGCCTACGGACTGAGTGCCGTGGAAAAGAACCTTTATCCCGTATCTGAAACATTAACAATTGATGATATCGAAAATAACACCGGGATAATTGAGAATATCAGACTGTGGGATCACCGACCTCTGCTGAGTGTTTACAGACAGAAACAGCAGATAAGGACGTATTATTACATAAACGATGTTGATGTTGACAGGTATTACATCGACGGAAAATACACCCAGATAATGATTTCCGCAAGAGAACTCCTGCCATTTCTCCTGCAACCAACAGCCCAGACGTGGGTAAACAAACACCTCATTTACACTCATGGCTACGGTGTCATTGCCTCTCCTGTGAATACTGTATCTGAAGAGGGCGCTCCGGAGCTTATTTTATATGATATTCCACCTGAAGGTAGTATAAACATAACCCGACCCGAAATATACTTTGGAGAGGTAATGGGAGACTATGTGGTTGTCAGGACACTTCAAAAAGAGTTTGATTATCCATCCGGAGAGGGTAACGTCTTTACAACATACACAGGTAAAGGGCTGTCAGTTGACAGCTATTTCAGGAAATTGCTCTTCTCGTTAAGATTTGGAGATGTAAATCTTCTGCTCAGCAATTACCTTACTGAGGAAAGTAAAATCCTGATGTATCGTAACATCAAAGACAGGGTGAGCACTGTCGCACCATTTCTGATTTATGATGAAGATCCATATGTTGCTGTGATAGGAGGAGAGATTTTCTGGGTAATAGATGCCTATACTGTACTTGATAGCTATCCTTACTCTGCTAGGACAGGAATTGTTGGAGGAAGTTTGAATTATATCAGAAACCCTGTAAAGGTCTTTATCAATGCATATGATGGTTCAATGAGGTACTATGTCATTGAAGAAGAACCGATAATCAAAACCTTCATGGAAGCTTTTCCGGAAGTCTTTATTTCAGGAAATAGTATGAGTGAAGAAGAGAGGAAGCACATCAGGTATCCTGTTGACCTCTTCAAAATTCAGGCTGAAATCTTCTCCACATATCATATGGACGACCCGAGAACATTTTACAATAAAGAGGATGTATGGGAAATTCCCAAAGAACTTTTTGAAGAGAGAGAAATTGAAATGGAGCCATATTATGTCATTGTGACGTTGTCAGGTGAGCCTGAGTTCATTCTCATGCTTCCATTCACCCCCAAGGGTAGAGACAATATAATATCATGGATGGCTGCAAGATGTGATGAGGGGTATGGAGAACTTGTTCTCTACGAATTTCCAAAGGGTTCACTGGTTTATGGTCCAATGCAGATTGAGGCGAGAATTGATCAGGATCCATTAATCTCTCAGAAGTTTACGCTGTGGGGTCAGGTTGGTTCAAGGATAACAAGAGGGAACCTGCTCGTAATCCCACTGGATAATTCCATAATTTACGTTGAGCCTGTTTATCTCAGGGCTGAGAACGCTGAGATTCCGGAATTGAGGGGAGTTATTGTCTCTTATGGGAACAGATTGACAATGCAACCCGGTATTATGGAGTCAATTAAAGTTTTGTTCGGAGAGGTGACAGAAGAGGAAGTTTCTGAAGAGGTTACAGAGGACTTGCCATCGCTCGTACAGAAATCCCTTGACCTGTATGAGAAGGCGATGAAAGAGATAAAATCAGGTAACTGGAGTGGATTCGGAGATATGTTACAGAAACTTGGTGATGTACTTCAGAAACTGAACAGTTCAGTTGAACAGTGAGTCAAAGGACTGATGCCAGAATAGATAGGTTCTGAGAAAAGTTTTTAAGTTGCATCGTTCTGCATTTCCGCAGTTCAAAATATTCAGGTGATTTAATGGCAAGAATGCATGCGAGAAGAAGAGGAAGTTCAGGTTCAAAAAAGGTTTATCGTGATAATCCGCCTGACTGGGTAGAGTTGAAGTCTGAAGAAGTTGAAAAGAGAATACTGGAACTCTATAATGAGGGTTACGAGCCAAGTATGATAGGAATGATTCTCAGAGACAGATATGGAGTTCCGGATGTGGTACAGGTAACCGGTAAGAAATTAAATAGAATTTTGAGAGAAAAGGGAGTGCAATCTGCGCTTCCTGAAGACCTCAAAGCATTGATTACGAAGGCATTGCGCCTGAGAAGACACTCAGAGACTCACAGAAAAGACCACCACAATATTAGAAATATGATGCTTATCGAGGCAAAGGTACGAAGGCTTGCGAAATACTATATAAGGAAGAAAGTATTACCTTCGGACTGGAAATACGACCCCAAGAGACTTCAGATTGAGCTTACAAGATAATTTTTGTCTTTTTATTTTTGATATAGTCTCAAATGATCTATGTTTTCATAGATGAGAGTGGAGATTTGGGATTTACTAAAAAATCGAGCAGATACTATATAATTGCCTGCGTTGAAGTAAGAAATTTATTAGAACTATCGCGAGCTGTTAAAAAAGTAAGAAAAACCCTCAAAAAGGAGAAAAAAGACATTCCTGAATTAAAATTTACTGAATCAGATGACATAATTCGAAGAAGGTTTTTGGATAGACTTTTAAAGACAGATGCAACGTTTTCAGCAATCATACTTCAGAAAAAGACAGTATATAATTACTTGAAGGAGAAAAGAGAAAAGTTACATAATTACCTTGCAGGCTTTTTGGCTGAATCATTGATTTACGAGTACAGTAATGAAAAAGAATTCAGGATAATTGTAGATAAATTCATGAACGAGGAGCAAATAAGAGAGTTTAACTGGTATTTAGGGGCTAAAATGACTAATTCAGCAACATCTCCAAAAATTGAAATCACTCATGAAGATTCTCAATTATATCCAGGATTACAAGCTGCAGATTTTATTGCAGGTTCCGTTTTCCAACATTATGAGAGGGGAGTGAGTGAGTTTTATAATAAAATTCAACCAAGATTAAGAACAGAACTAAAGAAATGGTTTTAGGCCCCTGCCTACTCCATCCCACCCCGCTTACACGGGCCTCATCGTTTCGGCAGGAGGGGTATAATACCGACCTTACCCACTACTAATTATAAGTTATCGCTTATTTAAGCATTTTGCCAAAATTCAAGAAACTATCTTCTTATTTCTTTACATTGACTATTACCCCGTTATCAATATTCTCGACAGCTAAATCGTCACTGAATTTTGTTCATTACCAAGTACGAGTAACAATGAGTCATACCACTATAGTACAAATCCGAGAAAAAGAAATAACACCGATCTGCAATCAGCTCGACCAACAAACCGCAGTATCTGCGATACTGCACTAACGAGTTTGAAAAAGAACCCCAATGGACCCGGCGGGATTTGCAACCCCCAGCTTCAGAAAGCTGGACCATCAGACCGAGGTATTTCCTGCGTCAACACCTCACTTTCTTTTTTAACAACAAATAATAGTGGACCCGGCGGGATTTGAACCCGCGGCCTCCGCCTCGCGAAGGCGGCGCTCCTCCACTGAGCTACGAGCCCAGTATTTATTCTTATTTTCAAACCCGAGAGTTTTATTTTGCGATAGACTTTTTTATTTCGATTCTCTCACCTGGTATTATTTTAATTTCCCCTAACCAGATATAAATTTACTCCTTGCTTAATATTTTACTCTTATTGTTTGTGGATTCTCATTTTCTTTAATAAGTCGTTAATCTCTTGACTTTTTCATATTGCAATCTGTAAAAGGGCATAGTTGATTAGATTATAAGAATTAAATGAGTAAATATTATATACATTCAAAATTTATTATTTTTCATGCTAAAAAAGTGTAAAGAATGTGGAGAGGCTTTGATAGATGGTCCAAGTCAGGAAAGATCAGCCGAATCAGAAAGGTTCAGTGTCTCTATAAAGGGCTTACCAACAAAAATTTGTCCAAAAGGATGTAACGGATTCTACTGGTACTCACCCGAGCTGGGAACAGAAGTGCTCTATATGCTTAACAGTGAATCCGAAAATATTGCTCTTCGAAAAGGAATTTTTAAGATTCATCAATTATGCAGGAGTTGTAGACAGGAGCTTGAAACTGCGGGAAATAATGTGTTTAGATTTGAAAAAAAGTGCGAAAAAGGTTCTATAATTGAGATGACCATTTCTGCGCCGTCTCTATACTGCAATCGGTGCAATCTTTATTTTCTACCGGCGCAAACTGCTTCGTGGGATACTTATTATTCAGAACTTGCAAGCGTTATTTCCAAAGCATTGAGTAAGGATTTAATCTGGAAATAAAATTATTATATAATTCGCAAATAGAAATAAATCACTTTAATTCTCTGTCAGCTGAAGGTAAGCATACGTAATTGATGTTCCGATATAGGGGGTAATCAGAAGACTGGTTATAGCGTTTCCTATGAATGGAACCATACCGAGAGCCATTGATACGATACTTGCCAGTATCATGAGAATCACAGCATAAATAAGCACGTTTCCAAAGTTTCGCTTTACTAACTCAATACTGCCTGATATAGCACTTGTTGCGTCTTTTCCTGCAATCATAACTTCTTGAATTGTGAATATAACGAGCAGGGCGAAGATCAGACCTGGGATCACAAGCAGAAGAGTCCCTATAAAAATACCGATTGCAATAATTATTGCCGAAATTAGGAGAGGAACAATTTTTGAAACTGCATGGTTTATTCCATCCATATAGTTCATGCTTTTTCCTTTCAGCTCAGAATATGCGATTGAAACAATGGCACCCTCCGCTATTAAACTCAAAATTATCAATACAATAATATAGACGGCTAGGATTCCGAAAAACCCTTGCATTAACATTGGATTCATTCCATATCCATACATACCTGCTCCCATCATTACACTGCCAAAAATTGCTGCGAATATGAGAGATGCGATTGCTGGAATCAGGGCTGGCACAATAATGCCCGGATTTCTCTGCATAATATCAACTGGCTTACTTAACGCATCACCAATATTTATCTCCGCCATTATCTGAATTTAGAAGTACAATATAAATAGTTTTTTATGCTCGGATATTTAATTTTTGAAGTCATATATACCTCATCACTCTTAATTCCACAGTTAATTATATCAAGAGATAACATAACACTATTTACGATGGTGATGGAGGACATTAGAGAGGTTGTCGTTAAATTTGAAAGAATTGGTGCACATTCGCACATTCGGGGACTCGGGCTTGACGAAAATCTGAGGGCAAAGGAAGTTGCTGACGGATTGGTGGGTCAGAAAAAGGCAAGAGAGGCAGCTGGGGTAATAGTACAGTTAATAAAATCAGGTAAAATGGCTGGCAGGGGTATTTTGATAGCGGGCCCTCCGGGAACAGGAAAAACGGCTATAGCCCTTGGTGTCAGCAAAGAGCTGGGTAAAGACATCCCGTTTGTTCAGGTATCTGCCTCGGAATTTCATAGCAGTGAGATGAAGAAGACTGAAGCTCTCATTCAAACAATGAGAAAAGCTATTGGCGTCAGAATAAGAGAATCGAGATCTGTTCTTGAGGGTGAGGTAACGGGCTTGAATTACGACCTCGTTCCAAATCCATACAATCCAACGCAGAAAATTCCTGAATCTGCAACTCTGACACTTGAGACAAAGGACGATAAGAGGACATTCAGTGTTAGTGGCAGGCTGGCATTACAATTCATGCAGGAAGGAATAGAAGCTAATGACGTTATTATGATTGACAAGGATTCAGGTAGAATTTCAAGGCTTGGGAAAAGCGGAAGAGCTGAGAAAAAATTCGACATTGGGGGTGAAGAGGAGGTAGAAGTTCCTGCTGGTAATGTGGAGAAAGAGAAGGAATTCACGTACGTTGTAACTCTTCACATTCTCGATGAGGCAAATGCAAGCAGGGCAGGAGGACTATTCAGTCTGTTCTCGCCACAGACAAGGGAGATTGATAGTGAGGTAAGGAATTCTGTTGATGAACAGGTGAAGAACTGGGTCGAAGAAGGGAAGGCTGAACTTTTACCGGGAGTTCTCTTCATAGATGAGACTCATCTCATGGATATCGAGCTGTTTACGTTTATGAATAGAGCAATGGAGTCTGAAATGGCGCCTATAATTATACTCGCTTCCAACAGGGGTTTCTCGAAGATAAGAGGCACAGATATAACTGCTCCTCACGGAATACCACTTGATCTCCTCGACAGGCTTCTCATAATCACCACTGAGTCATATTCGCCTGAAGAGATTAAATCCATTATTAAAATCAGGGCAGCAGAATCAGGAATAGAGCTGAGTGACGAATCAATAGAGAAATTAACTTCTCTCGGGGCAGAGAACAGCCTGAGATATGCAATACAGCTTCTTGCTCCGGCTTTCGAGTATGCAAAACTCAGAAACTCAGAAAGTGTAGACGTTGAGGATATCGAAAGGGCATCGAAAATCTTTGTTGATGTCGGTCAGAGCTCAATTTACCTTAAACAATGGGAAGAGAAACTCCTGAAAATGTAAATTTTTTATTCTCTGCATCATCTTTCTTTTATGAATGCTGAATTTTATGATATTCGCTGCGTTGAGTCATCTAATCTCTCGATTACAGTTGAAAATGGTAATATCGAAAGACCAAAATATGATTTCGCTAGGGTTAAAGGATTCAGAGTATTGAAAAACGGTTTCTGGGGGATATTCTCTGGAAACCTTGAGGACGAGGAAGGGTTAAGACAGGCTGAAAAGAATGCAATCAATTCCGGGACATCTGCAGTTGCGCAGGCAGGCAAAGGTGGTAAGTTCATCCTTAAAGTAAAAAAGAATCCAGCAGACGTTCCTGTTGAGGACAAGGTGGAATTCTTAAAGGAAGTTGAAAAGGAGCTGAAAGCCGATTATGTTGTCAGTACGAGGGTCAGTTACCTCGAAAATGTCCGGAAATTTGAATATAAAGATTCAAATGGTACGCAGGCTTATTACGAAGTACCCCGTACTGGCATAGTTGTTCAGGCTGTGGGAAAGGATGACACGCTCCAGTTTCTCTCAAAAAGAGAGTTGAAACCAGCAGGTTATGAGATTATTGGAGGCAATGTTTTCGAAATAGCCTCAGAGGTCAGAGAAAAACTTGGAGAGCTTCTGAAGGCATCAACACCTCCGTCGGGAGAAATGAACGTTGTGATGAATCAGAGTCTTGGAGGAGTTTTTATTCATGAAGCT
The DNA here is from genome assembly GCA_002010045.1 of Archaeoglobus sp. JdFR-22. Classification (GTDB taxonomy): domain Archaea; phylum Halobacteriota; class Archaeoglobi; order Archaeoglobales; family Archaeoglobaceae; genus JdFR-22. Next base: position 4,732 of record MTMJ01000117.1, on the reverse strand, counting down.
TTTGGCCATGCTGTAGAAGCTGACCACGTTCTGCAGGGAGCAACAATCCTCGCAGAAAGACTGGGAGAAAAGGTCGCTTGCAGGGATGTTAATGTGTATGACGACCCATCCAGACATGAATTTGGTTTCACTCCGTTCGATGATGAAGGAGTAGCATCGGAGAAAAAAGCCATCATCGAGAATGGTATTCTGAAGAATTTCCTGCACACAAGAGAAACCGCAGCAAAACTGGATGGCAGGCCGGGCAACGGGAGGAGTCAGGGAATTGCGGAGCCACTTGTAAGGATGAGCAATACCTACATTGACGAGGGTGAATTTACTTTCGAAGAATTGCTGGAAGATGCAAGAGATGGCATTTACCTCGTGGGGTCGAGAGGCGGTGAAACCAACCCTGCCACAGGATACTTCCATTTCAATGCTCAGTACGGATATTTAATAAAGAACGGAGAACTTGCTGAAATGGTGAGAGATGTCTCTTTATCAGGAAATACTCTTGAAATTCTTCATTCTATAAAGCTTGGAAGGGAATTAAAATTTGACCCCGGATTCTGCGGAAAAGGTGGTCAGCTCGTTCCTGTTTCGGATGCAGCACCATATTCACTCGTTAAGGCTATTGTTGGGGGAGCATAATTGGAGGTTGATGGATGATTGATAAAGCAGTAAAATTTCTGGATTCAAGAACAGATGACTGGGAAATTCATTCTGCATCCGGTAAATCCATTTCTGCAATCATCGAGAAGGGAAGGATAAAGAATATCTCAGGGGGGGTTGAGGAGGTTGTCTCCGTCAGGGTAATCGTTGATGGAAGGGTGGGATTTGCAAGCTCAAATTCTATTGACGGAATCATGGAAGTTAGTGAAAATGCGCTCAGACTCTCCAGAATTTCTGAAGAGTATCTTGATGAACTTCCTGCAGGTGGATATACTCAGGTTGATGGCATATATGATAAAAGAGTCGAAAATGTCGACCCCTTCTGGTTGAGAGATATTGTAGATAGATTGATTAATTCATGCTCTGATAGAGTAAATCCGGCGCATGGGACTGTGGATGTCGGGAAGAAAAGAGTAAAAGTTGTTAATTCCGCTGGTGTTGATTTGGAAAGTACCGGTACTGCCTGTACAGCTTATCTCGAGGCTGTAGTGGAGGAGAGCAGTGGTTTTGAGATGGTTCAGAGCAGAACACTGGATATGGATGTTGAATTTGTGGGAAGAAGGGCATCGGAACTCGCATTAGGCAGTTTGGGAGGAGAGAAAATAGGAAAAGTAATGTGTGATGCAGTTCTGTCTCCAGTTGCATTGAGTCAGCTTCTGTTTTTCACACTGTATCCGGCTTTCTCTGCAGAGAACGTTGCAAAAGGTAGAAGCATGCTCGCAGGAAGAATTGGAGAAGATTTTGGAGAGTTTAGTCTTTTAGATGACGGAACACTTAAAGGAGGTCTTGCAACATCTCCATTTGATGATGAGGGAAATCCAACTCTGAAAACTATAATTTTTGAGAAGGGAGTGCTGAGAAGCTTCATTACAGATTTCAGGTTCTCAAAAATCCTTCAGATTAAAACAACAGGGAATGGTTTCAAGGATGAAGCAACTTCTTACCCTCACACCTCTCCTTCGAACATAATTTTCGATTTTGAGGACAAATCCAGAAGTATTGAGGAAGATGCCTTGGTCGTGAACTCCTTCATTGGGGCGCACACTTCCAATCCCATAAGTGGAGATTTCAGTCTTGAATGCCAGAATTCGTTCTTCAGAGGGAAACCGGTTAAATCTGCCATGATTTACGGTAATATTTACGAGCTTTTAAAGAAAATTCAGGCATTCGGGAAAGATGTCAGGCAGGTGGACAACACAGTTACTCCATCTGTGAGATTCAATGATGTATCTGTGAGTGGTTAGCAGTAAATATAAGAACTGGCAGAAATCATTCCTGAGAGGATTTTCTTGATGCAATGTATTCTGTCACAATTTTAGCTGCAAGCATCTGGGTAACCTTATTGCTGTCCGGGATTACCTCAACAATGTCAATTCCGATAATTCTGTCGGAAAGATCATCCAGAAACCTGAGTAAATGGATGGGGTGGATACCAAAAGGCTCTGGAGTTGCGACACCGGGAGCGAAAGCAGGGTCGAACACATCCATGTCTATTGAAAGGTATATCTCTTCGAAATCCTCAAGTTCCTTTATTACCCAGCCTATTCCGTTATCTATAACTTCCCACGAATAGTAAACCTCTATTTCACTCCCTTCTGCGAAATGCCTTTCTTCTGAAGTTCCACTTCTGACACCTATCTGCACAAGCCCGTCTATGTCACCGCTCTGTAATTTATCGTAAATTCTTCTTGATGTACATGCATGGTTGAATCTGTCACCATCGAACTCATCCCTGAGGTCAAAATGCGCATCAAAGACAACATAGCAGACGTCTTTTCTGTCACGTAAACAGGCGTAGCTTATTGTGTGCTCCCCACCGAGCGCAACTGTATCAGCCATCAATCTGCTCAGAAAATCGGAAACTCTACCTGCAATTGAGTAAAAATCACCATCAGTGTTTATGTTACCTGCATCGCAAATCCGTGCAGTGTCAAGGTTAAAATCAAAATACATTGAGTAGTCCTCGATGTTCCAGCTTGCCTCTCTTATTGCGTTGGGTGCAAATCTCGAACCCGATTTAAAAGACTGGCTTGCATCATAGGGAATTCCAAAAATAACAAATTCTGCATCCTCTAAACGAGAGTTATTACAGGAAAAGTAGGAATCGATGTGCATGACGTTTGAATTAAATTATAAGGTTATTTCTCTGCAATCTTTCTCTTTCCAAGAGATTCAATGTAAACGATTTCTTTTCCTTCCTTAACTCTGTCTGCAACAGAATCCGGTACTGTCAGCTCGAAAGTTTCATAAGTTTCCAGATCCATCAGATGTGCAACTCCACCCGTGACTGTCATTACCTGCGCTCTTTTCCTCTCCACAATTGGTATGTATGTTTTTGATGTCACCGGTTGGACGATACTTCTTCTCTGACCATCGAAAATACCTATTGCATCTATTCTCGCTTTCGCAGCCCCATGTTTTCCCGGTTTGCTCGTTGACATACTTACTATTTCACACGGCTCGTCATCAATAATCACATAACTGCCAGCCTTAAGCTGTCTTACCTCAGCCTGCTGTTTCATCTTAATCCCTCTATTAACTTATTAATCCCTCTATTTACTTCTTTTCTCGATTGAACTGTTTTAATTTAAATCTTTCTGTTATATGTTATATGTGGAAATATGTTACTAAATCTCTGGTTGAGTGAATTCAAATATTCAACTCCAAATACCAGTGTTTATCCCTTAATATCTTTTTACCAGTGATGAACTCCACGGGTTTCTTGAAAATGGGCCCATTATAAACGAATGTATGGTATTCTCCCTTCTCACCGCAAAGATCAACATCCTTTAACCCTTTGAGATCATTTATGAAATTGTAATCAATCTGACGACCCAAACATTCTTCACCCAAGCTATCAGTTACAGCAACCACAACTGCCTTAAATCCTGCATCAATAAATTCCTCAAGCAGTTTCTCTCTTTGCTCCTTCCACAATGGTAAAACGGGTTTTATGCCAGCACCTTTACAAACCCTCTCCACCCAGTCTCTATGTTCTTGTAAATCAATATCACCAAATATACCTGCAAAAACACCTTCTTTTCTAAAATCTGATAGGGCTTTTTTGAATTCCTCTTCGTAATTCTCCCAGGTGGTTTTTCTCTGAATGATTGGGATTCCCATCGCATCTGCCTGCAACCTGATTAGTTTTGAACTGATACCATGAGATCGAGAACGCTTCCCATCTTCTGAAACCATATTTAAAAGGCATTTGACCTCAATTCCATCCCAGATTGCTCTGTAAAATGCTAAAGCACTCTCTTTCCCACCACTCCAGCTGCAGAATGCTCTCATATTACGTTCCATACTTTATGGTATAAGAAGGTGTTTAAATCCGTATGCTTTAAACAAGTTCATAAATAATTTTTGAATATTAAATACAGAATAACAATACTAAATAAAATTAAAATTGTGGCAGCTAACAGGTGTATTTCTGGTGTAATTGATGGTACTGGTGTGGTTGGAATTACAACTGGTATCTCTTCAGGAGTTGGTACGTATGGTGTCTTCGTTGGCATTGGCGTAGGAGTCTCTGCAGGGATTGGTGTTGGGACTGGAGTCGGTAAATAGGGTTTACTTGAAATAAACTTATACAACTCAAATAGTCCAGCTGTGATGCTTGCTAAAGCAGAAGATAGAAGAAAGTAAATTTTTGTTCTGCTTTCTGGATGTAGGATATTTCTTCCTTTTCCAGTTAGCTCATAATATATCCACTTTCTTCCCTCATCTACCTTTTTTATCATTCCAGCTTCTATCAATTTATCCAGATGTCCCTTAACAGCAGCCTTTGACACATTAAGTTCTTCTGATAACTCAGTCAGAGTCATTCTTTTTGCATCAAGCTTTTTGAGTAATTCTATTCTCGTTTCTGATGCTAATGCAAATAGAGCTTTTCTGTCAATAGAAATTTTATTCATTTAAGATCTTAAAAATATTAGGCTAATAAATTCTTTTGAAAAATTTTTGAAGTTCTAATCAAAGTATAAGGTACTTGCCAACTCACATCTCAGCCAACCTCTGCAAGACTCTCTTTTCTCTTATACCAACAGCTACAACCATCCCAATCAAAAGGACATTGACA
>MTMJ01000062.1 GCA_002010045.1 Archaeoglobus sp. JdFR-22 | reverse complement strand
GCTATGTATCTTTTTGTAGGGAGTTATATGGGTTTGTTATTTAGAGTATTGAGATGTTAGAATTGGTATTTTGTTGGTAATTTTGTAAGCACCCTATATCAAAATACTTGAGAAAAAAGGATTTGTGCTGGATAGGGTTAAAGGTAGCCATTATATCTATTATCACCCTGAAATGAAAAGAAGAGCTGTCGTCCCATTTCATAAAAGAGATTTACCTAAGGGAACACTACTTGAAATTCTAAAACAGGCTGATATAAGTAAAGAAGAATTGAGGGAGTTATTATGAGAACTTCGTCCTCTCCGTCCCAGATTCCCTTTTGGCAACTTTGGATAAAGTGAGGATGCTTTAACTTGGAAATAGTTATAACTCAATCCTCACAGACCTCTCCAGATAGTAGTCGAACAACCTTACTCCCCACTCTATTCCTTCTTTACAGTTGCATATAAGGACGTTTAAAGGGTCAAAGTCTCCATCTGTTGATAAAAACAGTGTGAGCTGTTTATCTGAGACCCAGAAAAATTCGGTAACCTTCTCGCATAGATAAAAATCGCCTATTTTAAATAACTCTCGAGAAAGCTCAGGAAACTGGGTTTTAGCCGTCTCAAGAATATCACTGGTAATTATTGTTTTGATCTCCTTACCATCTGCAAGCGATATTCCGATTCGGATGAGTTCAGGATACAGCACCGACAACACTACTTTGAGCCACTTGGATCTCTTCGCAACATTGTACCAGTCCTCTCTAATCTGAAAGGGATCATCTTTCCTGTGAACGGTGCAATTTCTGAGGAGATGCAAATCCTTCAGTAATTCATCAGGCAGATTAAAGATGTCATGTGAGGTAAAAAACTCCCCATGTTTCTCAATTAATTCCATAAGGGATTCAACTTCTTCAATTTTTTTCAGAAGAACCTCACCAACTCCAGTCAGCCTGTAACCGTTTTCAGCCTTCTCTATAAGAAACGTGTCTGAAAGAAAGCGGATATGAGGTTTGACTGTGTCCCTCGGTACTTTCAATTTTCTTGCAACATCAACCACTCTTTCCGTCTCCCTCAGGCAATCCATTATCTTTACCTTGAGCGGTGTGGTCAGTATCTTTCTCACTTTTAACTCATCAAATTCTGGTGTAATGGGGGGCCCTCCTTCAATTACTTGGCACAGTGCAGAATACTTCCGCCTATTCAATCAAATCAAATGTATTTTATGATAAAAAATTTTCGATTTATATTTTACAGAAAAGGTCATATTGTTTGTTTTAAAATCAATAATTGATCGGCATTGACATGATCTTTTATAATATTTCATTTAAATAAACCTGTTATGCAAAAGCCTTTTTATACTTAATAAGCCAGAATAGAGTCAATGATAGGAATCAGTAAGATGGTCACTGGCGAGGCAACAGTTTCCCGGCAGCTAACATACGGTGGAGACGAGAGTAAGTTGCCAAAAAAACTGGTTGAGGCGGTCAAAAAGCCACTTCCTGTTGTTGTGTGGAATTCAACTTCAAGCTGTAATTTGAAGTGCGTTCACTGTTATGCAAGTGCCGGAAAACCATCCGAATCTGAACTAACAACCGAAGAAGGAAAAGCCTTTCTTGATGACTTGGCAGAGATGAGGATTCCCATTCTCCTGTTCAGTGGTGGAGAACCCCTAATGCGTAAAGACTTATTTGAGCTCGCAACCTATGTCACATCAAAAGGAATTATGATATCGCTTTCCACTAACGGCACCTTAATCAGCGAGGAGAATGCAGAGAAGCTGAAAAAAACAAACTTCTCTTACATAGGCGTAAGCATTGATGGATTGCCAGAAACAAACGATAAATTTAGAGGAGTAAGAGGAGCTTTTGAAAGAGCATTTCAGGGACTTCTGAATTCAAAAAATGCTGGATTGATGACCGGAATCAGATTTACCGTTACAAAGTATAACATCAAGGATATCCCGGCTGTTATTGACCTGCTGGTTGAGAACGAGGTTCCAAGGTTCTGTCTCTACCACCTCGTTCCGTCAGGACGGGCTGAATTTCAGGATGACATAACACTTGAGCAGAGAAGGGAATTAATTGACTGGCTTTTTGACAGAGCAATTCAGCTACATGATGATGGCTATAAAACAGAGATTCTGACTGTTGACAATCCCGTTGATGGTGTTTATACTTATCTCAAACTTAAAGAAATAGATGAGACGCTTGCAGAAAATGCTCTTGAGTTTTTGAAGTATAGAGGGGGAGATAACAGTGGCTACAGGCTTGCTGATGTTGATATGTTTGGAAATGTACACCCCAACCAGTTCTGGTGGGATTACACAATAGGCAATATCAGAGAGAAAAAATTCAGCGAATTATGGTTAAATCCCGAAGATGAGACAATTATCAAGCTCAGAGAGAAAACAAAACACCTCAGAGGTAGATGTGGCAAATGCCAGTTCAAAGAAGTTTGCGGTGGTTTCAGGCTCAGAGCTTTGAGGGCGGGAGACCTGTGGGGTGACGAACCTGATTGCTATCTCACAGATGAGGAGATTGGAATAGCCTGACCACATCTAAGTACACTATACAGTTCTTCTGAAATGGAGTCCCCAACGATATAAAAGGGATTTACCTGCAAAGCCGGTTGAAGAGGTGTACCCCCCGGGGCTCCTTACAGACCACATGGTTCTTCTGAAACTATGAAAGGGAGATTACCATACCACTTTTATTTTTAGATATGTCGGATGATATTCAGCATATCTATTTAAAATTTTCTAAGCCTCAGGAAGTATTTTAATTGGCAAATTAAAATCGAAAATTTTATTACTGATAATCCATCACCAGCTGTGCCGACTGGAGAGGTCGAATAAGGGAACTTCGAACAGTCTGGAGGAAATAACCAGCCAACCCCTTATCATCTGCCACTCCTCCAGGCAGTTTAATTTTTTACTCCTCAAGAAACTCCATCTCAAGCTGTCCCTGATAATTATACCTGTTCCAGTATCCGAAAGATGGCGTCATCTGAAGACATCTCAGGTGTGGTCTCTTAATACCCTTATGCTGAATAAGAACCTTATAAGTACCCATTCTGAAGGCAATAAATTTGAAGTCCTCAGCCGATTCAAAGTCTTCAACTGCATGTTCATTTAACGTACTCATAAGGAAATACAGGTGATTTGTAAGACCTGTCAGGTCAAGACCGGCTAATGTCCCGTATTCTACGAGAGCTGAGAAGTTAACATGACTTGTGATATCCTGTTCTCCAACTTTTACGAATGGGTCAAAGTCGTAAGCATTGTTATAATAACAAACAATTGTTCCGTCCATTCTTTCTGGGGTATATAACTCCTCGCTGGGAAATCCATAGTCAATTGTGAAAACAAAACCCTTCTCAATTAAATCACCAAATAACTGGATATACTTTACCGCATCAAGATTTACCTCAGCCCTGCAACCCGGTTCAAGCTCGACATCCAGCTTTTTGAAGTATTCCTCCAAATCAGGAGTTGATGGCTCCTTTAAAACCTCAACGAATTTACCACCCATCCAATCAACATAAACCTCTTCAAGCCCATTCTTTCCTCTAACCACGACATTAACGGGCAGCGCATCAAAAAACTCGTTTGTGAAGACAATCCCGTTAATCTTTGAGCCAAGTAAATCCGCCTCATCAACAAATGAGACTCCCCTGAAATTTTTTAACCTTGCTCTTGCTCTATTTCGCATTTTCTCGCTTCTTTCGACAATTATGTAGTTTATATCATCGCTTAACCTTTTCAGGACTTTTTCAGCCAGTCTTCCGTCGCCAGCACCAAACTCAATAATTGTATCGCCATTACATTTTTCAAGCATATCTGAAAACGCCACAGAAACTCCATTTGCAAAAATATCGAATCGAGAAGAAGTGATATAATCTTCCTCAAAAACTTCTTTTTTTGAATAGTATCCCGCCTCAGGGTGATACAGTGCAGAATCCATAAATTCTTTAAAGGTTATTGGACCTTTATTTTTAATAATTCCGGAAATTATTCCTTTAGCGTTCATTTAAAGAATACCCCTTGCTTTTTCGTCAATCTTCTTCCACCACAGAACGGACAGAATAAATTGGGGATGTGCAGGGGACCTGAATATCCGGTTGTTCTCCTGACTTTTAAATCGAACTCTGAACCACATCTTGCGCAGTAAAGATTCTCCAACTTTCCCGCCATGTATAATGGTAGCCATAGATACTATTAAATTTTTCTACGAGTTCTGCACGCTGTTGAATAAAATTTATTCCTGTAATTCAGCGATTTTTTAAAGATTAATCAATTTAATTACAACTGCCCTAAATTAAAATCATGAATTCCGTCTTATAATGAAAATTTTATAGATAATAATATCACAGTGTTAACTAATACTCCTCTCTCATATCTTTCAGGAGGTTTTACCTGCTAACCCTGAACATTACCTGCGATGCCGTCTTGAGCTTCCTTCTGATAGGTCCCATCTCGTAGAGGTAAAGTGTAAGCACACCATCCTGGTACCTGTCAATCCCGAAAGCTTTTTTGATGAATTCAGCGTGAAACTTGTCTCTGACAAACACTATGATATCCCCATAAATGTCGCTCATCTCAAGAATAACAGGTAGTGTAAACCTCTCCCAGTCAAGCTCATCCACATGCTCGGAAATAAACTCAATCTCATGCTTCTCAATCAGGTACTCGTTACCATCCTGAGCTCTGATTGTCGGTTCATCTTCATTGAGCATCTCGGAAAGCGTTCTTCTCTTTACCGGCAGATGCTTATTCATTGCCTCAATCATTTTTGCAAGTGTCCTGTCCGAAATCATTCTGCTTACCTCCTTCAATCAAATTCGAGATTTAACCATCCACTGGAAATTTTCATGGATTTACTGACATCTCCTTCCCTCAAGCTGAGTTCAAGAGTGCCAAAACTCCCGATGATGGACAGCCTCTCTCCTTTTCCAACATCTGAGTAACTTTTTACTAGGGGAAACTTCTGTCCGCACATGTAAAAAGCTTTTGGATTTATATCTTCTATTACTTCTTTCCTGAGGTTTGTAACTGCATTCCCGAAGCGGTCTATAAAAAGCACTCTGCATTTTGCTTCCCGATTGTTCACAGAATAGTCGAAAATATCAATTTTCTGCAATTTTCTCTTTCTTTCTGCAATTTTCTCTACAATTCCATTCAAATAACATGCAGTTGCGGGTGCAAAAACATCCCTTCCATGAAATGTTTTCGAGATTGCTATTGAATATTCCACAATCGATTCCTCCCTTATTCTCCATATATTCTTGGTTCCTGCCTCCTCACATGCAGGATAAATCACTCCATTATCAGGGGCGATAAAAATATGCTCATCGCATTCAACAATCACCGCATCTCTTTCAGTTCCAACTCCCGGGTCAACAACAGCGACATGGATTGACGGTGGGAAGTGCTTGTATGAATTCAGAAGAAGAAAAGCGCCCTGATGGATATTCTGAGGTTCGACTGAGTGAGTAATGTCAATAATTTCTGCTTCTGGAGAGTATTTCAGTATAACTCCCTTCATAACTCCGGGATAATAATCCCCAAAGTCAGTGAGAAGGGTTACAATATTTCTCTTATTCATGTTCTTTCCTCCTCAAACTCTTGTATCTAATCTCATCTCCGTCAACTTCGATTTCTTCCATGGAATTTAGTATCAAATCAAGTTTTTCATCAGCAATCCCTGTAATTTCTCTCAGTTCATTTTTCTGAATTGATTTACGCTGCATCAGGATATCAAGAATGACTTCTTCATCACTTATAGAGAATTTTGAGAAGTACCGATTGACAAGAAGAGCCATTGCAATCAGAAAAAAGGCAAGAATTCCGGCAGTGTAGAGGGAGAAGAAATCATTTACCATTTTTCCCAGTGAATCAATTCTTCCACAGGATATCTGCTCTTCTTCTCCGGGTCTTCAGCGGGATAACCCACTGGAATGATAGCTACAGGTTTGGAGAATTCGGGTATTTCAAGGATGGCAGAGATTTTTGACTCGTAAAATGCACCGACCCATGTTGCTCCAAGGCCAACGGCACAGGCGGCAATCAGGATATTTTCGATAGCAGCAGTTGCATCCTGCTCGGCATACAGCTTTCCTTTCTCACCATAAACTCTCATACTCCTCGGATAGTTTGCACACACAACTATGACCACCGGGGCGTCAGCAATAAACTTCTGGTTCATTGCAGCCTCAGCAACAAGTTTTTTTGTTTCTCTTTCTTTAACTATAATAAAATCCCTTGCCTGAAGATTGCCGGCAGTAGGTGCTGCGTTTCCGGCACTCAGGACTTTGAGGAGAACATCATCGGGAATATCTCTGTTCTGAAACTTTCTTATGGACTGTCTGTCGAATATCAGTTTTAAACAATCTTCCATGAATGGAGATGAAAGATGTGAGATAAAAATTTATTGACGAGATGTTTAAATAACCAGCTGAAAATTCTCGTCATGGACTGGGTTGAGAGGGAGAGGAAAGCATTGATCCAATTTTATTTGAGAAAAAAAGTGGTTTTTGAGAGGGGTGATGGCTGCTGGCTTTATGATGTGGATGGTAAGAAGTATCTGGATATGGTAGCTGGAATTGCGACCGTATCCATAGGGCATTCTCACCCCCTGTTTATAGAGAGAGTTTCGGAGCAGTTAAAGAAGCTTATTCATGTATCCAATCTTTATTACACAATTCCCCAGATACAACTGGCTGAGAAATTGAAGGAGATTTCTGGAATGGATAAGTTCTTCTTCTGCAACAGTGGTACTGAGGCTGTTGAGGGTGCTTTAAAATTTGCGAGAAAAATAACAGGGAAGAAGAAGTTTCTTGCATTTACTGGTTCTTTTCATGGCAGAACTCTTGGTTCTCTGTCTGTGACGCATAAGGAGAAGTTCAGAAAACCCTTTGAGCCTCTTCTTGATTCAGAGTTTGCTGAATATAACAATCCAGACCTGGGGAAATTCATGAACAATAATCTTGCAGCGGTTATTCTCGAGCCGGTACTTGGAGAAGCAGGCGTATTCCCTGCCAAAAAAGAATTCCTGAAGGAGATTTTCAGGCTGAGAGATGAATATGGATTTGTGGTTATTTTTGATGAAGTACAGACGGGATTTGGAAGAACAGGCAGATGGTTTGCCAAAGACCATCATGGATTCAAGCCGGATATAATGACAATGGCTAAGGCTATGGGCTCCGGTTTTCCCATCGGCGGGATTGGTGTGACTGAAGAGGTGGCAGAAAAGCTTGCAGCAGGTGAGCACGGTTCGACCTTTGGGGGAAATGTTCTTGCGAGCTCCGCATCACTTGCAACCATCGAAATCATTGAGAAAGAAAATCTCGTAGAAAATTCAGAGAAAATGGGAAAATACTTGGTAAAGAGGCTTGAAGGGTTGAGTATTGTGGAATCGATAAGAGGGTTAGGACTGATGGTCGGAGCAAAGGTGGAAAATAGCCCTAAACTTGTGGAAAAAGCTCTTAATAAGGGATTGGTTTTAAACAATACATCAGAAGATGCATTGCGATTTGTTCCACCACTTGTAATTGATAAAGAGGAAATAGATTACTGTATCGAGATTTTAAATTCTATTTGACAGCTATTTTTATTGAGATTCAATCTTCTCTCTCTTCACTGAGGGCAGGTTTAGAATAAAAACAGCACCATGTGGGTGGTTATCCTCTACTCTTATACCTCCATTATACCTTTCGACCGTTTTCTGGACTATATATAGCCCCAGTCCAGTTCCACCACCTCCACTGAACTCTTCATCAAATATCCTCACTTTAATGTCGTCCGGAATTCCGATCCCATTATCCGCAATTCTGACTTCACACATGTCGTTAGTATTTTTAATCTTAATGTCAATTTTATCTGCTTTTCCATGGTCAATAGCGTTTCTGATAATATTATCAAAAACAGAGCTCAATGCCTCATCTGCCAGAACGGTTGAATCACCTTCAATATTGCACTCAACCGGGTAAGATTTCAGCACACTTTCTATAACTTCCCTGACATCACAGGGTTTAACGCTTCTTTTACCTGAGTAGATAAGAGATTCAAGCTCTCTCATCTCTTTTATTAGCTTTACACTCTTATCTATGGTGTTAAATGCATAATTAAGTACTTCTTTATTATCCATCTCCTCGAACAGCTCTATTGAATTGCCTATGACTGTCAGGTCATTGAGGATGTCATGTCTGAGTGTTTTATTCAGCAAGCGCAGAATTTTATTCAGTTCTTTTACCTTTTCTTCTGCTTTTTTTCGCGTTGTAATATCTGAACCAAATTTAATAGCCCCAATAATCTCTCCTTTTTCATTTTTAACAGCCTTTGTATGAATGCTGAGTATCCTGCCATTCGGTAGAATCATCTCATCTTCTTCCACTTCACCTGTTATTCTGACATTTCTAACCGGACACCCGGGACATGGTTCACTCATCTGACGCCACACCGTATAGCATTTTTTTCCGATAATGTTACCATATTTTTCACTGGAATAGCTGATTGCAGTTTTATTAGCCCATATTATGTTGTCATCATTGTCTATATATGCAATAAACCAGTTAGCTGCATCGAGAATCATCGATTTCTCTTTTTCGGATCTCTTTAGAGCATCTTCTATTCTGGTTCTTTTGTTAACCTGAATTTGCAGAATAACACCGAATAATACAAAAAGAAGAAGAATAAGGGGGCGTTGTAATATATGGTGAAAGTCAGGGTTGATAAGCTGATCAGTAATCGATCCCTCATTGAGTAAAAAAACGTGAATCATGGATTCAAAAATCCACGCGAGAATTCCCATTAAAATCCCGACAATTACAAATTTATAATTTTTCAGTTTATTTTTTCCAGGCAGGATTTTACTTACATTTTTCATTATTGTAATTATACTACGGTATTCTTAAGATTTTTTGTTTACAAAATAATTATGTAGTTTATTTCGAGTATTTAATATATCTGAAAACTCTATCCAGTAATGATTTCATTCCAAACCAGTAGTATATTATTGCAAAAGCTGGAAAGGTGAAGAAGAGTGGCAGCTTCATTGTAAAGTCCATCTCAACAAGGGAAATTGGGTGAAGCTGAGGGAGCTCTGAGATGCCCTGATAAACCCAGTAAGCAAGTGCAGGCTGGATGATGGAGTAAATGAGTGCAGTATATTTTGAGATTGTAAATGAGACTCCAAAAAAAGCAACCAGCAGTAAAAGGAAGATGTTGAAGGTTACTCTTGGTTCAGAGGTTGATATCCCTCCCCATGCCGCCCACATGAAAACGGCAGATAAAATAAGATTTGCAGCAATAAATATGAGGGTTACCACAATAAAGTTGCCCGGCTTTTTGTTAAAGATGATTAGAAATGGGAACACGAAAAGTGAAGCAAAGGAAATTATTGAGAGGGGGAGATGGATGTAAATCAATTTATAAGAATTGCCAAGTCTTTCCTCAGCAGGTGCGAGGAATGAGAGAACCAGCGCAATTGCAAGCAAAATCAGGACGATTCTTAGCATAAAAATCTGTCTGAACAACTGTTTTTATACTTTATCAGATATTTTAGGAACAAAAGATGTCGCAGTCATTTTCCTTCTACATTTGCTTCTCCCTTAAAATCCCGGGGAAACATAACGGAGAAAAATTAAAAAATTTACTAAAATATTATTGTTTAAATATTATGTTTCTCTTAAAACTTTTCCTCTTCGGAGGACTTCGTTCTTTATGTCGTCCAGATTTGCCATGAGAAGCTTCAAGTCTTTCATGAGATTCTTCTTCAACCCTTTCCGTTCAAACAGTCGCCTGTTGAAGCAGCGCATAAGTCATCCCTGTCATTTTGATTTACTTGATGGCTATTTTTCTGGCTTTCTGGATTGGCTTTGGCTCAACCTTCGGAAGTGTAATTCGCAGTATTCCATCTTTCAGCTCTGCCTCAACTGAATCCGTCTTGACTTGCTCAGGGAACTCAAAGCTCCTGTAGAAACTCACATTGCTTCTTTCACGTCTGAGCCAGTTTTTGTCCTTCTCCTCTTTACTCTCCTCATGTCTTGCCGAAATCTCAATGGTGTTTGAGCTTACTTCCACGGTAATGCTGTCTTTTGGAATTCCCGGCATCTCTACATACATTTCATACCTGTCTCCAAGGTCTGCCACATCTGTCAATGGAAAACTGCCATTTTCTGCACCCCTCCTTCTTCCGAAGGGCCAGAATACTTCATCAAAACTTGCTCTAAACTGGTCAAACAACCTGTCCAGATCCATCCAGAGGTCGTATGGCTTTTTGGTTGTTACATCTCCACGTTCAGACATAGGGACTATCTCTCTTCCCGCTTTCACCATACACACCACCTCCTTCATTTCTCAATTATATTTCTCAATTATTAGTGTATATGAATTACTATAAATAATTTTTGGTTGAAGGATTCTGTTAACTAAAGGAGTATATATAATTTCATTGAAATGCAGAAAATTCAATGGTGTTGTGTAAATTTTGAATGGAATTTGAATATAATAGTTGGTTATATTGTGAAAAGTGGTGAAGTGGAAATGTGGTTCACGCTAAGATATGCTGACAAATCAAAAATCTTAAAAAAATGTGATTCTTGATGTGGTAAATGCCATCTGAAATAGAAGTATCACATATAAATCATGCTTTAATAGCAAAAGGACATCCTCCTAGACACTTAATTCATAAATTTTGGGCAAGAAAACCTCACAATGTTGTTGCTGAGTACATCAGACATTACACAAATGAAGGAGATATAGTTCTCGACCCTTTCTGTGGTTCAGGTGTGACACCCATAGAATCTTTAATACTGAATAGAAAAGCAATTGCAATTGACTTAAACCCAATAGCTACGTTTATCACCAGAATGACATTAACTCCTGTAGATTTAGGGGAATTAAAAAATAAATTTAAAGAAATTGAAGAAAAAGTAAGAGACAAAATACTCGATTTTTATGTAACTGTCTGCCCTAAATGTGGGAGAAAAGCTATAGTACTGGCGTCTATATGGAGAATTACAGAACCAAACCCTTTTGAACTACGTCTACTCTGTCTTAACTGCAATAAAAAATTTAAAAAAAGTCCTACCGAAGACGATATTCTAAAATTAAGAGAAGTTGAGCATGAAAAACCTTGTTGGTATCCTGAAAACAAGCTTAAGTACCCTAATGGTGTAGAATTTAAAGAAGGCACACATAAAACTGAAATAGACTCTATTGATAAGCTATTCACAAAAAGGAATTTAATTTCTCTATCACTCATTTACAGAGAGATAGAGTCTATAGACGATGAACTACACAGAGATATGTTTAAATTTGCGTTTACATCAATGGTTCATTTAGCAAGCAAATTATGTCCAGTAGCTAAACCATCTGAGAGAGCCCACTGGAGTGAGTTTAGTGCTACTTCATTCTGGGCACAACATAGGTACTGGATTCCTCCTATATTCAT
The DNA here is from genome assembly GCA_002010045.1 of Archaeoglobus sp. JdFR-22. GTDB lineage: Archaea > Halobacteriota > Archaeoglobi > Archaeoglobales > Archaeoglobaceae > JdFR-22. The sequence continues at coordinate 11,621 of MTMJ01000062.1, read as the reverse complement.
GGAATCTAATGTTTGGATGCTTTTTGAGAGTGCATTTTATGGAAGGCAAGGCTTATTAAAAGGCAAAGAAGATTCAAACGAGAATATCTCGTATCTCAAAGAAGCTAAGAAATTTGAAGACTTTGAAAAGGGAGCAAATATTTTAATCTCAACACAGTCAGCTCTAGACTTGTCCAACATACCTGACAATAGTGTGGATTACGTTTTTACTGACCCTCCTTATGGGGGGGGATATACAATATTTTGAGTTAAGCACTTTATGGCTATCTTGGTTAAGAGGAGAGTCTGAGGATGAAAGATTTAATTTAAATTGGTGGGAAGATGAGGTAACCATTAACCCTCAACAAAAAAAAGATTTTGACTATTATCACAACCGGCTATATGTAGCTTTTAGGGAAATTTACAGAGTCCTTAAACCGGGAAGATACTTAACTGTAACTTTTCATAACACAGATGTAAAAGTTTATAACTCTATTCTGAGGGCTGTTATTTTTGCTGGATTTGAACTAGAAAAAATCATTTACCAGCCTCCTGCAAGGGCATCAGCTAAAGCTCATTTACAACCGTATGGTAGTGCAGTAGGAGACTACTATATAAGATTTAGAAAACCTGAAATATCTACAGAAGTAACCGAAGAAAAAGAAATAGATGAAAATAGAGCTAAAAAAATCATTTTAGAATCGATTATAAGAATACTTATAGAAAGAGGTGAACCTACAACATTAACTGATATATTAAAAGGACACACTCTTATTTATAATAATTTACAGAGATATGGATATCGTTTCTTTGGACTCAATCCAAATAGCATTAAACAAGTCCTTAAAGAGAACAAAAACAAAGAATTTGTATTTATTAAAGGAGAGGGTTGGTGGTTTAAAGACCCTAGCAAATATTACTTACACACTCCATTAAATGAGAGGGTTGAAGCAGTTGTTCTAGATACTCTCTATAGAAAAGTTGCTACTTTCGATGATATACTCCAAGAAATTTATCTAAAATTCACAAATGCACAGACACCAAGTCCAATAAGTGTAAGAACAATCATTGAAGAATATGCAGAGAAGAAAGATGGAAAATGGAGTCTCAAACCACAAGTTAAAGTTAGAGAAAGAGAACACAATGAGATGATAGGTATCTTAGCTGAAATTGGAAAGAAAATGGGTTACAAAATATGGGTTGGTGATATAGAACAAACTAAGATGTATTTAGGAAGACCCCTATCAAGCTTATGTGATTTTGACGTTCTTGTTTTGGATGATGTTAGTTCTGATGACATTAATTCTTATCTAAGGAGAATTGATTTACTTTGGATAAAAGATGGGAAAATTGAATTTGCTTTTGAAGTTGAGTTTACTACAACGATAACTGAGGCATTTGTAAGATGTTCAATGATTCCACAAAATCATAATTCAAATAAAATTATTGTCATACCTGAAGAAAGAGAGAGAACCCTTTATAGAAAGTTAAATTCTGAATTACTACGTGAGAAAGTTAAAAAAGAAGGTTGGAAAGTAATATTTTTCAATGATTTAAAGAGATTCTATAACGAGAATAAAAGAAGAAGAAAACTATCACCAAAAGAGATACTTAATATAGCCACTATCCCAACTGAAGAAGGGCGTACTAAACAAACTTCGCTTGATTTATTTTAATCTAAGTCCTCGAACTTTATTAAGTCTCTATCTTCCTCCTCTTTCTCTCTTATTCTCTTCTCCCACTCTTCTTGTGTTAATATTCCTTTCTCTTCTAATATCTCAACTAAAGAAGTTAGCATGTTATCTAACGTGTTCATGTAGTCATACAATTTTTTAATATCATCTTTCATTGCTTTGCCTCCTTATCTCAATAACTAATTTATCATCCTTTATTGTCCACTTTAACTTATCTCCTTTCTCAATATTCAATGCACCTACAATTGCTGCGGGTATTGTCGTTGTATATTTTCCCCGTGATTCATACACACTTGTTAAAGTCTCTTTCTTTGCCATGTCTAACGGAATAGTTACCATTATTTATAAACTTTTTGATACCAAGCCTTGATAGTAGGTGGATAATGGGAAAAAGTATATAAAGCTTAAAAATAACCAAAAGTTGGTGACAAAGAATGCCAGAAAGTAGTTTGTTAGTTAATACTCTAAATTTAAAAAACAAGGAAGTAGTATTTCCAATTCAAGTCAATTTTAGGAATATAAAAAAGGTTCTCCTTACTATTTTAGGGAGAAACAGAGAAGGTATTCATAAAGAAGAGCTACAAAAAGAGACGGGTTTATCAACAGGTGTTTTAGCCAACACCATACCAATTATGAAAGAATTAAAACTCATTAGCTCGTATAGGGTAAAAAGAGGGAGCATCCGCTTAACTAGAGAAGGAGAAATTTTAGCTGTTCATCTCAAAAGCGATGATAAAACTGCAATAAAAAACGAGGCAAAATCTCTTTTAAATAACTCAGCAGTTCTGAGTAAAGCCTATTCTATATTGAGGTCCTATCAAGATATAACACCTCTTGAACTTGGTAAAAAACTTGCGGAAGAGTTTAACAAAACATGGGATACAGATTTCACATACAATGCTGTTGGTAGGTCGTGTATAGATATTTTGAGTGGATTTTATTTAGTTGATAGAGCTAGGTATTTTAGAAGAGATTATAGTAGAAGAGAAGATAAATTCATACCGTTTGCTTCTGCAAATAAGATATTAGAACTATTACAAAAAATAAATAGTGAAATAAACCCCTCAATTGATTTAAAGACACCAAAGGAGAAAGAAGAATTTAAATCATTGATTGATTTAAACCTTGTAGAGAAAGCAGATGATGGTAAGTTTAAATTAACTGAGAGTGGAGTAAAATTGAGAAAAGAGATTGGCAACAACGGAGAATGTAAAAGGATTTTTAGAGAAGTAATCCTAAAACACACTCCAACTATAAAAATTATGGAGAAATTGAAAAATGTTGAAGTAATCAATTTATGGAAAGTAGGGGATACTATCGAAGAAATAAATGAAGAGAAGTATGCAGAGATTACAAAGAAAGGATATGGTTCAAAATTTTTATCATGGCTTAAAAAGGCTGATGTGGTCGAGGAGATTGGACGAGGTAAGTACTGTATAAAGGATGATATTTTTCCTTCAAAGCAATTTACAATCGAAGGAACGAGGCAAATTGAAGGGGTTGGAGAAGGAAGTGGAGAACTTTCTTTCGATAAGGAATCTACGCAAATAAAAAGTGAAGAGGTCTTAATTAAAAATAACTTAAAAAATTCTGAATTTGATATTGCAATTACAGGTGATAGAAAAATATTCGTCAAGTTAGAAAGAAATATAGAAGATATTAAAATTATTGACATTAAAGACGCAACATCTGAACTTAGAGAGGTTGAGATGAACGGCAAAACAATCGTAAAAGATAACGCAATCTTTATTAAACTTCAAAATGATAAGTGATTGCCCCGCTGACTAGTGGAAATGCGACCTCTCCGCCGAAGAGGCAAGCCGGGTTCAAGTCCCGGGCGGGGCAATCATGTTAATGCCCCAGTCGACGAGCGGATACGCCGTGGACTTCGCAAGTCCAATTTCAGGGGTTCAAATCCCCTCTGGGGCATCATTTTAAGGCATTTTGTTGGTGACAAAGAATGCCTTAAAGGATTGTATAGAATCCATATTTTAAAAAGGTTATCTTTACACATTTTTTTAACCTATAAGTTGGCGAAAATATTTGACAAATATTAATCAACCAACACTTCAACTTGTTGATTCTCTACTTTTAAATTTATAGTATCTCTTATCTCTATTGAATACTTATTCTTACATGCCAACTCAATTAAATCTCTCCAACTCTCAACTTCCAACTCAAATCCAGCTTTTTTAGCTGGAGTTTCTCCATTCAATGCACTATGAGGTCTCACAAAGTTATAATGAATCCACCAACAATCCAAGATTTTCTCTGTTTTTGGTTCTTCATCTAATCCTCTTGTTGGTTTTAATCTATCCTTTAAAGTGCCATGCAATCTTTCAACAATATTATTGCACCTAATCCCTCTTATCCCCGCTCTCTGTATTAGCTTGCATGATTGATGGTGGTCATAGAAATACTTGTTAAATCCCTTCTTGTATGCTTGTAACCCATCACAAATAATTTCCTTTGGCTTCTTTTTCATAATTTCGCTTGCTCTTCTGAATAACTCCTTACTCTCATCAGCTCCTCTACTCTTTGAGAGGAGTGAAGCAACCATGAATCTTGTATCCCTATCTATAATCTCCCAAAACCACCACTGCTCCCCATTAATCTTGATTGCTGTTTCATCACAATGCCATGTATCACCCAACTCAAATCTATAACATTCTAAAAATTCCTTAACAATCTCAGAATATTTGGTTATCCAGTTGTGAATAGCAACCTGAGACGCTTTCACTCCAAAAACTTTCTTGATTTGTCTCTGCACTTTCCTAACACTCAACCCCTCATAATACAAATCAATAGCAAAAGCAATAACTTCTGTTTGAGTCCTCATTCTGGGAAGATTACCATTATCAACAAATCTCTTACCACAATCTTTACATCTATATCTTTGCTTACCATTTCTTATTCCTATCTTAACTGTGTTTTGTGAGTCACAGAATTTACAAATCATTTCTCACACCTACTATATAGTAGGTATTTAAACAATATAAACTTTTCGGTAAACTTTTTGGTAACATACTCCTTAACTTAACAGAATCTGGTTGAAGGATTCTGTCGCCTAAAGGAGTATTTATAATTCAATGCCATTTTTTGGCATAAATTTTTCAATTTCTCTTTGTCTCATCATCACACAATCGAAAGGTTTTTTCAATGTTCCCTTATACTATATATGTGTTCAAACCTATCTGCAAATTAACAAGAGAAAATTGCATATTGAGGGAGAACAGGACTGAGGATATTGTTCGAAGACTGGGTGTAATAACAGCAAATAGAGTTCACCTGAAGAGGTATCCTCTTGATAATCCTGTCACGATTTTTAATCCCTCTATGATCGTTGAGAACGGGGTTGTTGTTATCTACGGGAGGATAACAGTCGGATATTACACCTATGCAAGCGCGGTTGTGGAAATAAAAATCCCCGTTGAAGAGATTTACAATGGTCTGACACTCGGCAACTACACAGGTGAAATAAAAGTATTCCCTGACAACAAATTCGATCTTTATGGTGTCGAAGACCCGAGAGTTTACGAAATCAAGGGTAAAAGATTCATGACATATTGCGGGAGAACAGTCGATTACTTCAACCCGGCGATTCGGACAGAAAGGACTTTGCCCGTTACTGCTTTAATGGAAGATGGTATATGGAGAAAGATATGTGTCTTTAGAATGCCTCCAGAATTTCGTGAGTTCGTGATAAGTGACAAGAATGCTTTTATTTCCGAAATTGATGGAGACTTGAAGTTATTCCACAGGCTACATATGAAAGATGAGAATTTCTATACAGTTATGAGTAATGTGTCAAAAGACATTCTGGATTTTAAAGAGTTCAAGGAGGTTAATGTTGAGAATACATTCCATGTACTTGAGGCAGCTGAATTCGAAGACAAAATTGGATGGAGTACTCCACCTATTAAGATAGATAAAGAATACCTTTTCCTCTTGCATGGTGTTGACAGGAAAACTACCCACTACAGAGTATTTGCAATGTTAATGGACAGTAAAATGGAGATTAAAGCAGTCTCACCGCACTATATCATGGAACCGCGAGAAATCTATGAAACCTTTGGAGACAGACCTTTTACTGTATTTCCATGTGGTGCACAGTTGATAGATGATAAAATGCTGATATCTTACGGTGCTGCGGATTTTGCTGTTGGAATTGGAGAAGTGGATATTGCTGAATTGATGTCTGTTCTGGATTCTGGCAGGATAGAATAGCAAAACTCAATATTATACCCTTAATATTATATCTAAAATATTTGAGCAATAAAAAAATTTATATATCGCACTATTATATTCTTTCTTTGGCGAAGGAGTAATATAATTATTATGATTATTTCAAGAAAAAAAGAGGGGGTTAAGATGAGAATTGCCTTAGTAGCCACATTTGGAGTAAAATGTGGAATTGCCACATATACAGAACATCTTGCAGCAGAGTTGTCAGGCGAGCATGAAGTTGTGGTATTCGCAGAAGATTGTATAGACAACCAGCAACCTGATTTCAAGTCTGATATCAAATTTATACGGTGTTTTAACAGGAATTATGTGGATACAAGGTTACTCGAGGAACTGGAAGCATACAATCCAGATATAATCCACGTACAACATGAGTATGGTATATTCCGTGGTTTGAAAAACCTGCTGAATGTTGTTAGAGACACATTCAGGGGTAGAGTATTGATGACATTACATACGGTCGATTGTAATGGCGAATTTGACCTGATAGAGTGTGCAGATTATTTTATCGTCCATAAAGAAGAAGCCAGAGTACGACTGATTAATGATAAGGGAATCCAGCCAGAAATGGTAAAGGTAATCCCACACGGAACGCTGATAGTTCCGGAAATTCCAATGGAACATGCACGAAACGTTCTTGAGCTACCGCTGAATCGCAGAATTATTATTTCTCATGCGTTTCTGGAAAGAAGAAAGAATATTGATAAAATAATCCTTGCTGTCGCAGAGCTAAAAGACGAAATTCCAATCCAGTATGTTCACATTGGAGATATCCATCCGCATGTGTTATATGAAAATGGTCAGAAATTTTACAACGAATGTATTGAGTTGATTGAAGAACTCGGTGTGCAGGAAAATGTAAGACTTATTACAAATTTCGTATCCGATGAGGAGCTGTTTTATTATCTGAATGCCTGCGATGTTATTGTCACACTCGAGGACGACACATATCCCAAGATTTCAGCTTCAGGTATCATGCACACAGTTGCAAGAAGACCTGTAATCGCATCTGATGTTATTAATTTTGCAGAATTTCCGGAAGGAAGTTTTTACAGGATAGCTATTGATAAAAATACCTTAAAACACGCTATAAAAGAAATTTTGCTCGATTCTGAGGTTTCGGACAGGTTTGCTGAAAGGTTGTTTGATTATGCACGAAAAACATCGTGGGATAATATCGCAAATGCTCATCTTAATCTATACTATGGATGTCTTGATTACACCAGACTTGGATACGTCTATACGTAAAAATTTTTAGCCCGTTTCTTAAAAATACATCATGGACTTGAAAAAGTCCTTAAAGTCAAAGAAGGCTGCAAATGTAATTCAGAGAGTCTGTGATAGCGCAGTAAGGTTGAGCGAGGAGAATCGACCATTTAAGATAACAAAAATTGGAATTGGCGGAAGTGTATTGAGAAAAAGAGCTGCAAGGGACATCGATATAGTTCTTGAGGTTGTTAAAAACAGAAATACAGAATCGGAGAATATGACCAGATTTTTTAAAGAATACTTGAACGCTGAGGTTAATAATTTAGACCTCCATATTGTATGTCTCGATTCTGGACTATCGGATAGAAAAATCCCTTACATCGAATTATGGAACTGGAAAAAAGGCTTCAGAGAATTAAATGAAAATGATTTTGAGGTTTTCCTCGTTAAAGAGTTTGAGGAGTTATCGAGCATTGTAAGGAAAATCGAAAATTACAGCATGGACATACCGGATTCACTTAAACCATCGGTAAACATCCTAAAAAGGAGAAGTGCTGATATTCTGGAGAGCCACATTAAGAGCCAGATTTCAGACAGTCTGAAAAACAGTCTGAAAAATCTTCAGTATATCTTATCTGATGAGGAAATTATTCTTGCTGATAAAAATACGTTTTTAAGGGACGAATTAAAGAGATTTGCTTTGACAGGTTTACTTGGAAGAGAATTGAGTGCAGAATGCAATTACTTAGAAATAGAGCAAAAAAGCAAATTATTTGATAAATTCAAGAGATGTGGAGTCTCAAAAGACGATTTTATCACGGTAGTTAAGAGATTGAATTTTAATTAAACCCAACGCATCTCTGTAAAGTTTCTATATCTCTCAGCCACTCTCCATGTAACAATCATCTTTCCGAGCTCGATTTCACTTATAAAATTGTTTCTGAGAATTTGCCCCCTCCTTCCAGCCACTTCCTTGATTTTCTCTTCAACGTCTTTCAGGGCTTCTCTTCTGATGACTCCATTAAACTCGATAATACTGTAATTCCTCTTCTCCCTCTGACTTTTTCTGTACTCAAAGTAGAGTTCTTCAGCATTCTGTTCACACATTGATGAGAGCTTTAATGGCAGATAAACATCGCTTAACTTTTCATTCGTGATTTGCTGGTAGATTCTAATCCAGTAAGGAGTCCCCTTGCGATAGTTATTCCTTCTTTTATCCCTCTTTATCTGAATCAAGATTTCTGCCTTGTTTCTCTGAGGAGCAATATATTTTCTGTAGTCAGGCAATCTCCTCTCCATTTCTTTAATAACATCTTCCTCTCTATGTCCCCTTTTCTTAACGTCTCTATTGAGTTTCCACTCCCTCTTTATTTCGTAATCTGGATCCATGAAAATGGTGATGTTGAACAAATCCCGGGTTTTTTTCCGGTAAAGCGTATGCAAACCTTCTATTATTACTATTTCCCTCGGTTCAGTCCACACTGGCTTACCGAATTGCCCCTTGCTGTGGTCATAAACAGGCTTCAAAATTTTATTACCTTCTTTAAGTGATTTTATCTGCTCGTTGGCAAGTTTCAGATCATTTGCATCTGGATTGAGGGGTGTAATTCCCAGCCTGTCCCTCTCAGCCCTGTCGTAAGTGTGGTAGTCATCGAGACTTATCGAGAGCACATTTTTCTCCCCAAACAGGCTTACAATGCTCTCCGCAAAAGTTGACTTTCCGCTTGCACTATCGCCAGCTATCCCTATCAAAAAAGGTTTCAGGGATTTCTTATTCTGAGAGGTCACAGTAAATAATAGGTGCAAGATACAAAATATTTTTCTAAGGAGAAATGATGAGATTTTTTGACTTTGCGAACTACAATCACATAACCAATTTAAACATTTAACGCCTTTTGCTATTATGTACGTGGTCGATTCATGTGCCATTTTCATGAGAAAGAAATACAGAAATATGGTAACAATTCCCGAAGTACTTGACGAAATTAAAGACGAGGAATCAAAATTATTTCTATCATTAATAGATATCAAAATTGAAGAGCCAGATGATGAGTCGGTTAAAGCTGTGCGAGAAGCGGCGATAAAAAGTGGAGATATCTATAAGTTATCTGATACAGACATCCGGTTAATTGCAAAAGCACTGGATTTGAGGGAGAAAGGTGCAATAATCGTGACAGACGACTATGCAATCCAGAATATTGCAGCTCTCATGGGTATAGAGGTTGACAGTATAATGCAGACAGGAATCTCAAGGACATACAGATGGATAAGGGTGTGCAAGGGATGCAAAAGACCAGTGGAAGGTGAAACCTGCCCGATATGTGGGAGCGAGACCTATCTGAGGAAGAAGAAGATATAACGTTTTTGCTACTTCAGCACTCCTTCTTTTTTCAACACCTTCTTCACAGGTTTTGTATAAATTGGTTTCTCTTTGAAAATACCCTCGGGTCTGTAAACAAGTATTAACAGCATCAATAACCCGAATAAAATGTATTCAAGCCATACAGGGTCAAATGGAAGGTTGAATGCCTGAGCTATTTCAAATTTGTATGTTGTCAGAGTAATCCTTGCCGTTACAAAAGCACATACACCAGCAACCACACCTCTACTATTTCCGAGACCTCCAAGCAGAATCATCAGAAATGGGTAAAAAGTCCACTCAACTCTGCTGAAGTTTGTAGCGATTACATTGACCGCATACATGGAGTATAACGCTCCGGCAACAGCCGCTATTCCTGAACCGATTGCCACTGTTTTTATTCTTATTTTCATCACATCTTTACCGTATGTCTTTACAACAGTCTCATCCTCTCTCATGGCTTTCAGAAGTCTACCGTAAGGGGATGTCAGAATTCTGTTTACAAAGAGATACGTTAAAAAGGCGAAAAATAGAGAAAGTACCGCAAAAAGGAGTAATCTTTGTTCCCCGGGTATAAATGCAAAGAAATTTGGTACTGAGATTCCATAGTATCCTCCTATAATGTCGGGATGGTAGTAGGTGGTCATGAAAACAACTTCACTAATTGAGAGGAGGGTAATCGCAAGATAATCTTCTGAGAGCTTCGCACTTGGAAGAATGAATAGAGCACCCGTCAGAGAACCAAGGATTGCCGCAACCACAATGCTGATTATAAAAAGAGATATCCCTGCAGCTGGATTTTGCGCAACAAGGTCGTTTGTAATCGTCTTTATTGACCCGCTCGCCTCAACAATCTGCCCACCTATACCAAAGTAAAGCATTAGAATTCTGTTTGTAAGACTTCCGACTGCTACTGCACCCATTAATACTGCCAGAGCCCTGCCAAAATTTGGAATTCCACCGAAACCATATTCTATGTTCAGGCTGAGAGCAACTATCAGGTAAAATCCAATCCAGAGCAGAATATTCAGGATGAGGTACTCCTGCGCCATATTTTCCTCCATCTCACTCCAGTTAAGCCTTTTGGTGCAAGTATAAGCGTTATTACAAGAATCACAAGTGATATAACCTTCCCGTACACAAGAATTCCGGGACCAAACACAGTGGAGAGCTGATATGTTATATATGACTCAGATATTCCGATTATATATCCCCCAAACAAGGCACCGTAGATTGTTCCAAGACCCCCCACAATGCTGGCTGCAAATATAGATACTATTATTATGCTGCCAGTTGCCGGAACAATCTCCTGTCTGAATGGTAAAAGACAGCCCGCAACTGCAGCAAGTCCACCGGAAAGAAACCACGAGAAAATTCTCGTGTATTCAACGTTAACCCCCATAATCACAGCCAGAGAAGGATTCTCCATCGATGCACGCATAGCAACTCCAAATTTGGTTTTATAGAGGAGAAGAAAAAGAGAAAAGAGCAATATCAGAATCACGAGAATTGATACAATAAAAATGCCCTGAGTGGGACCAATATTTATATCATAAGGAGTGAATATGAATTTCACTGCTCCTTTTTTCGTTATTGAACCGAGATAACCCGCATATGCACCAAGACAGCCGAGCAGTATCAAATCAACAGCAAGAGTGGCAATCATCAGCATTACAACCTCAGCACCTTTGGCAATCAGAGGTTTCAGTACAAGTACATAAATTAAAACACCAAGAACACCACCAAGAACAAAAGAAATTGGAATTGAAGTCATGATATATTTAAAAAAGTCTTCTTTTCCTGATGGCTCACCAATCAGGTAGTATATGGGGTTGAGACCATGAAGCCTGAGAAGAGTCAGAGACACATATGAACCGAACACTGCAAAAGACCCCTGTGCAAAGTTGGGTACAGCAGTGGTGATATATGTCATTGTTAAGCCAAGGCTTAGCAGAACGATCAGATTTGCGTAAATTATTGCACCTTCTAAGACTGGCATCTCCTGAACCTTTAACAAATAGTTTTTAAATCTTTGTAAGGTACTTGCCAACTCACATCTCAGCCAACCTCTGCAAGACTCTCTTTTCTCTTATACCAACAGCTACAACCATCCCAATCAAAAGGACATTGACAAC